>DASTIG010000169.1:0-4583 GCA_035717785.1 Candidatus Limnocylindrales bacterium
CGTCCGTGGCGGCAAGATGCCCATGCAGGAAGGTCTCGAGATCCCGGTAGGCCGCCGGGATCCACGTCCCTTCCTCGATCTTGAGGACGAGTTCACGGCCGGCCGTTCGGTCCGCGCCGGAGGCGATTGCGACGATCGACCGGGTGTCCGACAACCTGGTCGCGACGGGCTCGGCGATCCCGGCCCGGTCGACGCCTGCCTGGATGAGGTCGCGCGCGGCTGACCGGAACGTCCCGTCCACCGACCGGCCGGCGATGTGCGCCCCGACTGCGGTGGCGGCGACCAGTGGGCTCAGATAGCCGACCGTATGGCACCAGCTCTGATCGAGCTCGTCGGTCTCCACGACGATGTCCGCGAGTGCCGCGCCGGGGGAGCGGTCCGACACCGTGACGATCGCCGTTCGGGCACCCGCGGCGCGCGCGGCGTCGAGAGCCGCATTCGTGGCGGTCGTGCCGCCCTCGTGCGAGATGCCGATGACCAGGCCCGTCGACGGTGGGTCGAGTGACAGCTCGAACGCCTGGGCGGCGAACGGCTCGTGGCGCGTCGCGTGCCCGGGTGCCCGTATCTCGGCTGAGCGCACGGCCTCGCGCAGGATCTCGGCGACCCCGTACGCGGCGTGCTCGGAGGTCCCGCAGCCGGTCACGATGACCGGGTCTCCAGCGCGTATCGTCCGGCGGATGACGCGCGACAGCTCTGCCGCTCCGCTGCCGACGGGCTCGTGACGCGCCAGGATCCGGTCCGCGAGTGCCGGTTCGGCTTCGATCATGTCCGTCATGTGATATGGCGGTCCGGAGCGAGGGCTCGGGCGTGAGGTCGACGCCCACGGATCGGGGGGACCGGGGAGCGGAGCGGTCGGGTCGAACGCGGTCATATCCATGCCGTTGAGCATAGGGGCCGGGCACCTCCGCCGGCCGGCATCCCGGCGGACGCGACGATCGCGCTGAGCGGTGACAATGGTTGCGACGACACGGAATCTGATCGGAGGCGACGATGCAGGTCGGGCTGATGGCACCGCAAGGGTGGAAGGGCGACTACGACGGCTGGCCGCCGGCCGACGCGTGGGCACGGACCGTCGAGCTCGCGCGTCAGGCCGAGGAGCTCGGCTTCGAGTCGCTGTGGGTGTTCGACCACTTCCACACGGTGCCCGAGCCGACCGACGAGATCACGTTCGAGTCTTTCTCGGTGCTGGCCGCCCTCGCGATGGTGACCGAGCGCGTCCGACTCGGTCATATGGTCGTGTGCACGGGCTTCCGGAACCCGGCGCTCACGGCCAAGCTGTCGTCGACCATCGACGTCATCAGCGGTGGCCGGTTCGAGCTTGGCATCGGGGCCGGCTGGAAGGAGGACGAGTGGGTCGCCTACGGATACGGCTTCCCGCCGCTGGCCGACCGCATGGCGGCGTTCGGTGACCACCTCGAGATCATCACGAGGATGCTGCAGCCGGGTCGCTCCTCGTACGAGGGCCGCTACGCCCACGTCCGCGGCGCGATCAATGAGCCACAGGGTCTCCAGAAGCCGCGCATCCCGATCATCGTCGGTGGCAATGGCCGGCAACGGACGGCCGGCTACGCGATCCGCTTCGCGGAGGAGTTGAACTTCGTGTTCCTCGAGGCCGACGACATCGTCGACCGGATGCGGGACGTCCGCGAGCGCTGCGAGGCCGACGGACGCGACCCTGCCACGATGCGGTTCTCGCTGTACGAGCGCGACGAGCGGATGCGCGATGCGGGCCAGGCCCGCGTCGACCGGCTGGCGCGGTTCGCCGAGATCGGGCTGGACCGGTTGGTCGCCTTCCCGACGCGCTGGTCGCCGACGCTCGACGCCCAGGCGGCATTCGCCGAGGACTGTCGGGCGGCGGGAATCAGTCTGTCGGCGGAGGCGGCGGCGGTCGGCCCCTAGAGCTTCTCGAGCGACCCCGCGATCGCGGCTGCATCGGCGGCACTGGCGTTCGTCACGCTGACCATCAGCTGCCGGTCGCCCATGAGCACGAGGTACTGATCGATCGTCGGCGGCGCGGGCTGGTTCGCAGATTTGATGTTGTACCGGAGGTGGAGCGCCTCGCCGGCCGGGAGGGTGACCCGCTCCGTCGAGACCTCACCCTCGGCCAGGGTCTTGAGCTGAGCCAGGTTGGCTTGCTCGAGGAGGTCCAGGTTCATGCCCATGCTCGGAAGCGACAAGACGTTGAGGTTGGTCCCGGTCGTGATGTCCGGGCCGAAGGCGAAGATCACGAGACCACTCGCGAGCATGGTCTGGATCTGCGCGGAATAGAGCTCGGCCATCTCGGGGTTGTCGGCCCCCGCGGCGGCCATGATCTGCTCGAGATCGCCCGACTGCAGATCGATCCTGGTCCAGCCTGCCGGCAGCGTGATCGCGAAGCCCTGCTCGGGGACCACGATGCGGCCGGTCGTGGCGAGGCTCGGTCCGGCCGAGGCCGCGGCCGACGCCGCAGCTGATGGGCTCGCGGTCCCAGCGGATGGCGAGAGGCTCGCCGGTGCGGCCGAGGTCGGCGCCGACGTGGCGGCCGACGGCGTGCCGCCGCACGCAGCGAGACTGAAGGTCAGGAGTGCGCTGCCGAGCGCGAAGGTCAGGTGGCGCGAGCGCGTCGAAGTCACGGTGGATGGTTCCTTCCAAGGGTCGGATCGGGCGATGTCACGGTACTTTCGGAGGTCCGTTTCGTCCACGGCTCGAAGGTCCGGGCCGGCCGATCCGATGCAGGGGACCGTAGCGGAACCAGATCCTCCCCACGAGGAGCGCGACCGGCACCGGTCCGTAGCGGTTGGAGTCGACAGGCTCGCCGAGGCCCGCATCGGCGGTCACGGCCGCGTCGGCATCGGACACTAGCCAGGCCTCGTCGTCGGCCAGCTCGATGTAGCCGTCGCGGAATGGCACCCGATCGCCGGGCGTCCCCGACACGCGCTTGATGGAGAGCACGCCGCTGTCCGGTTCGTGGAACGCCACGACCGAGCCGCGCCGTGGCCAGCGCGTCGTGGTCGGGTCGACCAGCAGCCAGTCACCCTCGCTGATGGCTGGCTCCATGCTTGCCTGCTTCACGGCGATCCGCCACGGACCGCGCAGCCGATGCCGGAGCGTCTCGGTACGACGAGGCCCCGCCGGTCGGCGGGGCCTCGGGATGCGCATCGGTGGAGATCAGGAAGGCCTGCCCGCCACGCGGGTCTTCTCCTCGCCGCCGGTCTTCTTCCAGGCGGCGTCGATCTCGTCGATCATGTCGAGCAGGGCCTTCGAGTCGGCGGCGTCGGTCGATGCCTTGACCTTCGACACCTGCTTGGTCGCGTTCCAGAACAGCTCGTGCAGGTTCGGCACGGCCTCGAGGTGCTCCGGCTTGAAATAGTCATGCCACAGGACGTCGAGGTGGTGCTTGACCAGGTCGGCCCGGTTCTCCTTGATGGCCACCGCGCGAGTCCGGAACGTGGCGTCCTGGTTGGCCGCGTACTTCTCGTTGATCTTGTGGCAGGACTCGGCCTCGATGCGCGCCTGCTCGGGGTCGTAGACGCCGCAGGGCAGGTCGCAATGGGCACGGGCAGTCGTTGTCGGCGCGAGCCAACGGGTCAGGCGAGACATGGGACTCCTTCTCACACTGGGTCGAGGACACCACCCTACCGTCTCGGGAAACGCCTCGAAGTGTCCGAGCGCGCGGAGAGCGTGTCAAACGCCTTCAGGTCGACGAGGAGCTCCCTTTTGCCCGGCCTTTCCGTGTACCGGTGTCGGATGCACCGCAGGTATCATCGACCGGATGACGGACCGAGGGTTGACCAGCGCGGATGGTTCATCGGCCTGCCCGTTCGTCGCATTCGAGGACGATCGCGACGAGCGCGCCGATCGGCCGGATCACCGACACCGCTGCTTCGCCGAGACCGAGCCGGCACCGCGCGCCCTCGCCCATCAGGAGGCGTATTGCCTGTCGACCGCGTTCCCCGTCTGCCCCACATTCCAGGAATGGGCGCGACGTGAGGCCGCTCATGCGATCCCGGCCGCCGCCGTCGCTGCGATCGCAGACGACGATGGGGCGGGACCCGGTGATGCGGTTGTCGCCGCATCCATGGCGAGCGTGACCGACGACGGGGACGACGACGCCGACGGCGATCTCTGGAGCCAGGCCAGGGAGGAACCGCCGCTCGAGGACCGCCCTCGGCGCAATCCGCCGCGTGACTGGGCCGCGCCGCCACCGTGGGCCTCTGGGCCGGGCGGCGGTGGGCCGGGCCGCGAAGGAACACGCCCCGACGACGCTGCCGATCGACCGCCCGTCCCGGAAGAGGCACAGGGCCTGGCCGGCAGCGCCGCGGACCGGCTGGCGCTTGGTGGTGCCGTCAGTGACGAGTGGGGCCAGCGCTCATCGCCGCGCCGACCGTCACCCCCTCAGGACAGCCCGGCCGTCCCTGCGGACCCGGACCTGGCCGGGCTCGTCGGGCGCGCGGCGCGGCAGGCCGAGGAGAACGAAGCCCACGCGGGCGTGCGACCGCCCACGCGACCGGCGCGGCGCCCGACAGTCAGCTCGACGCGCGACAGCGGTCGCACTCGCGATCGAGCGGCCGATCGAGGCGACAACGATGGGCCGCTCTGGGAGC
>DASTIG010000170.1:0-7274 GCA_035717785.1 Candidatus Limnocylindrales bacterium
TGGTACACGAAGGCAGGGTCCCTGTCCGTCAGTGCGGCGCCGGCCCAGGACGGCTCATGGGACGAGGCGGTCCAGGCGCTCCGCGGGCACGGGTTAGGGGATCGATACGTGCCGGTGTCCGCGGAGGAGGTCGCCGCACGCGTCCGCTCCCCGGTGTTCCGCGATGGGGCATTCATGCCGGGCGCCGCGACGGTCCAACCGGCGACTCTTGCCCGCGGTCTGCGGCGTGTCCTCCTGGAACGCGGGGTCGTGATCGCCGAAGGCACGGAAGCCGTCGAGATCGACGGGGTCCGACCCGGGCCGCTGGGCCGCCTCGGGGCTGGCGCTCGACGCGCTCCGTCTCGGCGAGGGAACGGCCGCGGTCTCCGGCCCGTCCGCGTCCGAACCCAGTCGGCCGAGGGCGATGGCGAAGTCCTCGCCGGCTCGGCGGTCGTGGCGATCAACGCGTGGGCCGCAGGCTGGCCGTGGTTCGCCCAGCGCCTCGTGACGTGGTCGTCGTATATCGTGCTCACGGCGCCCATCCCGGATCGACTGGCCGATATCGGCTGGACCGGCGGCGAGGGTGTCGCCGACGCGCGGTTCACATTGCATTACCTGCGGACGACGCCGGACGGTCGGATCGCCATCGGTGGCGGAGGTGGCGGTGCCGGGTTCGGCGGGACCATCGGCGACGTCTTCACCGACGACACTCGTGCGGCGGGACGCGCGGCAGCCGGGCTGCGGCGCCTGTTCCCGTCCATCGCCGACGTCCCCATCGAGGACGCGTGGGGCGGCCCGATCGATATCAGCGCCGACCACCTCCCGTGGGTCGGTTCCGTCGGTGGCCGCCCGATCCACTACGCACACGGGTACAGCGGCAACGGCGTCGGCCCGTCGCTGGTCGGCGGCCGCATCCTCGCGGCGATGGCGACAGAACGCGCGGACGACCCGGCTCTTGCCCTGCCCCTGGCGAACGGCCGCGCTCCTCGGCCATTCCCGCCCGAACCGGTTCGCTACGTCGGCGCTCGACTGGTGCGCGAGGCCGCCGCTCGCCGCGAGTCGATCGAGGAGCGTGGCGAGGACCCCGGTCTGCTCCTGCGGGAGCTCAGCAGGCTCCCGCGACGGATCGGCTACCACCTCGGGCCCGACTGAACCGCCTGACCCTCTCGCGCGCGACAGGCCGTGATCCCGGGCAGGGATCGGCCGGAACGGGTACAATGCGGGTCCCCCGTTCACCCACGGACGCCGTCCGTTCACGCGCAAGAGGTCCCCCTTGAATAGCCGTCCCCCCGTCAAGCCCGTCCTCGCCAACGAGCCGTTCAAGCACGTGATCGACGAGTACAAGCACCAGGCCCAGACGATCACGTGCACCTGTGGCTGGCACGGTAGCTCGGCGACGATCGACCGCGGGGGCTCAGAGTGGACTGCGCACCTGTTCGAGGTCCGCGGCAAGAAGCGATAAGCGGCGGCCCCTGGGTCGCACTGGCCGATATTCCGACCCGGATCGATCGATCCGGGTCATTTCATGTCCGGTAGCCTGTCCGCCGTGGAGTTCCCCGCCACGCCCCCGTTCAGTGTCCGCGGCCGGCTTCTGACGCCGCTGACCGCAGGCGGCTCGCGCTTCGAGTCCGACGGGCTCGTCGAGGTCGATGCCGCGGGGCGGATCGTCTTCGCCGGCGCGTTCGCCGACCGGGGGCCCGCTGACCCAGACACCACGGCCCCGGCCACCACGGCCCCGGCGATCCTCGACCTGCGGCCGTGGGTCCTGATGCCCGGCATGGTCGACCTCCACGCGCACCTGCCGCAGCTGCCGAACGCCGGGCTCGGCGCAGGCATGGACCTCCTCGCCTGGCTCGAGCGATACATCTTCCCGCTGGAGCGGAGCTTCGACGGCCCGACCGCCGAACGTGTCGCGCCCGCTGCGTGGCGCGCATTCGCTGCCGCGGGCACGACGACGGCGCTCGTGTACGGTGCGGTCTACGAGGCGAGCCTCGACACCACGTTCCAGGCTGCCGAGGCGCACGGCATCCGAGCGATCGTCGGCAAGGTGATGATGGATCGGATCACCTACGACCCGACCATCGAGCCCGCGACCATCCTCGGCAGGACTCTCGCCGAGACTGCGCGGCTGATCGAGAAATGGCACGGCGCCGACGCCGGCCGACTCCGCTACGCGGTCACGCCGCGGTTCGCCGTGTCTTGCACGGCCGATCTTCTGCGCGAATCGGCAGCCCTGGCGGCATCGACCGGCGCGTACTGGCAGACGCACGTGTCGGAGGACCAGGGCGAGATCGCCGAGGTCGCGCGGCTCTTTCCGGAAGCGATCGATTACGTCGACGTCTACGACCGCGCCGGAGGCCTGGGTGAGCGCGCGATCCTGGCGCACGCGGTCCACCTCTCGGACCGCGAGCTCGGGCGGCTCGTCGAGACGGGCACGCGGGTCGCACATTGCCCGATCTCGAACCTGTTCCTGGCGTCGGGCGTGATGCCGCTCGGCCGCTACCTGGACGCCGGGTTGACGCTCGGGCTGGGATCGGATGTCGCGGGCGGTCCGGACCTATCTATGTTCAGCGTGATGCGGGTCGGGTTCTACGCGCAGAGCGCCCGGCGCGTGGCGGGCCTCGAGCACGGCGCGGTACTCGCGCCGCTCGACTGGCTGCGGCTGGGCTCGCTCGGCGGCGCCGAGGTGCTTGGTATGGGCGCCATCACCGGCTCGCTCGAGGCGGGCAAGGAGGCTGACCTGATCGCCGTCGATCCCGCCTATGCGGCGCCGATCCCGGGCATCACGGACGACGAGGCGGAGGACCTCGCCAGCCGGCTCATCTTCCGGGCCCATCCCGACATGGTCCGCGCGGCATGGGTCCGCGGCCGCCGCCTCGAGGGTCCGGGCGCCCGGGTCTGAGGGCGGTGATAACTGCGCGTAGAGCGTGGTGCGGCACGATGGCCTCATGTCGGACCGAGAGCGCGCCGCCGATCGTGGATCGCGCCTTGCTCGGAATGATCTTGTGACCATCGGTACCGATCTGCGAACGGCCCGGTTGATGGCAGGTAAGACGCTGCGGGACGTCGGTCGTGCTACCGGGATGTCGTACAGCCAGGTCGGACGAGTGGAGCGGGCGGTCTTGCCGAGCGTGACGCTGCGGCAACTAGCGAGGATCGGTGCCGTGGTGGGCCTTGACGTCCGCGTCCGCGCCTACCCTGGTCCGGCCCCGCTTCGGGATGCCGGGCAGATCGCGCTCATGGATCGGCTTCGTGTGCGCCTCGCTCCGACGCTGACCATGCGAACCGAGGTGCCACTGCCGATCGACGGCGACTTCCGCGCATGGGACGCGGTGATCGCCGGGTTCGAGCCAGCCGCGGCGCCGCTTCACACGGAGGCAGAGACGAGGCTGTACGACGCGCAGGGCCAGTTGCGCCGGATCGCGCTGAAGGCACGCGACGCGGGGTTGGATTCGGTGCTGCTCGTCATTGCAGACACCCCGCGGAACCGAGCTGCGGTGCGAGCTGCTGGCGCGATGATCACAGACGCGTACCCCGTCCCGCCTCGAGCGGCGCTGGCCTCACTGGCCTCCGGGCGACATCCGGGTGGATCGGCTCTCGTCTTCGTTTGACCCTGGTGCATCTCGTGACCGTAAGTCGTCTCGAGCGACAGGCCGAGTGACGTTTGGGGCAGCTCCCGCACCGTTGGTCGCTGCGAGCGTCCGGCGCCGACGCCTGGGTCACGGCTTGCACCGCCAGACCCCGGATCACACGATTCGAGCCGCCCAGGGTCCGACACGGTCACTCCGTGCACACGAGAAGCCGACGGGGCGGGTCGGCGCTGGTGTTCGTCTGACGTTGGTGCACGTGGCGACCGTTCAGGAGTCTGAGGCATCGCTCGGACGACGGTCGGTGCGCCGAGTGCACACCTGGTCAGTGGAGGTCCGCCCTGGCGACGCCTGGGTCGTGGTGCGCACCGGTCAGTGGCTGGAATGGCAGTCCACGGTCCTCAGGGTCCGATATGGTCACCCGGTGCACATCCGTGGCTCGGGCGCGATCGATCCGTGACAGATAGCGTCGATCTTCTGATCATCGGCGGCACCATCGTCGATGGGACCGGTGCCCCGCCCCGAGCTGGGAGTGTGGTCGTCGAAGCCGATCGGCTCCGCCTCCTCGACTCTGGCGATGAGGCTCCGCAGCACGCCGGCGCGATCATCGACGCGAGCGGACGGGTCGTCGCGCCCGGCTTCATCGATCTTCACAGCCACGGCGGCCTCGTGATCCTCGCCGAGCCGCTCCACGAACCCAAGGTCTGCCAGGGAGTGACGACCGAGATCGTCGGCGTCGACGGCAACGGATTCGCGCCGTTCCGTCGGCAGGAGGATCTCGATGCGTTCGTGCACCTTGACTCCGGGCTCGATGGCCGTCCGGACATCGACTACGACTGGCGTTCGGTCGCCGACTACCTCGCTCGGTATGACGGCACCGTCAGCCTCAATGTCGGCACACTCGTCGGCAACAGCCAGCTGCGCATCGACGCGCTCGGCTGGGACGACGTCCCGGCGGACGAGCGGGCGGTCGACCACATGCGCGGCGTGCTGCGCGACGCGATGGCGGACGGCGCCGTCGGGCTGTCGTCGGGCCTCGACTACCCGCCCGGCAGCTTCGCCGCCACCGAGGAACTGGCGGCACTCACGCACACCGCCGGTGAGCTCGGCGGCTTCTACCACACCCATGTCCGGTACACGCTCGGCGACCGCTTTCTCGACCCGATCAGGGAGGCCATCGAGATCGGCCGGCGCGCTGGCGCTCCGAGCCACGTGACGCACTTCTATCACCGAAAGACGCACCCGGGCGGTCCGGACCAGCTGATCGCCCTCGTCGACGATGCGCGCGCCGACGGCCTCGACATCACCTTCGACACGTACCCGTACGAGTGGGCGAGCACCAGGCTGCTGATCCAGCTCCCGCAATGGATCCAGGCTGGTGGCCCGGTACCCCTCAAGGAACGCCTCGCCGACACGAGCACGCGGGATCGACTCCGACGCGAGATGGGCCCGGCCTACACGAGCGCGGCCGGCTGGTCGGACCTGCGCATTGGCAACTTCAAGCGGCCCGACCTGCTGCGCTGGGAATCAAGGAGCCTCGCCGACGTGATGAACGAGACCGGCCGCGACGCCGTCGACACGATCTGCGACCTGCTCCTGGCCGAGGACCTCGGCATCAACCAGGTGACAAGCGGACCGTGGAGCGAGTCGCTGCGGGAGTTCGTCGCGCATCCGGTCGGGATGGTCGGCACGGACTCCACGTTCATCGCCGCGAAGCCGAGCCCGCGGACCTACGGTTCGTACCCGCGGATCCTCGGTCAGTTCGTGCGGGACGAGCAGCTCCTCAGCCTTGAGCTGGCGATCCACAAGATGACGGGCGCGGCCGCCGCGCGGCTCGGGCTCAAGCAGCGCGGGACGATCCGCGACGGCGCCCTCGCCGACCTCGTCGTCTTCGATCCGGCGACAGTCCGGAGCAACGCGACCTACGACGAGCCGCGTCAGTACCCGACAGGCATCGACGACGTCATCGTCAACGGGACGCTCGTCGTCAGCGACGGCGAGCACACCGGCGCGACGCCGGGTCGAGCGATCCGGCTCGGAGTCGACTGACCGTCAGAGCCCGACGGCGTCGTCCGTGATTTGGCCCAGATCCCCGGCCCCGACCTCGGCACCGGGGACCACGTCCCCGACACCACCCGCTTGCCGACGGAGCTCCACCCGCATCCGATCGGTCGCGACGCGGATCGCACCGGACAACCCGGTATCGCCGGTCGTGCTCGCCCAGCCGATGGCCAACCGCATGGCGATGGCACCCGACTCGAGCCAAAGATCGCAGGCACGGCGGATCCGCTCGACGTAGTTGATCGCGGCGATCTCGTCGGTCTCCGGCAGGAGGGCGGCGTAGCGCCCCCGGTCGAGACGCGCGACATGATCCGCCCGCCGGGCGAGGCGCATGATGGCGTCGCCCACGGCGGTTTCGATCCGGTCGCCCGTGTCCGACCCGAGGCGATCGACCAACTTGGCGAGGCCGTCGAGCTCGAACACGATGACGGTCGCCGGGTGACCGTAGCGCTTCTGGCGGGCCTCCTCGTGCGACATGGCCTCCTCGAAGGCCGTCGCGTCCAAGAGACCCGTCAAGGCGTCTTGGCCATGTCTCGCGGACGTGCCGCGGTCGATCGGGATCGGGTGCGCAGCCTGAGGAGCGTGACGCTCGTCGAGCGCCTCGTCACCCTCGTCTTCGCCGGCCAGCTGCATATCGGCGTCGTTCATGTCGTCGTCAGCCTCTTCTTCGTCGTTCGATTCAGCATCGATCTCGTCGACGTACTCGGTGGGCTCGTCCTGTGTCCGGTAGCGCCCCTCGAGGCGCGTCGGGGCGGGGAACTCGAGCGGTTCGCTGGGCCATGCATCACTCGCAGGGAGCCAGGGGTCGCGCGTCTCAAGCCCTGTCTCCGACGATCGGTCATCCCGGCTGGGCGCGAGGAGCGCGTCGACCTCCGCGAACAGGCGGGCGCGTCTGGCCCGGGACCTCGCGGATACGGCACCCATGAGCAGGATGCTTGTCATCGCAACGACGCCGATGATGACGAACACCGCGCTCGGTGAAAGATTCATCGCTTGGATCACCCCTGCGCACCGGACACCTGCCCCGAGCGGGCCTCCAGTGGCCGGGATGATACGGGCGGCCACGCGCGTTGGGACCATGGGATAGGGGGGTCGGACCAATTCTTGGTGCACGATCGCAACGACGGGTGCGGTCCAGCGTGGTCCGGGACCGATGGTATCGTCTGTGCGCATGACGACCCGGACGAACGTGCCCGATGCGCTCGTCGTCCCGCCCGCCACGACGGTCCCCGGTCTCGCCCGCCCGGCTGTGCCGCTCCGGCGCGAAGGTCCGGAGAAGCTCACCGGGCTGGCCCTCTACACCGATGACATCGTCGTCCCGGGTGCCTGGTATGGCGCCACGGTCCGCTCGAGCGACGCGCACGCGACATTCGATGCGCTCGACCTCGATCCCGACTTCGACTGGTCGAAGGTGGTGGTCGTCACCGCCGACGACATCCCGGGCGACAACATCGTCAGCTCGATCAAGAGCGACCAGCCGATCCTCGTCCCGATCGGCGGTGAGATCCAGCATCACGCTGAGCCTCTGGCACTCATCGCCGCGCCGGATAAGGCGACGCTCCGTGAAGCGCGGGGCAGGGCCGTGCCGCGCACGACGAAGCTGCCCGCCGTGTTCGACCCCGACGTGGCCGACCACGTGTTCGCGAG
>DASTIG010000171.1:0-10411 GCA_035717785.1 Candidatus Limnocylindrales bacterium
TACCTCGATGTCGACCTCGACCGCTCAGATATCCGCGCGAACACGTCGGACGGCGCGGTCTCCGAGGGTGCCGCGCTGATGCTCGATTGGATCGTGTCGCAGGCGGACGGTTCCGCGTGCGTGCCGCTGAAGGGCGTCGTCGTGGACGTGTGGCATTGCGACGCGCTCGGCGATTACTCCGGTATTAGCGGGAACACGGGCAACTTCCTGCGCGGCTTCCAGCGCACCGATGCCAACGGCCGTGCATCGTTCACGACGATCTATCCCGGCTGGTACCAGGGTCGCGCGGTCCACATCCATTTCAAGATCCGCACCGATCCGGACGCGGAGGCCGGCTTCGAGTTCACGTCGCAGCTGTTCTTCGACGACGAGCTGAGCCGCACTGTGTACGCGACCGGTGTGTACGCTCAGAAGGGCCCGCAGGACCAGCCGAACGAATCCGACCGGATCTTCAACCAGAGTGGCGGCGCCACGCTCCTGGCGGTGTCCGCAGACGGCGACGGCTACCGTGCGACCTTCCCCATCGCGGTCCAGCTGACCTGACGTTCCGATCGCCGAGAGGGGCGCCGGCCGTGCCATCTCGACTTAGCGCTCACGGTGGGACGGATCCACCTGGCGGCGGGGTGACTCGTGGACCCACGGTCACCAGGTAGGTGAATGGGAAAGGCTCGTCGGCGTTGAGCGACGCCCAGCCGACGATGACCGCAACGCCATCCGACCGAGTCGTCATCGCGAGATCGGGAACCGAGGCCGAGCCGGGAGCCGGTGTGGCGTCGACCGAGCCCTGGATCCGAGACTCATGGATCGTCTCCCATGTCACCCCGTCATGTGACGCCACGATCCGGACCAGCGAGTCTTGCGTGAGGACCGCCGCCACGCCATCGCCGACGGCCCCCACTGCCCGCGGTACGAGGTCCGACGGGAAGCCGGTCGTATCGGTGACCGTCCAGGTCGCGCCGTCCACCGACATGGCGACCGCCGCCGATGGTCCGCCATCGCCGGCGAGGCTCAGGAGGGCGACAAAACCGTCGTCCGTCGATGCGACGCTGTCCAGGCTGCCCAGGTCGGTCGGGACCCCGCGCTGCGGCGTCCAGTCCTGAAGATCTCGCGACGACCAGACGGCTGGACTGCAGCGTTGGCCGGTCGCGTCACAAGCCGAACCCACTGCGACGACGGACCCGCCGTCGGTCGCGATGGCCCTGATCCCACCCGCGCCGGGTTCTTCCCCAGTCTCGAGATAGCCGCCGACATCGAACGCGGGCCCATCGGCGACCCGGACCCACGACTGCGCATCGCGCGAGGTCCACAGCGCCGCCCGCGGGCCGGTCGGCAGGAAGACCTCGCCGCCGATGACCCATCCCGACTCAGTCGCCGCCACGGTTCGGAGCCGAGCCTCGGCGAAGACGGGGTCCTCGGGTCGCAGCGTCCACGTTCCATCCGCCGACCGATGCCAGATCGCCGGTCGGAAACGAGGATCCGACGTGTATCCGATCGCCACGAATTCGCCGTGTCCCGCTGCGATGCGGTGGAGTCCGAGCTCTGGCCCGCTCGTCGGCACACCGTCGCCTACCTCAACAGGCCCCGTCGTCCACGGCTCGCCACCGTATCGTCGTGTCGTCGAGATCGGAGATGCGCAGGTGAAGGCATCGGTCGTTCCGCTGCAGCTGAATCCACCAACGACGATCAGTTCCCCATCCGGCCCAGCAGCGACAGCCTGCGGACGTGGATGTCCGGCACCGAGATCTCCCTCGGACGTGACCCCGAAGGCCAGCGGCGGCTCGCCGGACGTGGAGGGCGATGGCGCGACGATCGACGGCTCCTGTGGCGTTGGGGCATCTGCGAGCTGGTCGTCCCGCGCCCGTCGAAGGATCTCGACACCGACCCCGACAGCAAGACCGGCCGCGAGAATGGTGATCAATGCTGCGATGGCGAGCATCCGAAGTCGGGGCATCGTTCGACGCGGTGCGACGATCCGATCGAGCACAGCCACCGATCGATGCGCCGACAGGCGCGTCACCGGCAACGCAGCGATCGAGACCGCGTCGGATCGGTACGCTGCGGCTCGCTCTCGGCAGGCGCTGCACGTCGACAGGTGGGCGTCGAGGCTGGCCCGCTCGTCCGGCGTCAGCTCGAAGTCGATGGCGGCGGCAGCCAGGTCGAGGGCACGTCGGTGGTCGATCATCGTCCTGACTCCCGGTCCTCGAGCTCGGACCGCATCCGTTGACGGGCCCGACACAAGAGGACGCGCGTCGCAGCCTCGGTCCGGCCGATCGTCGCGGCGATCTCGCGACCTGAGAACCCGTCGGCGGACAGCAGCAACGCCGTCCTCGCCTCGGCTGGGAGACCCGACAAGACGGTGCGGACATCGGACGACCATTCATGCCGAAGCGTGGCCGCCTCCGCCGATTCGAAGCCCTGCTCTGCGGGAGCGTGGCGTTGCTCGGTCAGCCATCGAATCGCCGTCCGCGTCCGCCGACCCCGACTGATCACCAGGTTGGTGGCGACCCGATAGAGCCACGGCACGACATGTTCCGGCGCCCGGCCAGCGCGACTTTCGGTCAGGAGCCGGGCGAACGTCTCCTGGAGGAGGTCTTCGGCGACCCCGTCGTCACGTGTGGCTCGCCGAAGGAAGCCATAGATCGCGTCGTGGTGCTGCTCATACGCGGCGATCAGCGCCGCGTCGCCACGCCCGCCGACGACCCGAACTGCGGACGGTTCGACGTCGTCGGCCAACTCGCGGGTAGGAGTGCCGTCCATGTCCCCGTTAACGTTCGGGGTCGGCCGTTGTTTCGCGTCGCGCTCAGCGTTTCGGGTCGCGACGCTCCAGCATCCGCCAGATGCGCGATCCGGCGATCAGGGCGCCGAGGATGGCCCCGATCGTGAGGCCACGCAGGAACCTCGCGGTCGATCGGTCGTCGGTGTTCACGCCGGCCGCTCCGGGTTGGGGCCGAGGACCGCGATGACCGACACGATCGCGATGCCCAGCCAGGCCACGATCGACGCCCCGATGAGGTTGTAGTCGCCGAGCGTGACGATCCCGATGCCCAGCCGCCCGAAGATCGCATCGCCGGCCCAGGCGCCGAGGATCGCGGCCGCGACGAGTGCCGGGAGCCGGCCGCCCGCTGAACCACGGATTGCCACCGAGACGGCGGCGTGGAAGAGGCCGACCAGCACGGACAGCACTAGCGACGGCTCGATGGTCACGCGCCGGCGAGCGCGGGCTCCGGGTGGGCCGGCTCTGGATGCGCCCCCGCCGAGTCGATCGAGGGACGAGCCGGGATGGCAATCCGCCCACCGCCGAGCGCCTCGTCGCCGTCGTAGAACACCGCTGCCTGGCCCGGTGCAGCGGCCCAGAGCGGCGTGTCGGTGCGGACGGTCCAGCGCCGATCACCCAGCGGGCTGACGGTCGCCTCGATCGGGGTGGCACGGTGCCGGATCCGCACCGAGGCACGGAACGCGCCGGCCGGCGTCTCCGGTGCGATGAACGAGGCTCGCTCGACCGTGAACGCGCGCGTCTCGAGATCCTCGCGGCGGCCCAGCTGGATGGTGTTCGTGAGCGGGTCGATGCGCGAGACGTAGCGCGGCTGCCCCAGCGCGACCCCGAGACCCTGACGCTGCCCGACCGTGTACGCCGCGGTGCCGGCGTGCTCGCCGACCCGTGTCCCATCGCCGTCGAGCAGCGGCCCGGGCTCGGGCTGCCAGCCGGCTCGCGTGCGCAACGCGTCCCGATAGTCGCCGCCGGGCACGAAACAGATCTCCTGGCTCTCGGGCTTGTCGGCAGTCACGAGATCGAGCGATCGCGCGACGGCGCGCACCTCGGACTTGGTCAGCTCGCCGAGTGGGAACCGGGCGTGCTCGAGCTGATCCGTCCGCAGGCCGTACAGGAAATAGGTCTGGTCCTTGTCCTCGTCCCGCGCCCGATACAGGCGGGCGCGACCGTCTTCGCCGACCAGCCGCCGTGCGTAATGACCGGTCGCGACGGCATCGCACTCGTAGAGGTGCCGCGCCCGGCCGAGCAATGCCCCGAACTTCACGTACGTGTTGCAGTCGACGCACGGGCTGGGCGTCCGTCCGTCGAGGTAGGCGTCGAGGAACGGCTGGAGGACGCCGGCATCGAACTCACGCTCGAGGTTCATGACGTAGAACGGGATGCCCAGCTGGCCGGCCACCCGGCGCGCGTCATCCGCCGCGTCCAGCGAGCAGCAGCTCTTCTTGAACTCCGAGTATGTGTCGGCGACGTCGTGCAGCCGCATCCACACGCCCACGACCTCGTGGCCCTCCTCGTGCAGGATCGCTGCGGCCACCGACGAATCGACCCCGCCCGACATCGCGACCAGGATCCGGCTCACACGCCGACTCCCTGGCCCAGCGGGTCTCGCGCCACGGAGGCCGATCCGACCTGCATCGAGGCGACGACCCGCGGGACGACCTCGACGGCTGTCGCGATCTCGTCGTCCGTGGTGGTCCGGCCGAGGGACAGTCGGAGCGCGCCGCGCGCCTCGTCATCGGGATAGCCCATCGCGGAGAGCACGTGGCTGACTTCGGTCGAACCGGTCGTACACGCGGATCCGACCGAGGTCGCGATCCCCTCGAGGTCGAGCGACAGGCTGACGGCTGCCCCGTCGGTCCCGCGGGCGATGATCGACAGCAGGCCCGGCAGGCGCTCGGTCGGGTGGCCGGTCAGCTCGGTCTCGGGAACGGCGAGCACGGCTTTCCTCAGTCGCTCACGACCGGAGCGCAAGCGCTTCACAGTGGCCGGACGCTCGGCCACTGACAGCTCGTAGGCCATCGCGAGGCCCACCGCGCCCGCCACGTTCTCGGTGCCGGCCCGCCGATGTCGCTCCTGCTCGCCGCCGTGCTGCTGGGCGAGGATGTGGGTCCCGTGGCGGACGTACAGGGCACCGGTGCCCTTTGGCCCCTCGAACTTGTGCCCGCTGATCGAGACGAGGTCAGCCCCGAGCTCGGCGAGGCGCAGATCGACGTAGGGTGCCGCCTGCACCGCGTCGACGTGGAGAAGCACGCCCTTCCGACCGCGCACGCGCTTGGCGATCTCGACGATCGGCTGGATCGTCCCGACTTCGTTGTTGGCGAGCATGATCGACACCAGGATCGCCCGATCGGTCAACGCCGCCTCCAGCTCGTCCGGGTCGACCCGCCCGTACCGGTCGACCGGCAGCTCCACTATCTCGAACCCGAACTTCTCCAGGTAGCGGAGCGCGTGTCCGACGGCGTGATGCTCGATCGACGATGTGACGATCCGATGGCCACGCGCCTTGCCCGCCCACGCGGCGCCCTTCAGGGCGAGGTTGTTCGACTCGGTGCCGCCCGAGGTGAAGACCACCTCCCGCGGCTCGACGCCGAGGCTCGCCGCCAACCGGTCGTGGGCGTCATCGAGACCGGCTCGGGCGACGCGGCCGTACGTATGGGCCGATGACGGGTTCCCGAAGGACTCCGTCAGGAATGGCAGCATCGCGTCGAGGACCTCGCGCCGGAGGGGTGTCGTCGCAGCGTGGTCCAGGTAGATCGGCATCGCTGCCGGATTGTACGTCCAGTGGGGACGGCCCTAGATCTGCTTCACCTGATACAGGTGACCGTCGATCGTGACCGCGTACAACTCCCCGTCCTCGCCCTCGCCGAACGAGGTGATGTTCAGGGCCGTATCGCGGCGCTGCCAGAGGCTCGAGCCGTTGGCCGCCATCGACCAGATCCGGCCACTGCAGAAGTCGGCGAAGAAATACGACCCGACGAGCTTGGGCTGGGTCGTGCCGCGGTACACGTAGCCGCCGGTGATCGAGCAGCCGAAGGAGTGGCTGTACTCCGCCACCGGCAACGTGTCGCCCGACAGCGAGCAGCCGCTGCGGAGGCAATGCTTGCCCTCCATCACGCCCCAGCCGTAGTTTCGGCCACCGTGATAGCCGGCGGGCTCGCGGTTGATCTCCTCGTAGCGGCTCTGGCCGACGTCGGCGATGAACAGGGCGCCGGTGGCGCGGTCGAAGGAGATCCGCCACGGGTTGCGCAGGCCCCAGGCCCAGACCTCGTCCCGGCCCGCGATCGAGCCCCGGAACGGATTGGTCGACGGGATGCTGTAGCGGCCGTACGGACCGGCCCCGGTCCCGTTGACGTTGATGCGCAGGATCTTGGCGAGCAGGTTCTTCGTCTTGCTCTGGGCGTTGCGATATTGATCGTTCGACCCGCCCCCGTCGCCCGTCCCCAAGTACAGCAAGCCGTCCGGTCCGAAGGCCATCGCACCGCCGTTGTGGTTCGTCGCCGCGCTGTGATCGATGGCAAGGATGTTCTGGCCGGTGTCGTGGCGGACGGCCGTTCCGGCGTTATTCGTCAAGTAGCGGGCGACCACGATGTCGCCGTCGTTGCGCGTGTAGTACACGAACAGCCGGTGGTTGGTCTCGAAGCTCGGGTGGAAGGCGAGACCGAGCAAGCCCTGCTCACCGCCGCTGTCCCGGACGAGCGAGCGGATGTCCATGAAGAATCCAGGCTGCACCGCGCCGCCATCGACGACACGGACCGTGCCACGGCGCTCGACGACGAACAGGCGCCCACTCGCGTCGCCCGCGTTGGTGACCTGGGTCAGCTCGAAGAAGGTCTGGCTGGTCACGAGCGGCAACGAGATCGTGAATGTCGCGGCGCGTGCCGTGGCCAGGGGCGCGGCGAGCGTTAGCAGGAGGACGATGAGACCGATGACGATGGCCGAGCGACGCCGGCGGGCAGCTGGGTATGTCATGACCTCACCCTACAACGCCCCGCCCAGGCCCGTCACGCAGACCGTGCGCGGTGGCCACCCCCGGGCTACGGTCCGAACCCGCTCCGCAGGTAGCGCGCCATCCGGCCGCGCAGGACTGTCGAGGATGGGCAGAAACGCCCTGCCGCGCAGGCCGGGATGAGCCCGGCATCGGCCACGGCGTTGATGTATGGCTCCGATCCGGTGCCGTCGTCATCGGTGAAATGGTCGGTCGAGCTGGCCGGCAGGTCGAGGGCACGGGCGAGCGTGACGGCCGCCAGCGCCCGTGATACGCGCACGGTCGGGCAGAACCGGCGGACCCCGCAGCCGCTCATGATCCCGGCGGCGCCCACCCGGTTGTTGTAGGCCTCGAACCGAGACCCGTCGTCATCGTCGTACAGGTTCTGGCTCGTCGGCGGCAACTGGAGCAGGCGCGAGATGAACACGGCCAGCTCGTCGCGCAGCGTCGCGTTGTATGTGCAGAACAGCGTCGGGTCGCAGCCCGCCGACAGCCCCGCCCCGAGCGCCCACTGGACGTCGGCGGCGTAGGGCGTACCGGTGTAGTCGTTGACGCACGACGAACCACTGCTCACGACCCGCACGGTTGTGCCGCTGATCGACAGTCGGACGTAGGAGCAGTTGTTGGTCTCGGACGATTCAACGAAATAGCCGAACAGATCGACCGCCGACCGCAGGGTGTACGTCCCGGACGGCAACCCGGTGATGTCGATCCACTGGTACGCGAAGTTCCACGGATAACGGTCGCCCCAGCCGACCGAGATGCCACTGCGCGTGCTGGTCGCGGAGCGCGTGCCGCAGGTCGATTCCCGGTAGCGCGCGGTGCGAGGGGCGCCCGGTAACGAGAGCCACCGGGGGTTCGTGTCGAAGAAGCAGAACCCGATCTTGCGATCGCGCAGGGTCCCGCGCGTCGACCACAGGTGGTAGCTCATCATCCGCCGGACGTGGTAGTGGTTGTGCCCGTCCCCGGCGTACGCGAGGCTCGCGTTCGTCTCGACCCGCCGCGTCGTACCGTCGGTCCGGTACAGGATCTGGTCGAGGTCGAACGCGACGTTGGGGTTGGGCCGGTTGCCGCGGACCTCGAACGGGCCGGCGCCGTAATTGCGGATCTCGCTCGTGAAGCGGAGGAGCTTGCGGCCGCTCGAGGACCGGACGATGCGCAGGTCCCGGATCGCGGCCGAGCGCAGGTCCGGCAGGCGATCGCCGGCGGCGGCCGCCGGCGTGGGCGGCACGATGACGACGAGTGACGCGACCAGGCAGACGATGGCGCCGAGCCGCGAGGTGGCCGTTCGCACGCCTCGCCGCCTCACCGCCCCCACCCTATCCGCGTGTCTGCGCAGCGGCAACCTGTGGTTCCGTGGAGCGACGGGGGTCATCGGCCCGGCCCGCTTCCCGCCGCCGGTCGTGCTGTGACAGCAGGCGCTTGCGCAGGCGGATCGACTGGGGCGTCACCTCGACCAGCTCATCGACTGCGATGAATTCCAGGGCGGTCTCGAGCGTGATGGGCCGGGGCGGCGTCAGGCGAAGCGACTCGTCGTGGGAGTGGGTCCGGATGTTGGTGAGCTTCTTCTCCTTGGTCGGGTTGACGTCCATGTCGTCCGGCCGGCTGTTCTCGCCGACGACCATCCCCTCGTAGACCTCGACGCCCGCACCGATCAACAGCTGCGACCGCTCCTGGAGGTTGAACAGCGCGTAGGCGTTGCTCGTGCCGGCCCGGTCGCTGACGAGCACGCCGCTGGTCCGGTGGGTCACCTCGCCGGCCCACGGCCCGTAGCCCTCGCCGATCTGGTGGAGCAACGCGGTGCCGCGCGTGTCGGTCAGCAGCTGCCCGCGATAGCCGATGAGCCCGCGTACCGGTAGGACGTACTCCATCCGCACCCGGCCGTCCGCGTCGGTCGTCATCTGCTCGAGCCTGCCCTTGCGACCGGCCAACGCGCCCTGGATCTCCCCGATGTACTCGGGTGGGATGTCGATCGTCACCCGCTCGTACGGTTCCTGGATCTCGCCGTCGACCGTCCGGAGCAGCACCTCAGGGCGGGATGCGGTCAGCTCGAACCCCTCGCGCCGCATCTGCTCGATGAGGACGGCCAGCTGGAGCTCCCCGCGGCCGCGCACCTCGTAGGCGTCGGCACTCTCGGCCGGCTGGACCTCGATCGAGACGTTGCCGAGGACCTCCTTCTCGAGGCGGGTCTTGATCTGGCGGCTGGTCACGTACGTGCCCTCGCGACCGGCGAGCGGCGACGTGTTCACGCCGAATGTCATGCGCAGCGTGGGAGCGTCGACATCGAGCCGCGGGAGCGGCCGCGGGTCGGCCGGATCGGTGAGCGTGTCGCCGATCGTGACCTCGGGCAGGCCAGCCACGCTGACGATGTCGCCGGGGTTGGCCTCGCCGATGTCGACCCGCTCGATGCCGCGCGCCGTCTGGAGGCTGGTCACGGTCCCGGTCAGCGTCACGGTCCGCCCCGGCTCGACCGACCCCGCGGTGTCATCGGCCTCCTCGCGCACGACGCTGATCCGCTGGCCGACCTTGATCGTGCCATTCCAGACGCGGCCCACCGCCATGCGGCCGACGTACTCGTTGGCGGACAGATTCGTGACGAGCAGCTGGAGCGGATGATCCGGCGTGAAGGTCGGCGGCGGCGTGACGTCGACCAGGAGATCGAGGAGGGGCCGCAGGTCCTCGCCCGGTTCGTCGAGCGACGTGGTCGCCGTTCCGGCCCTGGCGTTCGTGTAGACGACCGGGAACTCGATCTGCTCCTCGTCGGCGCCGAGGTCGATGAACAGTTCGTAGACCGCATCGAGCACCTCGGCCGGTCGGGCGTCGGAGCGATCGATCTTGTTGAGCGCCACGATCACCGGCAGACGCCGGGCCATCGCCTTCTGGAGCACGTAGCGGGTCTGCGGCAGTGGTCCCTCAGCGGCGTCCACGAGCAACAGCACCGAGTCGACCATGAGCAGCGAGCGCTCGACCTCACCGCCGAAGTCGGCATGGCCGGGCGTGTCGACGATGTTGAGGCGGATGTCGCCGTACTCGATGGTGGTCTGCTTCGCGAGGATCGTGATGCCCTTCTCACGCTCGAGGTCCATCGAGTCCATCACGCGGTCCACCACGGCCTGGTTCGACCGGAAGGCGCCGGTCTGGCGAAGCATCGCGTCGACTAGCGTGGTCTTGCCGTGGTCGACGTGCGCGACGATGGCCACGTTGCGCACGTCGTCGCGGGTACGGGTGGGCATGGCGACGGAGTTTCGCACATCGGTCGGCGGGTGGCTCCCCTGCTAGCATCGACCCCACGATGACCGTCGCCGCCGTGATCCTGTCCGCGACCGCCGAGGGTGCTGTCGCGGACACGCTCGGGCAGCCGCGCGTACGCCGCCTGGTCGACATCGCGTGGTCCGGCGGCGCGTTGCCGGTCGTCGTCGTCGCGCCGGATCCGGACGGGGCCGTGGCCCGGTCGCTGACCGGCAGCGAGGCCACCTACGGCTCGCCTGCCCCCGCCGAGGCCGGGCCAGCGGGGCAGATGCTGCGCGGCGCGGAGCTGGCCCTCGCCGAGGTCGTGGACACCTCGGCCGTGGTCGTGTGGCCCGCAAGCATGACCTGGGTCGGCCCCGAGACGATCACCTCGTTGATCGAGGCGCACGGGACGGATCCGTCGAGGG
>DASTIG010000172.1:0-8966 GCA_035717785.1 Candidatus Limnocylindrales bacterium
GCCCCGGGCGTCGCTGGACGCGGCGGCAGGCGCGGTCGGCGACCTCGGCCTCGAGATCAGGATGTGGGGTAACGGCAGCCTCGAGCCCGAGGGCTGGGAGTGGTCGCTCGGCCGCTGACCGACCGGTCGGTTGGGGTGGCCTATGGGGCTCGAACCCATAACCTTCGGAGCCACAATCCGATGCTCTGCCGATTGAGCTAAGGCCACCACACACCCGGGGCACAGGGCCGATGAGCGCCATCAGGCCACGGGGCGAACGGGAGTGTATCGGAAATCGACGGCGGCCTTGAGTGGGCCGCCGTCGATCGACGGGCGCGGGCAGGTGTAGATCGCGCAGGCACCCTGGTTCGTCGTCGACTCGGACGACAAGAAGCGGGCGCGCCTCAACGTTATCAGCCACCTGCTGGGGCAGATCCCATAACAAGGACCTGACGCGGGCGCCTATCAAGCTGCCGCGACGCCAGAAGGACGACGGCTACGTCCGACCGCCGATGGGCGATCAGAACTTCGTCCCCGCGCGGTATTAGCGCGTTCGGGTCAGTCCCGCGTCATCGAGAAGGCCGCGCCCGGTGGGCGCGGCCTTCAAATTTGCTCAGGTCCGACGGCCTCGAGCCGCCTGAGTCATTCGGACTCGGGTCCGCGGTCCGAGCCGGTGTGCGTCGGGGCGGTCCAGGGAGCGACGGACCGCAGGAGGCGCACCGCGGCGCTCGTATGGTCCATCGACGCTGCGGCCGCGACCGGTTCGGGCTCCTGCTCGGCCTCCGGTGCCGGCCAGGCCTGGTTAGCGGCCGCAGCCGGGTCCATGACCGGGACAGGTTCCGCGGTCGTCGGTGACTCCGCAGCCGCCTCGGCGGCGACCGGAGCGGTCGTTTCGGCGACCGGCACCGCGGTCTCGGCGATGGCTTCGGCATCGCCTGAGCCGTTCGTTGGGTCGACATCGGTCGTCGGCGCCATGAATTCGGCGACTCGGGGCGACTCGCCGCCGGCCTCGGCTGCGCTGCCGACGATCTCGCCCGCGGTCGTGTCCTGGCCACCGGTGGTGATCGATTCGGCGACCGCGTCGGTTTCGGCGACTGCCTCGGAGCCGGCGTCGGCGACGGGCTCGGGATCGGCGAACATCGCGACCGCGCTGGAGCGCGCCTTGGCGCGGACTTGGTCGAGGTCCGGCGGTGGCGGCAGCGCCTCGGCCCGCGCCACGATCGCCGCAGGATCGCCTACCTCGGAGAGCTCGGCGAAGAACGTGTCGAGCGTCTCGCCGTAACCCTTGACGGCTGCATCGACGCCCTCGATCTCGGTGTCGATGATCGCGTCGTGCTGTCGGAGGTAGTCGTCGAGGCTTGCGCGCCGATCTTCGATCTTCTGATCGGCTTCAGCGCGGATGCGATCCATCTCGCCGGCGGACCATTCCTCGATGTGCTGGACGTCCTCCTCGGCCAGCCGGCGGAGCTCTTCGGTCTCAATCGCGGCTCGCGACCGGACCTTTTCGATGTGGACCGACGCGTCCTCGGCGACGCGTGCCGCGATGGTTTCCCGCTCGCGTGCGGCGGTCGCGCGCATGGCGCTGGCGAGCTCGGACAGGAAGCCGGGTCGCAACCCGGCGCTGTCTGAACCCTGCTTTGGCTGGTCGGCGGTCGGCGAATCGGCCTCGGTCACCCCGGGCGATTCCGTCGTCCCGACCACCGACGTGCCATTGACGTGGCCCGTTTCCGGGAAGATGGGATCGTCTGTCTGGTCCATTCATCCTGCCTCGTGGGGCAGACGAACGTACCCTGTCGTCAACGGTTTTGGCAACACCCAGTTGGGTCTTGTGGTGTTTGGGGTGGTGCAGCCGGGAACCGCCTACTTCGTGTTCCGGCCCGTGACATCATGCCGGGATGGTCCTCAGCGAATGGGCTGGTCAGCCTGCCGACCCGTCGATCCTCGTCGATGTCGACGCCCTGCTGGCGGCCTATCACGACCGCCGACCCGACCCGTCCGACCCGGCCCAACGGGTGGCGTTCGGGACGTCCGGGCATCGCGGATCGGCGTTCCGCAACGCGTTCAACGAGGCCCACATCCTGGCGACGACCGAGGCGATCTGCCGCTATCGAGTGCAGCGTGGCTATGGCGGGCCGTTGTTCATCGGCCGCGACACCCACGCACTGTCCGAACCGGCGACGGCCACGGCCCTCAGCGTGCTCGTGGCACGCGGGGTCGATGCCTGCGTCGACGCGTCCGATGGATTCACTCCGACCCCGTCCGTCTCGCACGCCGTCCTCGTTGCCAACCGGCCCAAGGACAGCTGGCGCCACCTGGCGGACGGGATAGTCGTGACGCCGTCGCACAACCCACCAGACGACGGCGGGTTCAAGTACAACCCGCCCAACGGCGGCCCCGCCGACACCGACGTCACAGGCTGGATCCAGGACGAGGCGAACCGCATCCTCGAGGGGTCCGGTGCCGATGGCGTCGACGGCGTTCCGCGGGCGACCGACGCCGAAGTTCGCGACGGCGTCACGCGGTACGACTTTCTCGGACGCTACGTCGACGACCTGGCCAGCGTGATCGACATGGATGCCATCCGCGATTCTGGCCTGCGCATCGGCGTTGACCCGATGGGCGGCGCCTCGGTCGCGTACTGGGGCGCCATCCGCGACCGCTACGGACTGGACCTCACGGTGACGAACGACACCATCGATCCGAGGTTCGGTTTCATGACGGTCGACTGGGACGGCAAGATCCGGATGGACCCATCGTCGCCGTACGCGATGGCCCGACTGGTCGGTCTGCGCGAAATGTTCGACATCGCCCTCGGCAACGACGCCGACGCAGATCGCCACGGCGTCGTCACCCCGGGACGCGGTCTCCTGAACCCGAACCATGTCCTATCGGCGGCGATCTCGTACCTGTTCGGCGGGGCGCGCCAGTGGGGGAGCGATGTCGGTGTCGGCAAGACGCTCGTCTCGTCCTCGATGATCGACCGCGTCGTCGCCGACCTGGGTCGCCGGCTGTACGAGGTGCCGGTCGGGTTCAAGTGGTTCGTCGACGGGCTGGTCGACGGATCGCTCGGCTTCGGCGGCGAGGAGAGTGCCGGAGCCTCGTTCCTCCGCCGCGACGGCACGGTGTGGACGACCGACAAGGACGGGATCATCGCCGACCTGCTGGCGTGCGAGCTGACCGCCCGCCTCGGTCACGACGTGGGCGAGGCCTACGCCGGGTTGACCGAGCGCTTCGGTGCCCCGGTGTATCGCCGGATCGACGCGCCGGCGACTCCAGAGCAGAAGGCCGCCCTCGCGCGGCTCTCGCCGGCCGACGTCGCCGCGACCGACCTCGCCGGCGACCCGATCGCCGCGATCCTGACCAAAGCGCCGGGCAACGGCGCCCCCATCGGCGGCCTCAAGGTCACGACGGAGTTCGGCTGGTTCGCGGCGCGGCCATCGGGCACCGAGAACGTTACCAAGGTGTACGCCGAGAGTTTTCGCGGCGAGGACCACCTGGCGCGGCTGATCGAAGAGGCGCAGGCGCTGGTGGCGGCCGCGTCGGGCTCGTGACGCCGCGCGTGGCCCTCAGCGCCCGAATAGTGGGATCCGCGCCCCGGTGATGGCTGCCGCCCCGTTGGACGCGAGGTAGCGGAACACGTCGGCGATCTCCTCCGGCGTCGTCCACGACGATTTCTTCGGGTCGGTCGTCCGCTCGCCGCCCTTATCGATCGCCTTGACGATCACGAGGTTCACCGTGACGCCCGTGTTCGCGGTTTCGCGCGCGAGGGAGCGGAGCAGCGCCTCCCCGGCCGCCTTGCCGATCGCATAGGGCGCCGTCTTCGCGGTCGGCTCGGACGCGGCCGCTGCGGAAACCGCCATGACTCGACCCCAGCCACGCTCGACCATGCCGGGGACGACGGCCTGGGTCACATGAAGCGTGGTCCACAGATGCTGGTCGAGCATCCCGGCAACGTCCGCCGGGTCGAGCTCGGCGATCGGCGTGCCTCCGGTGTAGCCGCCGACAATGTGGAGGACGATGTCGATCCGGCCGAGCGCCGCTTCGGTCGCGGCGATGGCGTCCCGGGCGGCGCCGCGATCGCGGAGGTCGGCCACGACCGGCATCCACCGGTCGGCACCCAGCCCCACATCGGTGGCAAGCGCTCGGAGTCTGCCCTCGTCGGTGCCGGACAGGGCGAGTCGGGGCACCGTCGTCGGCGAAGCTGCGCGTCGCGACCCGCCCGAGACCGCCTGTGGCGCCCCGTGATGAGCACCACGCGATCCGTCAGGGAAGGACTCACGGACCGAAGTCTGCCACGCTGCCCCGCGGGCGCCTAGCCTCGCTGCGCCTCCGCGTCGTCCTCGGTCGAAGAGCCTGGCGGCGTCGTCCACGGTGCGATGGCGCGGAACAGGCGGATGGCGCCATTCGCGTTGTCGGCCGACGCAGACGTGGCAGTGGCCACGGCTACATCGTCCTCCGGCACTTGGAGCGGGTCCACGGCAAGAGGCAGCTCGCCCGCTCGCCCCGCGGCCCCCGGATCCATGACCCCGACGCCCGGGTCGGCTGCTGTCCCCGACAACATCTGCGCCGCCGCCACGTCATCCGCGTCCTCGTACGCCGCCACGGCGTTGGCCCGCGCATCGGCGCGAACTTGGTCGAGTTTCGGCGGCGGCGGCACCGACTCGGCGCGGCGCGCGATCTCGGTCGGATCGTTCGAGCCGATCAGCTCCTCGATGAAGCGACCCAGGCTCGCCGAGTACTCGACCACGGCGGTCTCCACGCCGGCGATCTCGGTCGCGATGATCGCGCGGTGCAACTCCAGGTATGACGCCAGGTCTGCGCGGCGCTGCTGCGTTCGGCGTTCGGCCTCTCGGCTGATCCGCGTGATCTCCGTGGCCGACCATGCCTCGATGGCGTGGACGTCCTCATCGGCCAATCGGCGCAGTTCAGCGGCCTCGATGACCGCTCGTGCATGTGCCTTCTCGACGTGGTCCTGTGCGTCACCGGCGACCATCTCGGCGATGCGCTCGCGTTCGCGTGCGGCGGCGCCGTGCATCGCCTGTGCGAGTCCCAAGCGGAAG
The DNA here is from genome assembly GCA_035717785.1 of Candidatus Limnocylindrales bacterium. GTDB lineage: Bacteria > Chloroflexota > Limnocylindria > Limnocylindrales > CSP1-4 > SPCO01. Next base: position 5,040 of record DASTIG010000172.1, read on the forward strand.
GATGGGATCAGTCCCGTTGTCGCATGCCCCTCGTCGGTCCCATCTTCTATTGAAGTCGTGTGGTCCATTCGGGCTACCCCCAAGATGGCCGAACGTACTGCCTGATCAACCCGATGGCAACACGCCCGAGGTCGAATGCGGTGCGCGTCGGAAACGGCCCAAATGGGTCCCTCGGTGGCCTCGGCGATGGGACCTTCGCGCGACAGACCCGACCGGACCAGCCGCCTACGGTGAGGACCACACCGCAACCATCGCCGCCGCCCCAGCGACGGCCGCACGGGACCTCGCCGAGCGCATGTCCGACCGACCTCACCGCTTTCGTCTCCGTCCGCTGGCGCTCGCCATCGCAATGGCGACCGCGTCGATGGTCGGGCTGGCGAACCCTGGGCCGGCGCTGGGATGGGATTCCGGCTCGTACAGCTCCGCCTCGGAACGTGAGCTGATCGCCCTGACGAACCGGAGCCGGGCGGCCGCCGGACTGCGCGCCCTCAAGGTCGACAGCGCCCTGACCTCCGTCGCTCGATGGCGGAGCAAGGACATGATCCAGCGCGACTATTTCAGCCACGACATCCCGGGCTACGGGAACGTCTTCAAGAAACTCGATTCGAAGGGCTACTGCTATCGGGTCGCGGGCGAGAACATCGGTTGGAACACCTATCCGGACGGCGACGCCACGGCGGCGATCCACCGCATGTTCATGGACTCCTCGGGCCACCGCAAGAACATCCTCGGACGGTCGTGGGAGGCCATCGGCATCGGTGCATACAAGGGCTCCAACGGGAAGAAGATGTGGACGGTGCTGTTCGCGGACAAGTGTGGATCGACCGCGAAGGCGACCCCCAAACCGGCCGCCAAGGCGACACCGAAACCAAAGCCGAAGGCCACCCCGAAGCCCACGCCCAAGCCGACACCGAAACCGACCCCGACGCCGACGCCCACACCGACGCCGGTCCCGACCCCGCCGCCGGACGGGCTGCATCGGCCGGCCGACGACGGCAACGGCACGGGCCGGGGTGGCGACAACGGCAACGGCGGTTCGTCCGCGAACGGCCCGCCACCGGGACAGGCAACGACCGCCACGGGCCTGCGGGTCGTCGCGTCGCCGGGACCCGGCGGGCTGCTCGAAGCGATCGTCGGTGACGTGACCGGCCTCTTCTTCGGCGCCTGATCGAGCCCGGCGGGTACTAGCGCGATGCGGACCATCGGGCGACTGCCCACGACCACACCGCACCGCTACGGTGCGCTCCGGACCAGACCACACCCCACCGAGGCCAGCATGACCGCCCTGCTCACCCGCCTCCTCGATGCGCCTGACAACGGCACGCGCGACGGGATCATCCTCGAGGCACGCGACCTGACCAAGGCATACCCGCTGGGCGAGACCACCGTGCACGCCCTGCGCGGCGTGTCGCTGACGGTGGGTGCGGGCGAGTTCGTCGCGCTCATGGGTCCATCGGGGAGCGGCAAGAGCACGCTCCTCCAGCTGCTGGGCGGACTCGACCGGCCGTCGAGCGGCGAGGTCGTGCTCGAGGGCGAGATCATCAGCGAGCTGTCCGACGATCGCGCGACCCGCCTGCGGCGCGACCGGACCGGCTTCGTGTTCCAGTCGTTCAACCTGATCCCGCTGCTGGACGTTACAGAGAACATCGCGTTGCCGTTCACGATCGCCGGGCTGGACCCATCCCGCGGCGAGATCGCCGGGCGGATCATGGAGGTCATCGCCCTCGTCGATCTGACCGGCAAGGAGCACCACAAGCCCGACCAGCTGTCGGCCGGGGAGCAGCAGCGCGTGGCCGTCGCCCGGGCCCTCGTCACCCGCCCGGCTCTGCTGTTCGCCGACGAGCCGACGGGCAACCTCGACTACACGACCGGCACCGAGATCCTCGACGCCCTGTGGCGGTCCTGCCAGGAACGCCATCAGACCGTGGTGCTCGTGACGCACGATTCGAAGGCCGCCGCGTACGCCGACCGCGTGCACGTCGTCGGTGACGGGAAGATCCTCGACACCATCGAGCTCGGCCGGCGCGCCGACCACGACGCGACCGCCCTCATCGCCCGGCTCGCCAGCCTCGGTCTCTGAGCCGGATGCGCGGCCTCCACGGCCTGGCCTGGCGCGGCCTCCGCGCCCGGCCTCTGCGCACGGCCCTGACGACGATCGGCGTCGCGCTGGGCGTCGCGGTCCTGTACGCCGGTCTCGCAACGAACGCCGGCATCGGCGCGGCCGTGGACCGGGCGGTGAGCACGCTCGTCGGGCGGGCCGAGTTGCGGGTTGCGGGCTTCGGCGAGGTCGGGCTGTCCGAGGCGACGTTGGCGACCATCCGTGAGACGCCCGGCATCGACGTCGCGGCGCCGTCTTTCGAGCGCCGGACGTATCTCGGCACGGGCCAATTCGGTCCGGGACCGCTGCCCGCGCCGGTGACGCTCGTCGGCATCGACCCGGCGCTCGAGCCGCGCATCCACGATCTGACGCTGGGCGCCGGGTCGCCGCTCGAGCCCGGCGACGACCCGTCCGCGCTCGTCTCTGCCACTCTCGCCCGCCAGGACGAGCTGATCGTCGGGTCTCGTGTCGGGCTGCAAGGCATCGACGCCCCCGTCTATCTCCAGGTCGCCGGCATCCTCGCCGGAGACGGCCCGTGGGCAGGAGCGACGGGCCGTGCCGTCGTCACCCATCTGCCGGTCGCGCAGTCCGTGTTCGGTGCTGACGGGCTCACCCGCATCGACCTGGAACTGACCCCGGGCACCGATCCGGCGGCCGTGGTGGACGCGCTCCAGGCGACGCTCCTCGCCGAGCCCTACGTCGTGTCGTCGCCGCGCGACCTGGCGATCGCGATGGAGGCGTCGACCGGCGACTTCGCCGCGACCACCGCGCTGATCGCCGCGATCGCCTTGTTCGCCGGAGCGTTCCTGATCTTCAACACGCTATCGATGACGGTCGTCGAGCGCGTCCGCGAGCTCGGCCTGCTGCGCGCCGCAGGCGCCACGCGCAGCCAGGTAACCTCTTACATCCTGCTGCAGGCGTCGGTCATCGGCGTCATCGGGGCCGGGCTCGGGATCGTCGCCGGCGGGGTGCTGGCAACCGGCATCGCCGCCTGGATGGGCTCGGTCGGGTCGGTCCCGATCGCGGGTCCCGTCGTCCGCCTGAGTGACGCGCTGGCCGCGCTCGTGATCGGTGTCGGCGTGACGCTCGCGGCAGCGGTCGAGCCCGCTCGCCGGGCCGGGCGCGTGCCGCCGGTCGAAGCATTGAAGTCCCGTCTCGACCTGCCGCCGGCACGACGCGCCCGCCTTCGCTGGTTGATCGCGGTCTTCGCCGTCGTGGGCATCCTGGGCCTGGCGATCTGGCCACGCGCGGCCGGCGACGCCGCACTCCTGCGCTCGCTCGTCGTCTATGCCGTCTTGCTCGCGGCGGCGCTGCTCGTCCCGTTCGTCCTACCGGTGCTGGCGCGGTTGGCCGGTGCCCCGTTCCTGCTGCTATCCCGACTCGAGGAGCGGCTCGCCCGCGCCTCCGTCCTGCGTGATCGTGCCCGCGCCGCGCTGACGGTTGGTGCGCTGACGGTCGGCCTGGCGATGATCGTCGCGCTCGGCGGGGTCGGGCAGCATGCCCGTGCGGCGGCCGGCGCCTGGATCGCCGACGTCGTCCCGGGCGACCTCATCGTCACCTCGATCTTCCCCCGCGGCCTCGACGAGGGGCTGGACGAGACCCTCGGGGGGCTCCCGGGCGTCCGTTCCGTGAGCCCTATCGCCACCTTCGATCTCGCCGTGGACGGTCGCCGGGTGGATGGCGTCGCGATGGTCGGCGCCGATCTCGACGCGGACGGCCGGCTGCACCTGGTCGACGGCGACCGGGCGGCGGCCCTGGCCGAACTCGATCGCGGTGGCGCGGTCATCGTCCCGTCGGGCGTCGCCGCACGCGACGGCCTCGAGATCGGA
>DASTIG010000173.1:0-29471 GCA_035717785.1 Candidatus Limnocylindrales bacterium
GATCTTCGACGGGTCGACCGATATGCGCGTCGTTCGGCTGCGCCTGATCCTGGCGCTGGTCACGATGTTCACGATCCCGGTCGCGCTGGCTGCGCCGATCATCTACGCCCTCGCCATCGGCGACGGCGAATCCATCCTCCTCCCGATGGCAGGCATCGCCGCGATCACCATCGCCCTCGGCTGGCTCACGGTGTGGATGGCGAAACGGATCCTCGAGCCAGCCGAACGACTCGACCGCGCGCGCGTGGTTCTTGAGGACGCGTACACGCGAGCCCGTGCGGAATCGCTACGCGACGCCCTGACCGGTCTCGGCAACCACCGGGCATTCCAGGAGGAGCTCGAGCGCCAGTGGGTCGGTGCGACCCGTCACAACAGCCGGCTCGCCCTCGCGATCCTGGACCTGGACGATTTCGGCAAGGTCAACGAAGCCGATGGGCACGCGGGTGGGGACCGCGTCCTGGTCGGGGTCGGCGGCCTGCTCGCCGCGGGCCTGCGACGGGGCGACCAGGTGTTCCGGATCGGGGGCGACGAGTTCGCCGTCCTGATGCCCGGCGTCGATGCCGATGGCGCCTACCTGGCGATGCGCCGGGTCCTCGCCACGGTCCTCGACCGGGGGGTCGACGATGGCCGACGGCCCGGGACAGCGCTCGCCCAGCCCTGGTCGTTCACGGTGGGCATCGCCGCGGTCCCCAGTACCGCGCGTGATCGCGCAACGCTGTACCGCGAGGCCGATGCCGCACTGGCGTACGGCAAGAAGCACGGCCGCACGTGCGTCTCGATCTTCGAGCCCGAACGCCACGGCTCGCCGGGGATGGAGCGATCCGACGCCGGTCGCGCGGCGCTCGTGGCTCGCGTCGCCGCGACCGGCGCGTTGACGACGGTCTTCCAGCCGATCTTTGACCTGCGCTCCGGTCGGCCGCGCGGGTTCGAGGCCCTCAGCCGGCCGATGCCCGGTTCGGGCTTCACGGACGCCACCGACCTGTTCACGGCGGCCGAGGCCTTCGGCCGGACCGTCGAGCTCGATCTGGCCTCCCTGACGACATCGATCGCCTCGTTCGCCCGGCTGTCCCTGCCTGGCAGCCTGGCGCTGAACCTGTCCCCGCGCTCGCTCGAGTCGGACCAGTTCAGCGTGCACGGGCTCGTGCAGCTCCTCCGCCGCAACGGGGTCGACCCCGGACGGGTCGTGCTCGAGCTCACGGAACGCGAGGCGGTCGAGGACATGGAGCGGCTGATCCGTGCCGTCGAGGCCTGCCGCGCCGCCGGGATGCGGATCGCCGCGGATGACGTGGGTGCCGGCAACGCCGGTCTGCGGCTGCTGTCCCAGCTCCGCTTCGACATCGTCAAGATCGACCTGTCGCTCGTCCAGGGCGGCGTCGTCCGGGCCACGTCGCAGGAGGTCGTGCTGACGCTCAGGGACCTCGCCGACCGCTGGGGCGCGCTCGTCATCGCGGAGGGCGTCGAGACCGTCGGGCAGCTGGAGTTCGTGCGTTCCCTGGGGATCCGGGCGGGCCAGGGTTACCTGCTGGGCGTGCCCCTGGAGCGGCCGTCGACGGAGACGGTCGACCTCGAGGAGCTCATCCGCAGCCAGGGCCTGCGGCTCGGCGACGGTTTCCGATCCGTGTCCGGCTTCGGGGCCGGCGTCTGACGCAGTCCAGGAACGTCACGTATCTGGCAGACCCAGGACCATCGGGGGAACGTTGACGGGTCGTGCATCCCTGCTAGACTGCGGCCAACCGCACGGTCAAGACCGCGCGGATGCAGCGTCTGGAGGCCAGCTTGGGCCGTTTCGATCGACAGGATCGCCGCACCGTCGCCGTCGTGATCACGACGGATGGCCGCCGCGTCCACATGCCGATCGAGTCGAGTCCGCTCGCCGACGTATCGCTCCTCTCGCTTCTTCGCTCGATTCCGGGGCTTGATGGCCTTCTTGGCCTCATTACCGGCTCCCGGCGGGAGAACGGAGGGACGCGGAGGGACGGACGCTAGGCGTCACGAACCACGCACTACCGAAGGGACCCTCGCCGGGAGGCGAGGGTCTTCTGTTTGTCAGCCACCTTCTGAGGGCCCGCCATGACGACCGAGACCGATCCCGCGAAGCCGCCCAGTCCGGCGAAGTCGCCGAGCTCGGCGCCGGCTGCACGTCGCAGCCACGTGCCCGGCGACGGGACCGCTCACGCCGCGGCCGTCGAGCAGGCCCGCAAGGCCATGCTCCACGAAGCGCGCGACCTCAAGCGCACGCGGATCGGCGCCGACGTCCTGTGTGAGGCCCTGCTCCGCCAGGGCGTCGACGTGTTCTTCAGCTATCCGGGCGGGGTCATCCTGCCCCTCTACGACGTCCTCGGGGATTACCCGGAGCTCCGTCATGTGCTCGTCCGCCACGAGCAGGGCGGCGCCCACGCCGCCGACGGCTATGCGCGGGTCACCGGTCGGGTCGGCGTGTGCATGGGCACGTCGGGACCTGGGGCCACGAACCTCGTGACCGGGATCGGGACCGCCCTCCTCGACTCCGTACCGATGGTCGCGATCACCGGCAACGTTCCGTCGGCGCTGATCGGCAAGGACGCGTTCCAGGAGATCGACATCAACGGCATCACGCTGCCGATGACGAAGCACAACTACCTGGTCCGCGATGCGGATGAGCTGCCGCGCGTGGTCGCCGAGGCGTTCCACATCGCCCGGAGTGGCCGGCCAGGCCCGGTCCACATCGACATCACGAAGGACGCGCTCCAACAGGAGACCCGGGCCGAGCACCCGTCCGAGGACGATGTCATCGCCGGCCTGCCCGGGTTCCGCCCGAACCTCGAGGGTCATGCCCGCCAGCTCAAGACCGCTGTCGCCGAGATCGCCGCCGCCAAGCGGCCGGTCATCCTCGCAGGCCACGGCGTCCTCCACGCCGAGGCGTGGGATGACCTGCGCGCGTTCGCCGAGAAGACCTCGATCCCCGTGGCGTGGACGCTGCTCGGGATCGGTGCGATGGACGAGACTCATCCGCTGGCCTACGGCTACATGGGCATGCACGGCTGGAAGCACGTCAACCGGGCGATCCAATCGGCCGACCTGCTCGTCGCGATCGGCATGCGCTTCGACGACCGGGTGACCGGCAACGTACGGACGTACGCGCCGTACGCCCGGATCGTGCACGCCGATATCGACCCGGCCGAGATCGGCAAGAACGTGGCGGTCGAGGTGCCGATCGTCGGCGACGCGAAACGCGTGCTCCAGGCGCTGACGCAGATGGTGCCCGAGACACCGATGGCGGACCGCCAGGAGTATCTCGACCAGCTCGCCGAGTGGCGACAGGAGTCGGAGTCGTCCTCCTGGCACGGCTCGGGTGCTTGGCGCGACGGGCTCCTGTCCGCCGACTACGTCGTCCAGCGCATCGGCGAACTCAGCGATCACAAGGCGACCTACGTCGCGGACGTGGGTCAGAACCAGATGTGGCTGGCCCGCTACACGGGCTTCCGCGAGCCGAACCAGCACGTCTCGTCGGGCGGCCTCGGGACGATGGGCTTCAGCGTCCCGGCGGCCATGGGCGCCGCGCTCGGACGCCCGGACCGAGAGACCTGGGCGATCACCGGCGACGGCGGCTTCCAGATGACGTTCCAGGAGCTGATGACGCTCGTCCAGGACCGCATCCCGGTCAAGATCGCGCTCTTTGACAACAAGAAGCTGGGGATGATCCGCCAGTGGCAGGAGATCATCTACGGCGGCAACTACCACTCCGCGCACCTGCTCGGCCCGGACTACCTGAAGCTCGCCGATGCGTTCGGGATCCCGGCGATGAAGGCATCGACGCCGGCGGAGGTCGACGAGGCGATCCGCTTCGCGCAAGGGGTGGATGGCCCGGCGCTGATCTGGTTCGAGATCGCCGAGGAGCAGAACGTCTTCCCGATGATGCCGGCGGGCAAGGGTCTGTCCGACCTCATCGAGAACTGGGACGGGGCCGACGAGTGAGCGGTGACCCAAGTTCGAACGGCAAGGTCCCGCCGGGGGCGGCGCCGGTCGGTTCCTCCCAACCGGCCCACGCCGTCCCACCGCCACGCGCCCTGCCCGGCGGCGGCGAGACCCGTCGCCACGTTCTCGTGGCGGTCGTCCTCAACAAGCCCGGTGTCCTCAACCGCGTGTCCAGCCTCATGCGCGCACGCAACTTCAACATCGACTCCCTGGCGGTCAGCCACACCGACCGCGAAGACGTCAGCCGCATGACGATCACGCTTCACGGCGACGATGTCGCGGTCGAGCAGGCGGCTAAGCAGCTGTACCGGCTCATCGATGTGCTGAAGGTCCAGGACGTCACGTCGGAGCCGACGGTGGCGCATGAGCTCGCGCTCGTGAAGGTTCGGGCGACCGATACGAACCGCGACGAGATCCTGCGGCTCGTCGAGCTGTCGCGCGGCCGCGTCGTCGACGTCGTCGAGGGCTCGGTCATCGCCGAGGTCACCGGTCCGGAGAGCGAGATCGATGCGTTCGTGTCGCTCGTGCGCAGCTATGGCATCAAGGAACTCGTCCGGACCGGAGCGGTCGTGATGGCGAGGGGAGCGGGATCGATCGAGGAGGCAGTCAAGCGATGACAGCGCGGATGTATTACGACGACGACGCGAATCCCGAGGCCCTCGCGGGGCAGACGATCGCGATCATCGGGTACGGCAGCCAGGGGCATGCACATGCCCAGAACCTCAGCGAGAGCGGGGCGAATGTGGTGGTCGGCCTTGCGCCGGGCTCCAAGAGCCGCGCGCTTGCCGAGGAGGCCGGGTTGCGCGTCGCGGACGTGGGCGACGCGGTCCGCGAGGCCGACATCATCATGATCCTCGTCCCCGATACAGCTCAGAAGGCTGTCTACGACGCCGACATCGCCCCGAACCTGCGGGCCGGGCAGCTGCTGATGTTCGCCCACGGCTTCAACATCCGATTCGGGCGGATCAGCCCTCCTGACGTCGTCGACGTGGGAATGGTCGCGCCGAAGGGTCCGGGCCATCTCCTCCGCAGTGTGTACAAGCAGGGCGGCGGGGTCCCGGCCCTCTTCGCGGTCGAGCGCGACGCGTCCGGGACGGCCCGCGACCGTGTGCTGGCCTACGCGCGCGGGCTTGGCTCCACGCGGGCCGGCGTCCTCGAGACGACATTCGCCGAGGAGACCGAGACCGACCTGTTCGGCGAGCAGGCGTTGCTTTGCGGCGGCGTGTCGTCCCTGGTCAAGGCGGCGTTCGAGACGCTGGTCGAAGCGGGATACCAGCCCGAGCTCGCCTACTTCGAGACGATGCATGAGCTCAAACTGATCGTCGACCTCATGTACCGCGGCGGCCTCAACTTCATGCGCTTCTCGGTGTCCGATACCGCCGAGTTCGGCGACTACGTCTCCGGGCCACGGGTCACGGAGGGTGCCAAGGCCGCCATGAAGGATGTCCTGTCGGACATCCAGTCGGGCTCGTTCGCCCAGCGCTGGATCGACGAGTACGAGACGGGCGGCCAGCAGTTCCAGCGCTTCCGCCAGCAGGACCGTGACCACCAGATCGAGCAGGTCGGCGCCGAGCTCCGGTCCAAGATGCCGTTCCTTGACCCGGTCACGGTCCAGGCCGGTCAAGCGCAGGCCGCCGCGACGGGCGCCGCGGGACCCACGCCGGCAACAGCCGGGACCAAGTCGTGAGTGCCGTACCCAGGCCGGCCGGACCGTTCGTCCCGGCCGGAAGCGTCCGGATCTTCGACACCACCCTGCGCGACGGAGAGCAGGCGCCGGGCGCGGGGCTGACCGCGGCCGAGAAGCTCGAGGTCGCCCGCCAGCTGGCGCGCCTCAAGGTCGACGTCATCGAGGCCGGCTTTCCGGCCGCATCTCCCGGTGACTTCGAAGCAGTCCGCCGCATCGCCAAGGAGACACCGCAGGACATCGCAGTCGCCGCGCTCGCTCGCTGTCGTGACGGCGACCCGCAACGGGCTATCGAGGCGATCAAGGTCGCCCATCGCCCACACCTCCATGTGTTCATCGCCACGAGCGACATCCATCTGAAGCACAAGCTCCGGGTCGATCGCGAGACCGCGCTGGCCGAGGCCGTGCGCTGGGTCCGCTACGGGCGCGAGCAGCTCGGCCGCGACGCCGAGATCGAGTTCAGTGCCGAGGATGCCTCGCGCACCGACACCGACTTCCTCATGCAGGTCTACGAGGCCGTCGTCGAGGCCGGCGCATCGACCGTCAACATCCCGGACACCGTCGGTTACGCGATCCCGCGTGAGTTCGCGTCGCTGACGAAGCGCGTCGTCGATCTCGTCGGCGACCAGGCGACCGTCAGCATCCATTGCCACAACGACCTGGGTCTCGCGACGGCCAATACCCTCGCCGCGGTGCAGGCCGGCGCCCGCCAGGTGGAGGTCACGATCAATGGCCTCGGCGAGCGCGCCGGCAACGCGTCGCTCGAAGAGGTCGTGATGGCGCTCCGCACCCGACCGACCCAGTTCGAGGCGGTCGGATCCGGGATCCAGACCGAGCACATCACCGCGGCGTCCCGGCTTGTCAGCTACCTGACCGGGTTCGCCGTCCAGCCGAACAAGGCGATCGTCGGCGGCAACGCCTTCGCCCATGAGTCGGGCATCCATCAGGACGGGGTCATCAAGCACCCGCTGACGTACGAGATCATGACCCCGCAGTCCGTCGGGCTGTCGGGCAGCCAGCTGACGATCGGCAAGCTGTCCGGGCGGCGCGGGTTGCAGGGCAAGCTCCGCGAGCTCGGCCACGACCTCGAGGGCGAGGCGCTCGACACGATCTACCGCCAGGCCATCGAGCTGGCCGACGCGAAGAAGGAGGTCACCGACGCCGACCTGCTCGCCCTCGTGGAGCAGCGCGCCTCCGAGGTCCCGGCGAGCGTGGCCCTCGTTGGCTGGAGCGTGACGTCGTCCCATGGCGGCAATGCGACAGGGACGGTGACCCTGGCCGTGGACGGCCGCGAGCGCAGCGCCGAGGCGACCGGCAACGGCCCCGTCAACGCGCTGTTCCAGGCCGTCGACGATGCGCTTCAGCCGGTCCTCGGCTGGCATCCGACTCTGACCGAGTACGAGATCAAGGCCGTGTCGGCCGGCGAGGACGCCCAGGGCCAGGCACTGGTCCGCTGCCGTCGCTCGTCGGATGAGGGCCCGGGCGCGCTGGTCGTATCCGGACACGGGTTAAGCACGAACATCATCGAGGCGTCGCTTGACGCCTATCTCGTTGCGACCAACAAGCTGCACGGCGCCGAGATCAACGGCGTGGCGGTGGCGTTCGCGAACCAGCGGACCGAGCAGGGCCTGCCTTGACGGAGGACAACCTCGCGACGTATCGGGTCGCGGCCATCCCGGGCGACGGTGTCGGGCCGGAGGTGGTCGACGCCGCACGGCGCGTGCTGCACGCGGCCGGGCGTCGATTCGGCTTCGCCATCGAATGGACGAAGATCGTCGCCGGTGGCGCGGCGATCGACGCCTATGGCGTCGCGATCCGCCCGGATGACGTCGAGATGTGCCGGTCGTCCGACGCGATCCTGCTGGGAGCGGTCGGCGGCCCGAAATGGTCCGACCCGTCCGCCGCCGTCCGTCCCGAGCAGGCGCTCTTCGCCCTGCGCGGCGGTCTCGGCCTGTTCGCCAACCTGCGGCCGGTCAAGGTCCACCCGGCGCTTGTCGCGTCGTCGCCGCTCCGGCCCGAGCTGCTCGAAGGCGTCGATATGCTGATCGTCCGCGAGCTGACCGGTGGCGTGTACTTCGGGGAACGGCAGGAGGCCGGCGACGAGAAAGGCCAGCGACGCGCCGTCGACACGATGCCGTATTCAGAGGACGAGATCCGGCGGATCGTCCTGCTTGCGGGAGCGTTCGCGTTGACCCGCCGCCGCCGTTTGACGAGCGTGGACAAGGCCAACGTGCTGGCCACGTCTCGCCTCTGGCGACGGATCGTCGACGAGGAGCGCCGACGTATGCCGGACGTCGAGGTTAGCCACCAGCTCGTCGATTCATGCGCGATGCTGCTGATCAAGCGACCAGCGGACTTCGACGTGATCGTCACCGAGAACCTGTTCGGGGACATCCTCTCGGACGAAGCTGCCGTCCTGGCCGGGAGCCTCGGCATGCTGCCCTCGGCGTCACTGGCAGACCGCGTGACGGAGCACGGCGGCACCTTCGGTCTCTACGAGCCGATCCACGGGTCGGCCCCCGACATCGCGGGTCAGGACCTGGCGAACCCGATCGGGACCATCCTGTCGGCCGCGATGATGATGTTCTCGTCGTTCTCGCGGCCTGATGTCGCGTCGGCGATCGAGGACGCAGTGAGTCAGGCTCTCGATGGGGGCTGGCGAACCTCCGACCTCGCGGACCCGTCGGACCCGGATGACGGGCTGGTCGTGGTCGGGACCACCGGCATGGCGACGGCCGTGATCGAGGCGCTCGAGGCGGGAGTGCCGGCATGACAACCGTGGATCGCCCGGTCACGCTCTACGACACGACCCTCCGCGACGGGACGCAGGGCGAGAACATCACGCTGTCCCTCGCCGACAAGCTGCGCATCGCGCGGATGCTCGACGAGTACGGGATGCCCTACATCGAGGGCGGCTGGCCGGGCTCCAACCCCAAGGACATCGAGTTCTTCGGCGCCGCCCGGACCATGCGCTGGGAGACCGCCAAGTTGGCGGCATTCGGCTCGACCCGTCACCGCTCGAACGCCCCCACCGACGACCCGAACCTGCGCGAGCTGGTCGCCGCGGAGACGCCGGTCGTGACGATCTTCGGCAAGTCGTGGCTGCTCCACGTCACCGAGGTCCTCGGCGCCACGCCGCAGCAGAACCTCGACATGATCGCCGACTCGATCGGCTTCATCGTCGACCGCGGGCGCGAGGCGGTGTACGACGCCGAGCATTTCTTCGACGGTTATCGCGCCGATCGCGAGTACGCTCTCGCGACGCTGCGCGCGGCGCGTCAGGCCGGCGCGCGGACGCTCGTGCTGTGCGACACGAACGGCGGCACGCTCACCGACGACCTCGTCAGGATCGTCGGGGAGGTGCGCGCATCGATCGAAAGCGACCCGGACGCCCCGGGAGTCACCTGGGGCATCCACACCCACAACGATGCCGAGCTGGCGGTCGCGAATTCGATGGCCGCGGTCGCGTCGGGCATCCGTCACGTCCAGGGAACGATCAACGGCTACGGCGAGCGGGCAGGCAACGCAAACATGGTGTCGATCCTGGCCAACCTCGCGCTCAAGACCGAACACCAGCTGGTGCCCGCGGGCGGCGGCCGGCTGGACGGCCTGACCGAGCTGTCACGCAGCGTGGCCGAGATCGCCAACATCGCCCCGAACGACTACCAGCCGTACGTCGGTCGGTCGGCGTTCGCCCACAAGGGTGGCGTCCACGGCGCGGCGGTCGCCAAGGTCGAGCGGTCGTACCAGCACGTCGAGCCGGGCTCGGTCGGCAACGCCGGGCGGCTCGTCGTGTCGGAGCTGGGCGGCCGGGCGAACACGTCCATCCGCGCCCGCCAGCTCGGCCATGAGCTGGAGGGTCTCGTGGACGCGCGCGAGCTGTCGCAGCTCATCAAGCAGCTCGAGTCGGAGGGTCTCGCCTTCGAGGGCGCCGAGGCGTCGTTCGAGCTGCTCATCCGGCGCCATGCCACGGACTATGCGGCGCCGTTCCGCATCGTCGACTACACCTGTCTCGTCGAACAGCGGGGCGGGCGCGAGCTGCTCGCCGAGGCGACGGTCAAGGTCGAGGTCGCCGGTGAGACCCTGCACACCGCGGCCGACGGCAACGGCCCCGTCAACGCCCTCGATGCGGCGTTGCGCAAGGCGCTGCGCGCCTTCTATCCCGCCATCGACGACGTGCATCTCGTCGACTACAAGGTCCGCATCCTCGATGGTGAGTCGGCGACGGCCGCGCGTACGCGGGTGATCATCGATTCCCAGGACGGGGCGCGGACGTGGTCGACGATGGGCAGTGACACGAACATCATCGCCGCATCGGCGGCGGCATTGGCCGACTCGCTCGAATACGCGATCTGGAAGTCCGGCGCCGAGCTGCGCAGGCGCGACGAGCGCCACTTCACGACCGTCCCTGAACCCGATCCCGCGACTCCCCGGAGGTAACCCGATGCCTGACCACGATCGCGCCACGGCGCCCCTGCACCTCGCCCGCTGGACGGTCTCGTCGGGTTCGAACGCCCGCAGCCGCGGCGCGGTGATCATCGACTCGGGCGGCCATCACTGGCAGGCGTCGGCGGAAGGGAACGGCGCGATCGACGCGCTCTACCGCGCGGTCGACAAGGCCATCGCCGAGGTCCTCGACGGCCACCCGCGCCTGCTCGGGTTCGACATCCACGCGCTGGGGGAGGGGACCGACACGATCGGCGTGGTCAACGTGCGGATCGCGCCACCGCTCGCCTCGGGGGAGCGTGGGGAGGGCGAGTACGACGGCGAGGCTCGTGGCCCCAACGTAATCGCTGCGTCCATCGAGGCCTACCTGGTCGCGCTCAACAAGATGCTCGGCGAGGAGCAGTGGACGGGCGCCCCGGAGGCGGCCGCGGTGACGGGCAAGCGGGCGCGGCGCAAGTCGGCCGTGACAGCCGGCGCGGCCCGCGAGCGCCGCGCAGAGCTGGACGAGGACGCCGGCAAGATCGACACGGTCGACTGGTTCAACCAGTAGGGGACGCGAGGTCCGCGCCGACGCTCGCCGCGACGCGCCCAGCGCGCCCATCGAACGTTCGTGCTATCCTTGGGCTTCGCCGCGCTTCGTGGCGACTCTCCGCGTGGTCGATCCCCCTTCTCGAACGGACCGTGCGCACAGCATCCCTGTTCGGGAAGTGTTGGAGGTCTTCATGACCACCGGAACCATCAAGAAGGTCGTCGCCGATCGCGGCTTCGGCTTCATCACCGCCGAGGATGCGAAGGAATACTTCTTCCATCGCGGCGCCCTCGATCAGTCGATCGACTTTGACCGCCTCGTCGGCGGCGAGCGAGTCACGTTCGAGATCGAGACGAGCCCCAAAGGCCCGCGCGCGGCCCAGGTCCGGTCCGCCTAGCCACTTGGTGCGGCCCGCCTGAGTCAGGCGGGCCGTCCCGACTCCCGATCTGGTCGCCGTCCACCGCCTCCCATCGTTCGGAGGCCATCGCGACGCGGGTCGACCGAGAGGAGCAAGCTCATAACACGGACTGCATTCGTTTCCACATACCCCCCTCGACGGTGCGGTATTGCGTCCTTCACGCACGACCTCGCCGCGTCGACCGGCAGCCGCGAGATCGTCGCCCTGCACCCGCCCAGCCAGACGTTGCCCTATCCCATCGAGGTGCACCATCGCGTCCGACGGGACGAGCTCGCCGACTACATCCAGGTCGCGCGGACGCTGGATCGCTGTGCGAGCGTCGCCTCGATCCAGCATGAGTACGGCATCTGGGGCGGCGAGGACGGCGCCAACGTCCTCGATTTCGTTGACGCGCTTCGGGTTCCGGCTGTCGCCACCCTCCACACGGTCCTGCGGGAGCCGACAGCGGGCCAGCGGGCGGTCCTCTCCGAGCTGGTCGCTCGGACCGAGGCCACCGTCGTGATGTCGCGCTCTGCTGCGACGCTCCTCCGAAACGTCTACGGCGTGGATTCGAGTCGCCTGCACATCATCCCCCACGGGGTGCCCGAGTTGCCGCTCGTCGATCCGACGACCGTGAAAGCCGACCTTGGGCTGGCGGGTCGTGACGTGATCCTGAGCTTCGGCCTGCTGGGTCCCGGCAAGGGTTACGAACTGGTGCTCGATGCGCTCCCGGCCGTCGTGGCTGCCAACCCCGCGGCCCTCTATGTGCTGGTCGGCGCGACGCATCCCGATCTGCTGCGAACCGAAGGCGAAGCGTATCGACAGCGGCTGGTCGCCCAGGTCCAGCGCCTGGGGATGGCCGATCACGTTCGGTTCGTCGATCGCTTCGTCGGACGGGTCGAGCTGACCCGCTGGCTCGAGGCGGCGGACGTGTTCGTCACGCCCTATCCCAGGCTCGACCAGATCGTGTCAGGCACGCTGTCTTACGCCATGGGTGCCGGCCGTGCGATCGTCTCGACGCCGTACGCCTATGCGACCGAACTGCTGGCGAACGGACGAGGCATCCTTGTCCCACCCGATTCTGTCTCGGCATGGGCGAGCGCGCTGAACGAGGTCCTCGGTGATCGCGGTCTTCGTACCGCGATCGGGCGCCGTGCATATGCGTACAGCCGGAGGATGGTCTGGTCGGCCGTTGGCGCCGAGTATCAAGGCCTCCTCGGACGGGTGGCTTCGGACATCCCGCGGACGGAGCCCGCCAGGGTCATGACGGCGATCAATGCCTGACCTCGCGCCACTCTATCCGGTGGTCCGGGACCATCTCGACGCCCTCACTGATGAGGTGGGGATCATGCAACACGCCATCGGGCCCCACCCCGATCCGGCCCACGGCTACTGCACGGATGACGTCGCCCGAGCGCTGCAGGTCGATCTCCTTCACAAGCGGGAGCTTGGTTGGGATGCGGTCGCGGCGAGCGCATGGCGGAGTATCCGCTTCCTGGACGACGCGTTCGATCGCACGACCGGGAGGTTCCGGAACTTCCGACGGGTCGACGGGTCGTGGCTCGACGGGGTCGCCTCAGAGGACAGTCAGGGCCGGGCGATGCTGGGTCTCGGCTGGACGATCGCGTTGGCTTCCGACCGTGCCATGATCGCGTCCGCGTCGTCGCTGTTCTCGCAGGCGTTGCCGGCGACTCAAGGTGTGCGTGCCTTGCGCGCGCAGGCTTCGGTCCTGCTGGGTTGCGACGCCGTGATGCGGGCTGCCCCGACCGGACGAACCGCGCTCGCTTATCGCCCACTGGCGAATCGGATCGGAGCGACCTTCGAGTCTCTTGGAACGTCCGCCTGGCGGTGGCCGGAAGCCCGATTGACCTACGAGAACGCTCTTCCCGCGCAGGCGCTCATCGCCGCTGGGCGCTACCTCGACTCAAGTCCATTGCTCGAGGCCGGCCTGGACGTCCTCGACTGGCTCATCGTCTCGCAGACCGACCCGTCGGGTCACCTCTCGCCGGTCGGCAACGGTTGGTGGCCACGCGGCGGGGAAAAGTCCAAGTTCGACCAGCAACCGATCGAAGCGACGGCGCTGGTGCTTGCCGCCGAGTCGGCCTACGAGGCGACCGGCGATGACAAGTACCATGCCGCGATGGAGCGGGCGTACGCCTGGTTCCTCGGTGGGAACGATCTGCATGTGCCCGTGGCCGTCCCGCAGCGAGGCGCATGCTTCGACGGTCTCACGCCTGAGGGTGTCAACGAGAATCAGGGAGCCGAGTCGACCTTGATGTGGCTGATCGCGCTCGAACGGATCCGGACCATCCGAGGCATTCCCGCGGCAGCGCCAACCCGGACCGAAGCCCTGGCAGTCGCTGTCGCGCGATGACCTCACCGCGCGAGCTCTTCGAGCGATCGGCGGCGAATCCGATCCTTACCGCGGCCGACGTGCCGTATCACGCCAACTCGGTCTTCAATCCCGGAGCGGCTCGGGTAGGAGACGAGACCGTCCTCCTGGCCCGGGTCGAGGACCTGCGTGGGATCTCCCAGCTGCACGTCGCCCGCAGCCGAGACGGGATCTCGAACTGGCGGTTCGACGCCGAACCCCTCCTGCGATCCGACGTGGCCCAAGCTCCCGAGGAGATCTGGGGATGCGAGGACCCTCGGCTCACATGGCTTCCCGAGCGCGAGGAGTGGGCGATCGCCTACACGGCCTACAGCCGTCGTGGGCCACTCGTCTCACTGGCCATGACGCCAGACTTCCGGACCGTGCGTCGACTCGGCCCGGCGATGCCGCCCGAGGACAAGGACGCGGCGCTCTTCCCCCGCCGATTCGATGGACGATGGGCGATGATCCATCGACCGTCGCCGCTGCGAGGCGGAGCTCACATGTGGCTCTCCTACTCGCCGGACCTCCGCCACTGGGGTGACCACAAGCTGCTCCTAGAGGCCCGCGACGGAGCCTGGTGGGATGCGGGCAAGATCGGCCTCGGTCCCCCGCCGCTCGAGACAGCAGAGGGCTGGCTCATCCTCTATCACGGCGTGCACTCGACTGCTGATGGCCCGATCTACAGAGCGGGCCTGGCGCTTTTGGACCTCCAGGATCCGACCACCGTGCTCCACCAGACCGATGAATGGGTGTTCGGGCCGTCAGCGCAGTACGAGATCACCGGCGACGTGGGGCGCGTCGTCTTCCCGTGCGGCTGGACTCTCGACGAGGATGCCGACCTCTTGCACCTCTACTACGGCGCCGCCGACAGTGTGACCGGGCTCGCCACGGCCCGATTCAGCGAGGTCCTGCAGCGCGTCTGCGAGGCGCCGATGCCGATGCCGAGCCGTAGCGAGCTGTCCGATCGGGTGGACTCGCGCTGACCGACCCGGCGTTTCGAGTGGGATGCACGAAGGCCCCGGCACATGCCGGGGCCTTCATCGTGTCGTCGTCGACGACTTAGACCGTGACGGGGACCCGACCAGGGGCCGGAACGACGCCGAGCTGGACGAGCATGCCCAGCTGATCGACGAGACCCCAGTGCTCGGTCAGGCGCCCATTGGCGACCTTCCCGATGTGGATCTCGGTCCACGTGGCTCGCTTGCCCGTTGCAGGCATACCCTGAAAGTCACCCTTCATGGTGCCGCTGGCGGTCAGGCGGTGAACGATCCGGTCGCCACTCTCGATCGCGTCATCGATCGTGTAGTGGAGATCGGGGAACGCCGTCCGAAGCGCCTTCACGGTCTGCTTGAAACCATCGCGAGTCGTCGGCACGCCCGGCAGGCCGGTGCGCTCGACGTAGTCGGTTGCGTAGATCTCGTCGACGAGCCCAAGGTCGCCCTTGTTCAAGATCTCGAGCGGGATCCGCTCGATCATCTTCAGGTTCGTGGTCATGTAGAACCACCTTTCTGTGTCCGCGTCGCGTGGCGGTTCCAGGTTTGGGGCCCCTCGTTGGCGCCCACCGGGTTTGGATTTCCCCGGCGACTGGTCCGGTGTGGACAGTGCGGAATAGTTCGTATCGTATGGTACGATTCGCATTATGTCAAGCAGGACCCTGACCGCCACGTCGTACCTCGTCCTTGGACTCCTCGCACGGGAAGGGCCGTCCACTCCCTACGACCTGGAGCGCCACGTTCGAGCAACGCTGGGAAACTTCTGGTCCTTCCCGCACACCCTTCTGTACAGCGAACCTCCCCGTCTTGCGGCCATGGGCCTGCTCACTGAGACGCGCGAGACCGAAGGCCGGCGACGGCGCGTCTTCACGATCGCGAGTGCCGGTGTCGCGGCCCTCGAAGCGTGGCTCGACCAGCCATCCGGCGCGCCGACGGAGCTACGCGATCCCGGGCTCCTGCAGCTCTTCTTCGCCGACCTGGCCTCCGCGGACGCCAGGCTCCGACTTGCCGAGCAGCAGCTCGCGATCCATCGCGCGAAGCTGGCCGCGTACAACGAGGATGAGCGGTTCGAGCATCGCCCGGGCGGGCCACGCAAGGGCGAGCGGACGGTCGAACACTGGCGCGGTGAGACGTTGAGGATGGGCCTGCTGTACGAGGGCGCGGCGGTCGAGTTCTGGGAAGGGATCGTGACGCGCGCACGCTCGACCGCTCAGGGGCGATGAGGCGGGCGACAGGTCATGTCCCCGAAGCACCCCTGCTGGATGTCCCGCCCTCCAGGTCGCCGACTGCCCAACTCTTCGGGGACTGGGCCGAGTCTGTCGTCCCTATGACGGCTCGCCATGACGAGACGTCATCCCGTCAGTCGGGCGGATCCTCGGCGTCCCGGACCCACCGTCCCAGCCCTGGTTCGAGAAGGTCGGGATGAACCGATAGCCCTTGCCCGGGACGGTTTCGATGAAGCGCGGATGGCGATAGTCGTTCTGCAGCTTGATTCGCAGGCTCCGGATATGGCGATCGACGATGTTGCTCTCGGCCACGAAGTCGGTGCCCCAGACGCCGTCCAGGATCTCGTCCCGGGAGATCACCCGACCACCCCGGCTGGCAAGCAGGTACAACAGGCTCTGATCGATGGCACTCAGGTGGATCACGGACGTGCCCGCACGGACCACCCGGTTGACGATGTCGATCTCCATCTCGCCGAGTCGGATCGTCGGGACGATCGGTCGGTCGACCCCCGACACCCGCCGCGTGATCACGATCGAACGAGCCAGCAGCTCCTCCGGTGAGAACGGGATCGTCAGGATGTCGTCCACCCCGAGGTCGAATGCTCTGAGCTTGTTCGACAGGTCGCCGCGGCGCGTGAGGCCGAGGACGGGCGTGCCACTCGCCGCCAGGTTGTTGGAGGCGCCCAAGCGATGGAGCAGGTCCGCACTATCGTCGTGATCCATGTCGACGACGGCCAAATGCGGGCGCCACGTGGCGAGGAGGTCCACCGCCTCAGCCAGAGTCTGCGCCGCCCGGACCACAAAGAGACCGTGGTTCAGTGTCAGCTCGATGAGATCCACGACCTCTGGACGATCATGGAGCACGAAAGCACGCCTAGCGTCTTCCGGAGGGGCATCCACCCAGGGAACCGTCATGCCCGGTCCTCCATCGCATGGAGAGTAGCACCATCCATGGATCGGGCCCGAGGCGCTCATTGAGGTCTCGGACACGTACGAGGGGCGCCGGCGGGGCCGGCGCCCCTCGATGAGATCGGCTCGCTGGAACTCAGCCCCAGCGGTGCCCGGACTCTATGACGATCTCGGGGTGGTACCCGGTCGTCGACTGGACACGGTCGGTCGAGGCCGCGACGTGCGTCGCCACGGTCAGTCCCACCGGATCCCGGCTCCCACGGTCAGGGCCATACCGGCCAGGAGCGTGAGTGCCCAGGTGAAGCGCGCCAGGTTCGCCTTCACGCGTTCTCCTTCTTCAGCGAAGGGTCGACGCTCGCAGGATCGGCAGCCGGGCGGTCTCGGATGAGAGATCCCTGGCTTTGCGTCCCCGCCTCGCGACGGGTTTGCCCTGGACGATCCCGTTAGCGGGGGGACGAGCGTCCCTCGATCGCGATGGTGCGGCGGGCGGGGCCGCGGGACCAGTCACTCGACCGTACCGGGCAGGTCCGCTGGATGGGGGAGTTGCTCGCGGGCACCCCTGTCCGAGTCGCCACCCCGAGCGACAGACCGCATCGCCAGAACGATCGTCGTCACGACGCCGACGACGATGAGGACATCGCCGACGCTGAACACGTTCGCGAAGGGCAGCCAGGGCGGCATCGCGAAGACGTCGGTCAGCGGCCCGAGCGCCGGGCTCTCGACGGACATGCTGTTGGAGTACGTCGTCGGATCGCTCTTTCCGAGGGCGTCCAGGGCGGATCGCGCCGCCGGCATGTAGCCGCCATTGGCCACGATCGCGGCGAGGTTGCTAACGGCGCCCAGCGCCACGATCGCCATGCCAGGGATGGAGCGATTGGCAACGACCGCGGCGAGCACCAGCACGGTGGACGCCACGTAGATCGGCGGTCCGAGCGCACCGACGCGTTCCGCGACCGTGTCGGAGAACAGCACGACCTGGGCCATCAGGCCCGCGAGCATCAAGCCCGACCAGCGGAACCGCAGGCTGCCGAGCCCGGCGGGCCGCCCACCGAGCGCGATCCCGAGCGCGACCCCGATCACGAGCGCGTACAGGATGAACACGATGGCTTTAGGTATCCCAGGCCTAGGTCGGGTCGATCGCCATGGTCCGTCGCCGACTCGACGACGCCACCCGAGGACCCCGCGTGGTCCGGCCCACGGCCTCGCGATCCGACGCGGGCTCGACCCCGAGCAGAGCGCCGATGTCCTCGGCCCGGGCGGGACGGGCGAAAAGGTATCCCTGACCCAGCTCGCAACCCAGCGCCAGTAGTCGATCGAGCTGGCCAGTCTCCTCGATGCCCTCGGCGATCATCGTCACGCCGAGCGATCGGCCGATCGCGACGATCGCGCTCGCGAATGCCCACTCCTCTTCGCGCTCGGCCGGCCCGATGAAGTCGCGCGCGATCTTGAGGATGTCGACCCGGAAGCGGCGGAGGTAGCCGAGCGACGAGTAGCCGGTCCCGAAGTCGTCGATCGCGATGCGCACGCCCAGGTCGCGGATGGCTTCGAGCCGGGAGAGGGTCGTCAGCGTGTCATGGAACATGACCGTCTCGGTCATCTCGAGGACGAGCTGGTGGGGGCGGATGCCGGTGTCCGCGATGATCTGCCGGAGGTCGTTGACGAAGTCGGGCTCCTGGAGCTGTTGCGCTGACAGGTTGACCGACATCGTCAGGTCGTCGCCGCCCGGGATGACCGCGGCCCAGTCGGCGGCCTGCCGGCATGCCTCGAGCAGGACCCAGCGACCGAGGGGCCGGATCAGGCGGGTCTCCTCGGCGAGGTGCACGAACTCGCTCGGGCCGATCAGGCCACGGACCGGATGCTGCCAGCGGATCAATGCCTCGACCCCGGTGATGCGACGGGTCGCCAGCTCCACGATCGGCTGGTAGAAGACGTGGAGCTCGCCGCGACCGAGGCTGCGCGACAGCTCGGCGCTCAGCTCGTGGCGGGCCACGATGGCGGCGTGGACGGTCGGCTCGAAGACCGAGACCCTGTTCTTGCCGGTGGCCTTCGCCGTGTACATGGCGACGTCCGCGTTGCGCAGTAGTTCGTCTGCGCTGATGCCCGTCCGGGCCGCGGCGATGCCGATGCTGACGCCGATGGTGATCTCCTGGCCTTCGAGCGGGAACGTGGCGCGGAGCGCGTCGATGATCCGGTCGGCGACCGCTTCGGCTCGGGCGAGACCAGGGTCGTCGTCGAGCAGGATCGCGAACTCGTCGCCACCGAGCCTGGCGGCGATATCCCCTGACCGCAGGATCGTTCGGAGACGGCCTGCCACGTCGCACAGCAGCCGATCGCCCGCATCGTGACCGAGGGTGTCGTTGACGACCTTGAAATCGTCGAGGTCCAGGAACATGACGACCGGCATCTCGGGGCCGGTCGCACCCATCCGCTCGCCCACCGATTCGAGGAAGAGGGTCCGGTTCGGCAGCCCGGTCAGCGGGTCGTGGTAGGCCTGGTGGCGGAGCTGCTCCTTGAGGCGCGATAGCTCGGCCAGCGACTGCTCGAGGTGGCCGTTCTCGAGGGCGACCGCCGTCTGGTTGGCGAGGGTCTCCAGCAACCGGAGGTCGTCGTCGCCGAACGATGTCCCCTCCGTCAACCGGTTGGTGATGACCATCGAGCCGATGATCTCCGACTCGCCGCGCAGCGCGCTGACCATATGCCGTCGCACGCGGCCATCCAGGTCGCGGGTTTCGTGCATGAACGGGCCGGTCGACGATCGGACGCGATCGTGGAGCGAGTCCTGGAGGGCGTCGCTGGTGGGGCTGGAGATCTCGGGGTCCCGGTCGTGCCACGACCGCGCCCACAGGCCCTCAGTGTCCGGTGATCGCGGGTAGAGGACGACCTCGGCGAGCTCCGCCCGAAACATCGTCCGGGCGTGGCTGAGGAGCGCGACGAGCGTGAAATCGATCTCCGGCGACAGCTGCAGGATCCGCGAGGACTCGTACAGCAGCTCGAGCCGCTCGTGCTTCTCGCGTTCGGAGATGTACGCCTGGTAGGCGACGAAGATCATCACGAGCGGGAGCACGAGAAGCCACAGCATGATGGGCTGCAGCCACAGGATCGTCACCGCGAGCAGCGCGAGGCTCGTATTCGCCAGCGCGACCATGCTCCCGAACTGGATCATCTCGGGCAGTTTCTGGAATTGCGGCGCCCCGCCCGAGAGCGTGATGACGAGGGCGATCGTGATCGAGCTGAGGACCGTCGCGAACGTGGTCGCGCCGAAGGCCGCGGCCCATTCGCGGATGCCGGGTGGACCCGTCGGCGACGCGATCGACAGGAGGATCGCGATCGAGATGACCGCGATCAGCCCGTAATTCGCGAGGTTGAACGCGAGCTTGACGGGCCGGGAGCCGGTCATGACGAAGGCGGTTGCCGATCCCACGAGGACCGCCAGGAGGTACTCCCCGGGCGGCAGGAAGAACATGCCGATGACCGCCGGGAACTCGCTCAGCGAGAACGCGTGGGTCTCGCGGCGGAAATGGACCTGCACCACCTTGAGCTCGGCGACGAGAAACCCGAATGCGATCACCGGCCATGGGATGGCGATGGGCACCTCGCCGCCCGGACGATCGACCAGCAGGACCGCGTAGCCGATGACGGCCAGCGCCGCCAGGAAGTCGGTCAGCGCCCAGACACGGACGTGCGTGGGGATCCTCTCTGCGGATGCGACGAGACCACGCCATAGCGGCACGGCGCTGCGCGAGCGAGCGTCAGCGGATGTGCCTGCGTGTGGCTCTCGGTGGCTGCGGATGCCCCTGTTGATGCTCGGCAAGCGGCACGGTCCTAGGTCTCGAGGGTCGTCGCCCAGTTGTATCGAACGGTGCCTATCGACGCACCACGCTGGAGGTAAGGCGGCAGATGGGACCATCGGGCGCCGGGACTGGGCGACCCGCGCCTTCGCGCGATCTGTCATGGGCGTCTCGGTCGCCGAAGCGTCACGGGTGAATCGGGAAAGCCCGGGCGGTCAGCCCGGGCTTCGGGGTGCGGTCCGGGTCAGGCTTTGGCCCAGCCCTGGCCGCCGTCGGCGGCGAGTCGGCGGAGTGATTCCAGGCGACCGCGGGCGTCCTCGGCCGTCGCCGTGGCCTTAGCCGCGACGCCGGTGCCCAGGCGTTCACCGTCGGCGATCCGGCCTTCGAGCCTTCTCGTGGCGGAATCGAGCGCATCCCATGCTGAGCGGAAGCCCGGCCGATCGACTTGCGCCGGGAAGTCGACGCCTCGCGGGAACACGGCGTTCGCTACATCGACGATCGCCTGGCTCTCTGCCAGGGCGGCAGTCAGGGGCGGGTCGAACCCAGCTTCCGCCCGCTCGTCCTGACTCGCGACGAGTGCCAACACAAGCAGCGGACGCCACCGGCGCGGCGCAGTCGTCCTGACGACCGCTGCGGCGAGCCACATCACGATCCCCAGTGCGCCCAGCATGACGACGTAGACGGGGACCCAGGCGATGCCCACGAGGGGGCCGGCTGCCGGCTGCGTGAGCAGACCGAGGGCGATCGGGGGCAGCAACAGGAACGCCAGGATGAATGAGAGCCTGGCAATACCCCCAGGATGCGGCGATCGACCCAGATGCACTCTGACCAGCCGCATCGCCGCGAGGCCGATCATGGCGACCAGGGCGAGGAGGAACAACTGGGGCAACGACATCGGAACGACCTTTCGCCCGGCGAGCGTCCCGACGTCCCTACAGAGCAAGCGGGGCTTCAAGGCCATCGCGGGAGACATCTGCGGGTCCTCGCCGGACTCCAGTGAACCACGAGTACGACCCTGTTGTCAACTGTAGTTCATGTACGCAACTGTGGTTTCGTGGCGAGCCCCGGCGTTGGCGCACGCGTCGGGCCTGGACCGTCGAACAGGACCAGCCCTCATGGGTCTGGTCCTGTTCGTTGTGGATCGACTCTGAGGCCTAGCGGCAGCCCGGGATCACCGCAGGCTGTTGCGTGGTCGCGTCGGGCCCGGCCCGCCGCTGCCCGCGGGCGATCCCCGCCCGCACGGGGGACCGCAAGTCGGTCAGTTGTTGAGTCAGGCTGGCTGGCGCCGGAAGATCCCGACGGCCCAGATCGCGATCAGCTCGACGACGGTCCAGCCGACCAAAGCAACGACGGCGGTGATGTCCAGCACCGAACCCGCGGCGCGGAGAGCGTCCGTTCGAAGGATCCCCTCGAACGGCGCGACGAATAGTTGGCTGACGTTCAGGATCCCGGATACGAGGCCGTTGGCCTCCCGGGCGTCGAACAGGAGCAGGACGATGCGCGCCCCGATGACGAGCTGGATCAACCCGAACACCAGGATGATGACGCGCCGGGTCAGTTCGGAGCCGCCCGGACTACCGCCGGTGGTGTGACGGCTGTCCGTGCGCACCACTTCTTGAGCCCCGTTTGGCGTGGATTGCTGGGTGACGACCGACCGGTCGACTTGATCGATGGCCATGATTTCCCCTTATCGCTTCAGGCATCCGGGGAAACGGAGTCTCAAAGACCTCCGTCGGGAGACACACCGGCCACTGCCGCCCTTGCAGTCAACCACTGGAAGATGCTATTGTCAACTGTAGTTATGAGTTCCAACTGTAGGAGTGGCGCGTGATGGCACCATCATTTGGAGCATTGCTCAAACAGGCGCGCGAGGTTCGCGCGCTATCGACCGTCGACGCGGCCCGGGCAGCGGGCATCTCTTCCGCCTACCTGAGCAAGCTCGAGAACGACGCGGTCAAGAAACCGTCGCCGCACGTCCTGCATCAGTTGAGCGAGGCTTTGACCGTGCCGTACGCCGAGCTCATGCGCCTCAACGGCTATCGGCTGCCCGCCACGGCAAACACGAATCCCGCCGATACGGTCGGAGCGGCCCTGT
This sequence comes from Candidatus Limnocylindrales bacterium, assembly GCA_035717785.1. Taxonomy (GTDB): domain Bacteria; phylum Chloroflexota; class Limnocylindria; order Limnocylindrales; family CSP1-4; genus SPCO01. The sequence goes on from DASTIG010000173.1 coordinate 22,395, forward strand.
TCGCCGATGTCACCGACGACGAGCGAGAGGAGCTGCTGGAGTATCTGGCCTGGATGCGCGCCAGGCGGCGATCCGACCGTCGGACCGATGGGAGGAGCTGATCGTCACAGCCAGGCGATGCGATCGTCGATCACCGGGTCGAGGGACCAGATCCTTGTCGACATGACGGCCGCGATGATGTCGGAGGCGATCCGGACCGTGGTGCGGTTGGAGAAAGATGGGATCGACAGCGCGGAGGCTATCCGGATGGTCGTCGGCGCCCTGACCGAACTGACGGTCACGGAGGACGAACTGGCGCGCAGGCTGCTCGAGGAGCGATCGCGACCCGAGGCCAAGGAGCCGCCGGACGACCGCGAGCTTGGCGGACAGGGCTGAGTCCTGCCCCTTCCCGGGCGCTCCCGATTTCGGCGCTCCCGATTTCCCAGCTCATTCGGCTGCAGGTGTCAACGACGGCCGACACGCTCCTCTTGACCGCCGATGGGCACGAGCTCGATAAGCGACACGGCTGGCATCGGCAGTTTGAGATCCAGCTCGAAGCGGCCCCCGTCAGCGCGGACCGGCTGCGAGGGAGCGAGGGTTTCGAGGCGATCCGCTGCGTGCAGGACTCTCCAGCCGGCGTCATCCGGCCAGTCGGGCCGGCCGAGTCGCTCCCAGGTTCGGACGATGTTGGAGTGGCTTTCGTCAACTCGGTGGTGCCGAAGCTCATAGATCCCGGGCCGCAGCCCGGCGACCTCGAGGGTGATCGACCGATCGAGAGCAGGGTCCCCGCGCGCTTTCGACTGGTCGAGTGTCCCATTCCAAACGGCGATCGCGACGCGGCCGTCGGGATCGCCAGACGCCCACGCCTCGACGAGCGAACCCGCGCCATCCCCGCCGATTTCACTCGCCAGCTGAGCCTGGCCGAGCCGTTCCAGCATTGCGATGGCCCAGAAGCGGGGCTTTCGGAGGTTGCCGATCGTGAGCAGGCCGAAACCGCCGTAGAAGAGTCGCTCCGGTTCGCCGAGCTCGACGAAATGGTCGGACGCGACCCAGTAGGCGAGGGACTCTAGGCGTCCGGCCGCCGAGCGCATGCCGCGTGCCACCAACGGTGCGGCCCATGCGCTGTCGTTGATCGCCGAGCCGTGGGTCGGTGAGACGCCCCACTCGGTCCACCACAGTGGAATGTCGGCTCGGCCGAACCGGGCGGCGATCGGACGAAGGTCGAGCGGCGGGAGGCCGTAGGTGTGGGTCGACAGGAAGTCGAGCGGCACGTTTGCCTCGGCGGCGTGGGCGAGCAGATCGTCGACCCAGCCCACTGCCGCCGTCGCTGGGCCGCCGACGCGCAAAGCCGGGTCGACGGACCGGACCGCCCGGACCGACGCGTCATACAGGTCGAAATAAGCGTCCTCGTCGGCCGACCAGAACACCCGCAGGTTCGGCTCGTTCCAGACTTCGAACGCCCACCTCCGGACCTCATCCCGGCCGTACCGATCGATGACGTGGCGGACAAGCCCGGCCACGAGGTCCGACCAGCGCCCCAGGTCGCGCGGCGGCGAGATGATTCCGCGGTAGTCGAAGACGGTCCGCTCCGGGTCCGACGCGAGATCCCGCGGCATGAAGGACAGCTCGACGACCGGCCGTAGCCCCGTCCCGAGGAGCCGATCGAGCACGGCGTCGACCCGCTCGAAGTCGTGGACCGGATGTCCGTCGCGCTCGCGGTAGACGCCGAGACTGTCGTGGAAGATCGCGTGGGCGCGGACCATCTGCACCCCGAGTTGGTCGCGGACGATCCGGAACGCCTCGCTCAGCTCGTCGGCGACGTGATGGCCGCCCGGCCCCTCACCCCGGAGCAGGAGGGCGAGGTGCTCGGAGCCGATGATCGGGCGCCACGGACGCTCGACCGGACCCACCTCGATAGCGGCATCGACTTTGACGCCCAATCGACCGTCGCCGCCGGTGCCGGGCGAGCCCTCGACCGGCGCCGACAACGGCCCGATCGGCGCGTCGATCGACGGCAGGGCCGCGACCGCGTACCACGCGACGGCCCCAGGATCCCCGGTCGTGTCCGCATAGGGCGGGTGGGGCACGGCGAGTAGGTCGCCCGCGCGGTGATCGATCGCCAGCCACGGCCCGTCTCGGGCGGGCGCGCGCTGGACGACGTAGCCGGCGGCGCCGTCGACCGGCCGCCAATCGACCGTCACCTGCCCCCGCCCGGAAGTCGCGACGACTCCATCTGGCGCGGGCAGCTCCGGCGCGGGCGCCGGCCGGTTGCGTTCTGACTGTGCCCCGACCTCCTCGAACCAGGCGATCCTGGCGGTGGCGTCACTCATCCGATGTCAGTGGAGGCCTTGGGCGGCGCCGCGTGGACCGGCGTTGAACGACTCCATGCCGATCACCGGCCGGAGCACCTTGCGGAACTCGTTGGTCGCGAAGGCGTCGCGCAGGACGTCGCCCGCGAGGGCATTGCCGATCGCGGCCATGATGATGCCCTGGTCGAGCGACAGGTACGCGTCCGAGACCGTGCCGGTCTGGACATTCACCGAGTCACGGAAGCCCCATTGGTCGTAGATTTCGAAGTCCGCTTTCAGGCTGGCGAGATTCTCCAGCACCATGTCCGGCGCCCAGCGCAGCGCGAGGAACGCAGCGTGCGGCGTCACGACCCCGTTCGTGTAGGCAGACGGCGGGGGATCAGGCTTCGGGTCGCGGTCACAGCCCTCGAAGCCGCGATCGACGAACGTGTTGCCCTCGTTCGACGGGTAGCCCTCGGGGTTCATCCCGAGCGCGTCGACGCCGTAGACGCTGTAGCCGCCTTCTGGGACGTTCGAAGGCGAGAACCCCCAGTAGCCGTATTCCGCCTCGACGAGGCCGTGATGGATCTGCGCGGCGACGGTCAGCGGATGGTTGATCGCCCAGCTCCGCGGGCCCCATCGCTCCTCCGGCACGAACAGCGCCGGCATGAGCGCCTCGAACATGCTCCCGCCCCAGCCGGGGACGACCCGGTAGTCCTCGTACGGGTAGGCGCCCTCGAACACGTCGACGCCGAGGTATGTCCGGCGGAAGCCGACCGGCTTCGTCTCGTGCCAATTCCAGTCGCAGGTATCGGGAAACGTCCGCCAGGCCCCGAAGTACTCCTTGGGTGGCAGTTCACCGGTCGCGATCCCGATGTAGCTTGCGATCCGGCTCTCGCTGACGATCGTGTCGTAACAGCACGGCGAATCACCGGTGCTCGGGGTGTAGTGGAAGGCGATCCGGTTGACAGCTGGCCGGTAGTAGAAGCCGAAGTGCATGCTGTCGAAGAGATCTCCGGCTCGCTTCGACAGCTCGGGAACGCTGGAGTCGACGACCTGCATCGCTGCGGCCAGCCAGCCGTTGTCGACCGATGACAGGATGGGCGTGACCGTCGCGCCAGTCGGAGGCCAGACGGTCAGCACCTCACCGTTCGTGTGGTCGTACCAGTTGAAATACTGGCCACTCGGCTGATGTCGCTCCATCGTCTCGAGCGACCGGAGCGTCCGGTCCAACCGGGCGACGGCGTTGGTGTGGCCGATGATACCGAGACGTTCCGCGACGACCGTGCTCCACATATATGCGCCGATGTTGGTCGTCGACGTCTGGATGCTCGGCGTGCCGTCGGCGGCCAGGCTGTCGGCCGGCAGGCCGGTAGCGGCATCGGTCATCGCCACGAACGATGCCCACGTGTCGCGGGCGTACTCAAGGAGCGTCGCGCGCTGAGCGGCGCTCACGCCACCCGAGCCCGCGCCCGCCGCGGCGGCCGGGAACGCGGCGGCGGCGATGACCAGCACACTGAGCGCCGTGATGAACGGATCGAAACGGCGCTGGCGCATCTCAGTTCCTCCTGCCTGGCGGCCGCTCAGGCCGTCGGCGAGCGGTCAGCCCTTCAATCCAGTCGTCGCGATCCCTTCTGTGATCCAGCGCTGGAAGAGGATGAAGACGATCAGCACGGGCACGACGAGAACGACCGACCCGGCCATGAGCATCCCGTGGTCGGACTGGTGATCGCCGGTGGCGAACGTCGCAAGGGCGACCGGCAGGGTGTACATCTCCGGTTCTTGAGCCATCACGAGCGGATAGATGAAGCTGTTCCAGCTGCCGAGGAACGTCAGGATCCCGAGCGTCGCGAGGACCGGCACGCTGAGCGGGATCACGACCTGCCAGAAGATCCGCCACTCGTTGGCCCCGTCGATCCGGGCGGCCTCGAGGAGCTCGTCCGGGATGCCGTACATGAACTGGCGGGTGAGGAAGACCCCGAACGGCAAGACGAGGAACGGCAGGATCAGGCCCGGGAACGTGTTCACGAGACCGAGGTTCGCCATGAGGACGAAGTTCGGGATCAGGGTGATCCCGGCGGGGACCATCAGCGTCGCCAGGACAAGCCCCATGATCAGCCTCTTGCCGCGCCACTGGAGCTTGGCGAGCGCGAAGCCGAGCATCGGGCAGAACAGGACGTTGCCGACCGTCACGATGACCGCGACGAGGGACGAGTTGAAGAAGAAGCGCGGGAAGTCCAGCTGGGTGAAGAGCCGCTCGTAGTTGTCGGTCGACGCGGCATTCGGGAGGAAGGTCGGCGGACTGGCGAGGAACTCGGCCTGGGTCTTGAGCGATCCCAGGAGCATCCAAAGGAACGGGCCTACCATGAGCAGGATCCCAAGGATCAGCAGTAGGTAGATCCACCACGTGCCCCGGGCACGCGCGCCGCCGGCGCTGGCAGAGATCGTCGGAGCCGGAGCTCGCGCGGGAATCACTGTCATCGCATGGCCTCCATCGGCGCGTCGTCCGTCCGGAGGAACCGGAACTGGAGGAACGCGACGACCGCCACGATGACGAACAGGACGTACGCGATCGCCGACGCGTAGCCCTGGTGGAAGAACTCGAACCCCTGCTGGTACATGTACATCGTCACCGACAGGGTCGCGTCGAGCGGGCCGCCGTCGGTCATGACGAACGGCTCCTCGAACAGCTGGAGATAGCCGATCGTGGTGATCACCAGCATGAATAGGATCGTCGGGCGGAGCATCGGCAGGGTCACGTAGCGGAAGGATTGCCAGCGCCCGGCCCCGTCGATCGCCGCGGCCTCGTAGAGCATCACGGGGATCGCTTGCATCCCCGCGACGAACACGACCATGGCGAATCCGAGATTTCGCCAGGCGGCCATCGCGATGATCGATGGCATGGCGAGCGTCGGATCAGCGAGCCAGTTCGGGCCACTGACGCCGACGTTCTGGAGCAGCACGTTGATCAGGCCGACGTCCGGGTTGAGCAGGAACCGCCAGACCACCGCGATCGCCACGATGCTCGTGACGACCGGCAGGTAATAGCCGACTCGGAACGCCGTTCGAAACCTCGTGATCCCGCGGCTCAGTGCGTTGGCGATCACGAGGCCCAGGACGAGCGTCAGGGGCACACCGACGAGGACGAAGTAGACAGTATTGCCGAGGGACTTCCAGAACTTCGGGTCCGCGAAGACGTCGACGTAGTTCTGGACGCCCACGACACTCGTCCCGATCGGATTCTCGAGGTCGCGCAGGCCGAAGCTCGTGAAGCTGAGCGCCAACGCCGCGAGGATCGGCAGCGCCATGAAGATCCCGAACAGGAGCACGAAGGGGGCGGCGAATGACCAGCCGATCAGATCCTGTCGCCAGCCGTGGCGAGGGGCGACCGGGGCAACCCGCCCCGCGACGTCCCGCCGTACGAGCGCCGGAGCCGTCATCTCAGGTCGTTCCGATCGACTCCGCCAGCTGTTGCATCTCGTCGGCGGCGGCCTGCGGTGTCAGGTCACCGGTCGTCATCTTCTCGAGCGTGTCGTTGATCGCTGATGAGAGCTCGCTCCAGGTCGCGGACACCGGCTGGGCCTTCGTGTCCTTGAGCTGCTCTCCAAACAGCGCGACGTTCGGGTCGGTCTTGACTTCTGCTTCGTCCCAGCCCGATTGGACGGCGGGGAGGTCGCTTGAGGTCGTGTACCACAGGGCTTGCGTCTTCGGATCGGACAGGAACCTCACGAACGCCCAGGCGGCATCCTTGTTCTCCGAGTCCTTGAACACGACGACGTTGCTGCCGCCCAGGAACGAGGTCGCCGAGACCTTCTTCGTCATCGGCGCGATCGCCCACTTGTCCTCGAAGCCGGCCCCACCGGCCTCCTTGACCCCGGTGAGGTGCCATGGCCCCGAGAAGAACATCGGCGTGTCGCCCGTCACGAATGGCGTCGCTGGGTCAGTGCCCTCGGGGACGGTAGTCGGCGTAAGCCCGTCCTCGAAGAAAGAGTCGTAGAAGGTGAGGGCCTCGACGGCCTGCGGGCTGTTGAGCGTGGGTTTGCCGCTCGCGTCGACGACGTCACCGCCGTTCGACCAGAGGAACGGGAAGTATTCCTGCCAGTTCTTCGTACCGAGCCCGATGCCCCACTTCGAGCCGCCCTGTTCCTTCATCGCTTTCGCCGCGGCTTTCAGGTCGTCCCATGTGGATGGAGGCGAGGTGATGCCGGCCTTTGTGGCGATGTCCGTCCGGTAGTACAGGAGTCGGGTCTCGACGTACCACGGCACGCCAGAGACGACGCCGTCGACCATGTTGGTATTCCAGGCGCTCTCGAAGTAGGCGCTCGAAGTGATGTCGGACGGAACGGGCTCGAAGGCGCCGGTCGCCCCGAACTGTCCCATCATGTCTGTCCCCATCTGGCTGACGTCAGGCGTCGTCTTGCCGGCGATCGCGGTCTGGAGCTTGGCGACCGCCTGGCCCCAATCGACCGGCGTCACGCTGACCTTGACGCCGGGATTCGCCTTCATGAATGCGTCGGCGAGTGTCGGGAGTTTCGTTCCCTCAGCGCCCATCGCCCAGACCGTAAGCTCACCGCTTAGATCCGCGACCGGGCTGGCGCCGGCCGAGCCGCTTGGCTGGCCGGCCGATCCGGCGGGCGCGGCGCTGCCCGTGTTCGTGCCGCAGCTCGCGACCAGTAGCCCGACGCAGGCGAGCATGGCCGCGGACCGGAAGCGCCCATGCCGCGCCGGATCGCTCCGGCGCAGGGTCGAGTCATGTCGCAGCATCTCCGTCCTCCTTTGCCGTGCGTCATGAGGCTCGTCTGGAGCCACG
>DASTIG010000174.1:0-16357 GCA_035717785.1 Candidatus Limnocylindrales bacterium
TGCTCCGCCCAGGTGATGAGCAGGAACGGGATCGTGATGTTGATGATGCTCATCACGACGAGGTGGCCGTAGATGCGCCGCTCACGTGGCAGCCGCTGCCCTGCGATCCGGATGACGAGCCACAGCAGGATCGCCCCGACGACGAGTCGGAGGGCGACCAGCGTGAATGTCCCGAAGTCATCGACCGCGAGCTTGATGAAGAGGTAGCTCGATCCCCAGAAGAACCCGAGCAGGAGGAAGATCACCCAGTCGAGCTGCGAGGAGCGGTCTGTCATCGCGGCATCATAGATGGCGTTGGCCTACCCCGGTATGTCAAGTTTCCGGCTGGTCGGGATGGCATCTCAAAGACCAGAACCGACCCGCGCGGGTGAACCGTTTCCTCAGCGCCAGCGCGTCAGGATCGCCTCGCGGTCGAACAGCCGCACGCCAACGCGCAGGCCCTCGAGTGAGACCGCCAGCACCACCACCGACAGCAGCAGATAGCCGAGCGGGCCGACCAGGAGGGTCCCGGTCGCCTGGACGAGCACGAGGCCGACGACGGGCACGATCACCACGCCGCCGATCTGCTGGGCGACGCGCGGGTCGTTCACACGGGCGCTCACGATGACCCCGGCGACGACCGACGACAGCCCGACCGAAGGTCCGAGCAGGAACACACCGGCCAGCCACGACAGGTCGGTGACGACGCCGAACAGCGCCGGCCCGTACAAGAGGGACGCGAGCACGACGAAGATCGCGTATGTGGCCCACCCGGCGAGCACGCCTGGCACCAACGCCGCGATCGACTTGCCGGCCAGCAGCTCCGAGGTCCGGATGGGCGCGGCGAGGACCGGCTCTAGCGAGCGGGCCAATTTCTCACCGATGATCGAGAACGTCGCGATCGACAGCGGGATGTATGCCGGCATGAGCAGAAAGAACACGAGGAACTGCTGGACCGCGAACGCACCTGCGAGCTCGCCCGGGGTAAAGGCCGCCCATTCCGGCCGCTGAGCGAGTACCTGAGCGGCCAACTCGGGCGGCAACTCCCGCTCGCCGACGGCCGCGGCGAGGATGATCGGCACGACCGTCAGCGCGATCGGCGGTAATAGGATCGTCGACATCAGGAGCCGGTTCCGGACGGTCTCGTACCACTCCCGTCGGAGGACCGTCCAGACGATCGAGGCGCGCATCAGACGACATCCTCGATGCCATCGGTGCCGGGCGTGACGCCCATGATCTCGAAATAGATCCGCTCCAGTGACGGGCGCTCGGGACGCACCTCGACGACGTCGGCGCCGTTCGCCACCAGGGCGCGCACGACGTCGGGTGCGACCGATTCCGGATCGTCGGCGCCGACTCGCAGCACCCCATCCGTGGCACCTGCAGCGACGACACCGGCGACGCCGCGCGCGGCCGCGATCTGCTCATCCGACGCGCCGGCGGCCAGGCGGACCGTCAAGCTGCGCGTGCCGAGCGCGGCGCGCAGGGCGGCCGGGGAATCGACCCGGACGAGCCCGCCGCGGACGAAGGCGATCCGGTCGCACAGGCGGTCCGCCTCGTCGAGGTTGTGGGTGGCGAGCACGATCGTGCGCCCGGCACGCTGGAGCGTTTCGATCGCCTCGCGCACGACGAACGCCGCCTCGGGATCGAGCGCGGCGGTCGGCTCGTCCAGGAACACGACCGACGGGTCGTGGAGCAGAGCTCGGGCGATCGCGAGCTTCTGCTTCATGCCCTTGCTGAACGTGCCGGCGACATCGTGGCGCCGATCCCACAGCGAGAACAGCCGGAGATAGTGCTCGATGCGCTCGGCGCGCAGGTCGGCAGCCAGCCCGTACAGGCGTCCGAAGAAGTCGAGGTTGGCGATCGCCGGCAGCTTGTCGTACAGGCCCGGCGACTCGGTCAGGATGCCGACGTGGGCACGGACGGCGTCAGGCGCCTCGCGGACATCGAACCCATCGATGGTCGCCGTGCCCTCGGTGGGCCGGATCAGGGCCGTCAGCATGCGGACCGTCGTGGTCTTGCCGGCGCCGTTCGGCCCGAGCAACCCGAGCACCTCGCCACGGCGCACGGCGAGGTCCACGTCGCGGACGGCCCAGCGATCATCGAACCGGCGGCCGAGGCCGGTCGCGGTGAGCGCGAGGTCGGGCGCACCGTCCGCGGCGGGGGTCGTCATGGCCGAGCCAGTGTCGCGCATCGGCGGGGCGGTGTGTTGGCCTACTGCCGTATGCCAACGGACGGTACCATCAGCCGGTGATCGCCCTGCGCCTGCTCGCCTTGGCTCTCGGCGCGGCACTCGGCGTCCTGTATCCGTTCATCCCGGTCATCCTCGCGGACCGCGGCTTCAGCCCGGCGGAGATCGGACTGGTGGCCTCGATCGGCGCGGTCGGTTTCACCCTTGCCGCCCCCGCATGGGGGCATCTCGCGGACGTCCGGCTCGGCAGGTCGCGCACGCTCCAGGTGTGCGCGATCGGCGGAGCCGCGGCGGCGGGCGCGCTGCTGGGTGCTTGGCCACCGATCATCATCGCCGTCCTGTTCATGGCGTACTGGGTCTTCGAGTCGGCGTGGCAGCCGCTCGCCGACGCCCTCACCGTCAACCATGTCGATCGGCGCGGCTACGCCCGTGTCCGGTTGCTCACGAGCCTGGCCTTCGCCGTGTCCACCATCGCCGCCGGGTTCATGTACGACGTGACGGGCTACCAGCTCGCATTCGTGCTCACGGTCGGGCTAGCCCTGGCGATGGCCCTCGCCGCCGGCTTCGTCCCGGACGTCCGACGGGCCGACCTCTCGGCTGCGGGCGGTGTGGCGGAGGCGGATCACGGCGGACGGTTCGGTTCGGCCGGGCTGGCGTTCCGTGTGGCGCCCCGGCTCGCCGGCGTCCTCGCCGCGGTGATGCTCCTGCATATCGCGATCATCAGCGGCTTCACGTTCCTGCCGCTGCGTCTGGGCGACCTCGGGAGCCCGCCGTCCGACGTCGCGCTGTCGGCCGGCGTCTCGGCGCTTACCGAGATACCGGCGATGCTCGTCGCCGCAACCGTCGCTCGAAAGATCGGGCTGCGTGGCATATTCGTCGTCAGCGCCGTGATCTACGCGGCCGCGACCGCGTCGTGGACGGTCCTGGCGACACCGCTGCTCATCATCGCGACCCGGGCATTCACAGGGCTTGCGTTCGCCTGGGTGGTTGTCGGGGTGGTCCTGACGATCGCCCGACTCCTGCCGCCGGAGCTCCAGGGCACGGGTCAGTCGCTGTATCAGACCGTCGGGTTCGGGATCGGCGCGATCATCGCCAACATCGTCGGCGGCCTGCTGTATGACCTGATCGGCTCGGCCGCCGTCTTCGGGATGGGGACGGTGCTGTCGCTCAGCGCCGCCGTCCTCGGCTGGTGGGTCTTCCCACGCGACGGAGCCCGCCATGAGCGCATCCCGTCGGCCCCGGTCGCGGGCTAGCCCAGCCAGACAGCCGTATCGGGCGGGAGCAGCCCCGGCTCTGGCAACGGCTCGCTGGCGAGTAGCATCGGCCGGCTGCTCGGCAGCTCGATCGGCGTGGTACCGAGGTTCACGATCGTCTCCAGGCCGCCCGGCCGATCGAATCGGAGCACCGATTCCGGCGCCGGCAGCCAGGCCATGTCCGAGCCGCGGAACCCGAGATGGTCGCGTCGGAGGCGGAGCGCGGTGCGGTACAGCTCGAGGAACGAGTCAGGGTCACTGGTCTGCGCCTCGACCGTCAGCTCCCGCCAGCCGAGCGGCTGCGGCAGCCACGGAGTCGATCCGGGTGGACCGAAACCGAACGGCGGCTCAGTGCCCGACCACGGCAGCGGCACCCGGCAGCCATCCCGGCCACGCACCGTGTGTCCGGAGCGGTGCCACGTCGGATCCTGGAGCAGATCCTCGTCGAGGTCCTCGGCCTCCTCGAGACCCAGTTCCTCGCCCTGGTACAGGTAGGCGCAGCCGGGCAACGCCAGCATCAGCAGCAGCGCGGCGCGGGCCCGGCGCCGTCCGAGCGCTAGGTCGGTGGGCTCCTTGACGGGGACCTTGGGGGGTGCGGTGCCCACCACACGGCCCTTGGTCGCCGACGGGCGCCCGAACCGCGTCACATGCCGGGTCACGTCGTGGTTCGACAGGACCCAGGTCGCCGGTGCGCCGACGGGCGCCAGAGCCTCGAGCTGGGCATCGATGACCCTGCGCAGTGCGATCGGGTCCCAGCCCGCCTGCAGGAAATGGAAATCGAACGCGGCATTGAGCTCGTCCGGCCGCAGGTAGCGGGCCAGACGGTCGGCGCTCGAGACGAAGACCTCGGCGACGAACATGCGACCGCCATAGTCGTCGGCGATGGCCCGCCAGCGGCGATAGATGTCGTGTACCCCGTCCTGGTCCCAGTACGGTCCCGGCTTGACTGCCGAGCTCGGCGAGGCACGGCGCAGATCGGGAAATCCCGGGTCCTTGACGAGGCCGTGCGCGACGTCGATGCGGAAGCCGTCCGCGCCACGGTCGAACCAGAACCGCAGGATCGACTCGAACTCGGCACGGACCTCCGGCTCCGTCCAGTCGAGATCGGGCTGCTCCGGCGCGAACAGGTGCAGGTACCACTGGCCGGGCCGTCCGTCCGGCTCGATGACGCGGGTCCAGGCCGGGCCACCGAAGACACTCGGCCAGTCGGTCGGGGGCAGATCGCCGTCACGACCGCGTCCATCGCGGAACACGTAGAAATCGCGCTCACGGCTGCCCGGGCCGGCGGCCAGCGCCGCCTGGAACCACGGGTGCCGGTCGGACGTGTGGTTCGGGACGATATCGAGCAGGACACGGATGCCCAACGCGTGCGCGTCGGCGATGAACGCCTCGGCGTCGGCCATCGTGCCGAACAGCGGGTCGATGTCTCGGTAGTCGGCGACATCGTAGCCACCGTCGACCATCGGCGAAACGAACCACGGGTTCACCCAGATCGCGTCGACCCCGAGATCGCGGATGTACGGCAGGCGCGAGCGCATCCCCGCGATGTCGCCGATGCCGTCGCCATCGGCGTCGGTGAAGCTGCGGATGTATGTCTGGTAGACGACGGCGCCCCGCCACCACGGAGATGGGTCGGCCATGCCGCTAGCATGACGCCACACGCAGGAGGGGCGCATGCGACTGTGGGGCGGGCGATTCGCCGAAGAGAGCGACCAGCGGGTCGCCGATTTCACGCGCTCGATCGACCTCGATCGCGAGCTGGCCGCCGACGACATCGCCGGCTCGATCGCCCACGTCCGCGGGCTAGGTCGCGCGGGGCTCCTGACCGCGGAGGAGGTCGAAGAGCTGATCGGCGGTCTGGACGGGCTGGCCGGCGCGGTCGCCGACGGGACCCTCGTGTGGGATCCGGACCTGGAGGACGTCCATCTCAACCTCGAGGCGGCGCTGGCCGAGCGCATCGGATCCGTCGCAGGGAAGCTGCAGACCGGTCGCTCGCGCAATGACCAGGTCGCGACCGACCTACGGTTATGGCTGCGCCGGGCGATCGACCGTCTCGACGAGGCACTGCTCGATTTCGAGCGCTCGCTCGTCGGCCTCGCCGAGCGCGAAGGCACCGCGATCCTGCCCGGCACGACCCACATCCAGCCGGCGCAGCCCGTGCTGTTCGCTCATCACCTGCTGGCTTACGTGGAGATGGCCGAGCGCGACCGGGACCGCCTGTCCGATGCCCGGCGGCGAGCGAACATCTCGCCGCTTGGCGCCGGGGCGCTGGCCGGCGCCGGCTACCCGCTCGATCGCGAGGCGACGGCTGACGAGCTCGGCTTCGCCGGGGTGACCGCGAACTCGCTCGATGCAGTGAGCGACCGCGATTTCGTCGTCGAGGCCGTGGGGGCGATCGCGCTCGGCATGGTCCACCTGAGCCGGCTGGCGGAGGAGATCACGTGGTGGTCGAATCCGCGGTTCGGGTTCATCCGAGTGAGCGACGCGTTCTCGACCGGCTCATCGATCATGCCGAACAAGAAGAACCCGGACCCGGCCGAGCTTGTCCGTGGCCGTGCCGCCCGGGTCATCGGGGCACAGGCCGGGCTGCTGACGCTGCTCAAGGGCCTGCCGCTCGCATACCAGCGCGACCTCCAGGAGGACAAGGCCCCGCTGTTCGACGCGGTCGCGGTCTACGAGGCGTCGCTCGGCGTGCTCGCCGGGCTGCTCGACACCGTCGCCGTCGAGCGCGAGCGAATGCGCGAGGCGGCCGATGAGGGCTACACGACGGCGACCGCTGTCGCCGACGCCCTGGTCCGCCGCGGCATCCCGTTCCGTGTCGCCCACCACGTGGTGGGGTCGCTGGTGGCCCAGGCCGAGGAGGCCCGCCTGGGGCTCGACCAGGTGCCCGACTCGATGATCGGGCTCGCACTGGGCGCCAGCGGCGACGAGGGGGCCAAAGCCCTCGCCGCGGACGAGGTGATCGGCGAGATCCTGCGCGGGGCCGCGTCGGTGGATGGCGCCCTCGCCTCGTGCGATGTGATCGGCGGCACGGCGCCGACGCGCGTGGCCGACGCGCTGGCGGCCGCGAGGAAGCGGCTCGACCGACGCTGACGACGCCCGGCGGCGCGTCCGTCAGGCCCGACGGCGAGGGCGACCCTTGTCAGCTGATGCACAGGCGCCGGCGCTGATGCATAGGCTCCGGCGCCAAGGCGACGTTGGTCAGGTGATGCACAAGCTCCGGCGCCGAGCCAGTTTGTCAGATGATACACAAGCTCCGGCGCCGAGCCAGTTTTGTCAGGTGATGCGCATGGGCCGCATAACCCGGGAGATCAACCGGCTCGTTCGTCGGCGGAGCGTCCCGTCGGTCCGAACGTCCGCCCCGCAAAAAGGAACTGTGATGCGGCCATGCGCATCAAGGACCCAGTGTCCGGTCGGCAGAAGGAACCGTGATGCGGGCCATGCGCATCAACGACCTTATGTCCGCCCGGCAGCCGGAAATGTGCATCGCGGACACGGGCGCTGACCGCCTCTCAGTGGCCGGCGCAGGTCCCGCCGTTGGCGTCGCTGTTGGTGCCGTCCGGGCAGGTGGTGTTCGAGAAGGTCGCGCTCGCAAGCCCGGTCGACTGCCGCCAGTTCGCGCCGGTCAGGTCGGCGTTCGTGAAGTCGACTCCGCCGAGGCGTGCGTAGCGCAGGTCCGACCCGACGAAGCTCGCCGATCGCAGATCCGTGCCGCGGAAGTCGATCCGATGCAGGTCGGCGCCATCGAATGTCGCCCCGTTCGCGAAGCCGTCGCGCCAGCTGGCATTCGAGAGGTTGGCGTCCACGAACGGCGCGAACGCGGCCTGGACTCCATCGAGGGTCACCCTGGACAGGTTCGTCCGGTTGAGCGACGCGTCCTCGAGAGCCGCACCCGACAGGTCCGACCCATGTAGGTCCGCGTCGGACAGGATCGCGTCGCACAGCTTAGCGTCGACCAGGATCGCGCGGGCGATGCGGGCACCGGCCAGGTTCGTCCGCGGCAGGTCGGGATCGCATCCGCCGTTCACGCGCGACAGGTCCGACCATGAGGCGTTGATGCCGTGCAGGTCGAGGCCGATGATCGTCGCGTCCGACAGGTCGCAGCGATGGAGATCGGCATTCGGGACCAGGGCCAGCTGCGAACAGTCGCGATACGTCGCCGAGCCGGCGGCGCCCACGGGGGCCGCTGCCATGCCCATCCACAGCAAGCCGATGAGCGGCAGCACCAGAAGACCGCGGCGCGTCGGGCGGGTCGGGCGGCGCAGGAGCTCGATATTCATCCGGAGACCTCCCCCATGCGGATCGCACCCCGCAAAGGAATCCTGACAGCCACCACCACGGAACGTCAATGGTCGAACGCGACCACGCTCCGCGCAGCCTTGTACCATCCCGCCACCATGCTGCGCACGGAAACGATCCGCCAGGCGCCGAAGGCGATGCTGCACGACCATCTCGACGGTGGCCTTCGCCCGGCGACCATCGTCGACCTCGCGGCCGAGTACGGCTACGCCGGGCTGCCGACGACCGATCCCGACGAGCTGGCCACCCATATCCGCCGCGGGGCCGACCGCAAGTCCCTGGAGCTCTACCTCGAGACGTTCGCACACACGGTCGGGGTCATGCAGGAGCGAGATGCGATCGTCCGCGTCGCGGCCGAGTGCGCCGAGGACCTCGCCGCGGACGGCGTCGCGTACGCCGAGATCCGCTATGCGCCGGAGCTGTCGACCGAGCGTGGCCTGACCCTCGACGAGGTGGTCGCCGCGAACCTCGAGGGCTTCTCGATCGGGGCACGCAACGCGGAGGCCGCTGGCCACCCGATCGTCATGAAGGTGCTCGTCACGGCGATGCGCCAGGCGGCGCGGTCGGTCGAGGTCGCCGAGTGTGCCGTCCGGTGGCGCGATGCAGGTGTCGTCGGCTTCGATATCGCTGGGCCCGAAGCCGGTTACCGGCCGACGCGCCATCTCGACGCCTTCGAGTACGTCCGGCGCGAGAACTTCCACATCACGATCCACGCGGGCGAGTCTTTCGGGCTGCCGTCGATCTGGGAGGCGCTCCAGTATTGCGGCGCGGAGCGACTCGGCCACGGCGTGCGGATCGTCGATGACATCACAGTCCGCGACGACGGGTCCGTCGAGCTCGGGCGGCTGGCGGCGTTCGTGCGCGACCGGCGCGTGCCGCTTGAGATGTGCCCGACGTCTAACGTCCACACGGCGGCCGCCGCGTCCGTCGAGGACCACCCGATCGACCTCCTGCGCCGCCTCCGCTTCCGCGTCACCGTCAACACCGACAACCGGCTGATGAGCGGCGTCACGTTGTCGAGCGAGTTCGAGGCGCTCGAGGCAGCATTCCGGATCGGCCTCGGCGAGATGGAGTGGCTGACGATCAACGCGCTCAAGTCGGCGTTTGCGCCGTTCGACGAGCGGCTTCGCCTGATCAATGAGGTCGTGAAGCCGGGCTACGCAAGGTTGCGCGCCGAGGAGTCGAGGGTCTTCACTAGCCTCGCTGATGCCGGTTTACGCTGACCCCGTCGACGGGCTCGCCGTCCCGGTCGGCCTCCTCCAGGCCTGGACAGCGAGGCTCGTCGAGCGGGTGGGGACGCCGCCGGATATCGCCGAGGACGTGGCGACCATCCTCGTGGCGTCCGACCGACGCGGCATCGCCTCGCACGGGACGGCGCGGCTGCCGAACTACGTCGCCCTGATCGAGGCCGGGGTGATGGATCCGGCCGCCCGCCCCGTCGTCGAGGGCGGTCGGCCGGCACTGATCCTGTTCGATGGTCGCAACGGCTGGGGCCACCACGCCAGCCGGGTCGCGGTCGACGCGGCGATCGGCGCCGCACGCGACCTGGGCATGGCGGCCGCCACGGTCCGCGCCTCCAATCATTTCGGGATCGCGGGCTGGTACGCGTTGCGGGTCGCTGTCGAAGGCATGATCGGGATCGCCTTGTCGAACACCTCGCCGCTCGTCGCGCCGACCCGGGCACGCGTGCCGTTGATCGGCACCAACCCGATCGCCATCGCGGCCCCGGCCGGGCGGTTCGGCGCGTTCTGCCTCGACATGGCCACGTCGACGATCCCGCGCGGCCGGATCGAGGTCGCCGCCCGCCGCGGCGAGTCCCTCCCGATCGGCTGGGCGATCGACGCTGATGGGCGCCCGGCGACGACCCCGGAGGCGGCCCTCGGTGGTGCCCTCCACCCGCTCGGCGGCGAGGAGGCGACCGGCGGCCACAAGGGCTACGGCCTGTCGCTGGCCGTCGACCTGCTCACCGGCGTCCTCGCCGGCGCCGCGTTCGGCCCAAACATCCTGGGCCTGTTCAGCACCGAAGGACGCTCGGACCTCGGCCAGACCTTCATCGCGATCGATCCCGCGGCGGTCGACTCGCCCGGCGCGTTCGAGCGGCGCCTCGAGGGCTATCTCGAGCAGCTCATCAGCGCGCCGACCGTGCCGGGCTCGCCGGGCAGGGTGCTGATCGCGGGCGAGCCGGAGGCGGAAGCCGAACGACGCGCGGACGCCGGTGGCGTGGTGATCGATGCGGTCCATGCCAAAGCCCTCGCCGACCTCGGCGGCCGCCATGGCGTCCCGTTCCCGCCGCCCGCGTGAGCGACCGTCGCGACGTCGTCGTCATCGGTGGTGGGATCGTCGGGCTGGCGACCGCCTACCGCCTCCTCGAGCAACGCCCGGACCTGCAGCTGACCGTCGTCGAAAAGGAGCCTGAGCTCGCGACACATCAGACCGGGCACAACAGTGGCGTGCTACACGCGGGCCTGTACTACGCGCCGGGCTCCCTCAAGGCGACCCTGTGCCGGGAGGGCAAGGCCGAGGTCGAGGCGTTCGCCGCCGCGCACGCGATCCCGGTCGAGCGCTGCGGCAAGCTCGTCGTCGCCCTCCAGGACAGCGAGCTTCCGCGTCTCGAGGCAGTCCGCGAACGAGCCGAGGCGAACGGGGTCCCCGGGCTCGAGGCGGTCGGTCCAGAACGCATCCGTGAGATAGAGCCCCATGCCGTCGGGCTGCGCGGGCTATGGAGTCCCGAGACGGCCATCATCGACTTCCGGCCCGTCGCGCTCGCCCTCGCCGACGAAGTCCGTGCGCTCGGCGGCACGATCACGACCGCCTGGCCGGTGTCGTCGATCGACGTCCGCGACACCGAGGTCGTCGTCGGCGGGCCCGATGGAGCGACCATCACGGCCTCGATGGTCGTGGCGTGCGCCGGTCTTCATGCCGATCGCATCGCCCGCCTGACGGGTGACGATCCGGAGCCGCGCATCGTGCCCTTCCGCGGCGACTACTACACGCTGACCCCGGATGCGACGGCTCTGGTCCGCGGCCTCATCTATCCGGTGCCGGATCCGCGGTTCCCGTTCCTCGGGGTCCATTTCACGCGACGGATCGACGGATCCGTCTGGGCAGGGCCGAACGCAGTGCTCGCGTTCGCACGTGAGGGCTATCGCCGGCGCGACATCCGGCCCGGGGACCTGGCAGCGACGCTCTCATATCCGGGTTTCCTGCGCCTTGCCTCTCGCTACATGCGCACGGGCCTCGCCGAGATGTGGCGCGATTGGTGGAAGCCGGCGTTTGTACGCGACCTGCAGCGCTACGTCCCGGAGATCACGGGCGACCAGCTGACGTTCGGACCCTCAGGGGTTCGCGCACAGGCGCTCGGGCGTGACGGGACGATGGTCGACGACTTCAGCCTGGGTGGTTCCGGTCGAGTCCTGCATGTGCGCAACGCCCCATCCCCAGCAGCGACCAGCTCGCTGGCGATCGGGCGGGTGCTTGCGAAGACCGCTCTCGAGCGGCTCGGGTAGCAGGCGCCGGACATGAGGAAGGGGCCGGTCCCGAGGGACGGGCCCCTTCCTGAGGCGCGGGCAGGCTCTAGACGTTCGTCGCGGTGACGAGCTGGCGAACGGTCTGCTCGACCTGCTCACGGCCTTGGCCGGTCTTGCGGCTGATCGTCTCGATCAGCGTGTCCGGATCGCTCCGGCCCACGTCGAGGTCCTGATCGCTCAAGCCGCTGAACTGTCCTTTGAGCTGCGGCTTGATCTGCTGGAACTTCGTCTGGAGCTGCTGGCGCGTCTGTGGGTCAAGCATGACTCTCCTCTTTGTGGCGGGTTTCGGGGGTCATGCCCTATGACAACATGCGCGACCCGACAGCCGGCACGTCTTGCGGTGGTCTGGGCTTGCGGTAGGCTTGCATCCGCATAACAGCCGGGTCGGGCCGGCGAATGCGGCTGAGGGGAAACATGGGAATGACCGACGAGGATTGGGCGGCGTTCGAGCCTGGCGAGCGCGAATTCGCGCTTCGGTGGCTCGGGTTGACCGAGGCCGAGCGCGACGAATTCTGCCGACGGTTGCTCGATGCGATCGAGGTCCTGCAGCGCTTCCGGGTGCTCGATGACGGTCCGGAGGCCGCGGCCTCGACCTAGCTGTCGGGCGTTCCGGCGAGCAGGCGGCCAAGCGCCTCGCCGTAAGCCAGCCACAGCAGCACGATCACGACCACGACGACGATCGCGACGGCGATCCAGCCGCGGTACGTCGACCCCTTGTAGGGCTCGCCGGCGCCATCGAACGGGTCGCTCATGGGCGCAGCGTCCAGCGCCATCGGTGCGATGTCAATGGTGGATCCTCAGCCGACGGGCAGACCCACCACGAATCGCGACCCGCCGTAGCCATTCGACTCGAGGAAGACCCGGCCGCCCATCGCGGTCATCAGCCGCCGCGCGGCGAACAGGCCGATGCCCGACCCGCGCGAGCGGCCCCGCCCCTCGAGCCGGACGAACGGCTCGAACACGCTCTCCCAGTCCTCGACCGGCACACCCGGCCCGTCGTCTGTGACGTAGACCTGGACCTCGTCACCGAGGCGCCAGATCCCGATGCTGACGCCCTTCTCGGTCGGGGCGTATTTCGATTCGTTCTCGAGCAGCTGTTCGAGGACCTGCCGGAAGCGCGTCTCATCCCCCACGGCAACGAGCGGGTCCGACGGGCGCTCCCAGCGGATCGGGTGCGGCCGCAGGAGAAGCCGGAGCGTCTCGACCACGTCATCGACCGCACGGACAGCGTCAAACGGCGCCCGCGACAGCCCGGATAGGCCCTCGCCGCGCACCGACGCCAGGATCGAATCGACGAGCCGGTCGAGGCGGGCAAGCTGGTCATTGGCTGCGTCGCGCCATTCGCCGGCGTTTCCGCCGCCGGCCGCCTCTGACAGGAGATCGACGTAGACCCGAACGATCGACAGGGGCGTCCGCAGCTCATGGGTCACGACGCTGAGCAGCTCCGACCGTGCGGCATCGAGCGCGGTGAGCTGCGCGAGCCTGGCCTCGACCTCCGCGGTCAGGCGCCCCTTCTCGACGATCCCGGCGAGCAGCGCGGCGATGGTCTGCAGGAGGTCGATCTCATCGGGCTCGAAGCGGCGGACCGCACGGGTCTGGACGTTGAGCACGCCGACCACCTCGTCGTGCCACACGAGCGGCACCGACAACATCCCGGCGAGCCCCTCGATGTCGAAGCCGCGGACCCACGCGAAGCGGTCATCGCGGGTCACGTCCTCGACGGCGATCGGTCGCTGGTGGGCCGCGACGCGACCGGTTATGCCCTCGCCCCAGGCCAGGCTGACCCGACCGACCTGCGATCGGTCGAGCCCGTTCGTCGCCGCGAGCGTCAGCCGGCTGTGCTCGTGATCGGCGAGGTAGAACGAGCACACCTCGACCCCCATCGCGGCGGTCGTACCGTCGACGATCGACCGCATGAGCTCATCCCAGTCGCGCGCCTGGGTCGCGAGCTGGGCGATCTCGTGCAGGAACGCCAACTCCCGGATCCCGGTCTCGGCGGAGGGTCGGTCGGTCATCACGGCTGAAATCATCGCGCATCGCGCGGCGGCGGCTTGCTCGCCTCCCACGTTCGCATCTGGAACATCCCCATGTTCCAATCAGCGGCTGAGGACCCCTGCCGGCCCGCTTTCGGTGCTGAATGGAACCTTCAGCATGTTCCAAATGGCGTTGGAACCAGCGCTGAGCCGCCTCTCGTTCGCTGATTGGAAACTCGTGATGTTCCAAGCGCGGACGAGGGCCACGGCGTCGAGGGCCGTGGAACCAGCCCGCAGGACATGTCAGACAGCAGCCGGCTCCGGATCGGTGACCGTCGTCGGCAGGGTCTCCAGCAACGGGTCGGTCCAAGACCATGCGGCGCCGTACCGCGCCCCGACCGCGCCATGGCGCGCAGCCTCGACCCGGAGCGGCAACCCGAAGATCTCGATGAACCCGACCGCACTGGCGTGGTCGAACGCATCGCCCTCGTCGTACGTGGCCAGACTCTTGTCGTACAGCGACAGCGGGGACTTCCGGCCGGCGACCACCGCCGAACCGTGATCGAGCCGCATCCGCACCTCGCCCGACACGACCCGCTGCGACGACGCGACGTACGCCCGCAGGTCGCGCGACAGGGCGCTGAACCACAACCCGTCGTAGATGAGCCGCGACAGCTCGTCGGCGACGAGCCGGTCGAACCGCAGCGTGTCCTTCGTCAGCGTCAGGCCCTCGAGCGCGCGATGCGCCGTGTGCAGGATCGTCGCGGCCGGCGTCTCGTAGATCTCGCGACTCTTGATGCCGACCAGCCGGTCCTCGACATGATCGATCCGGCCGATGCCATGGGCGCCACCCAGCGTGTGCAGGCGCTCGACGAGCTCGACCGACGCAAGCCTCTCCCCGTCCAACGCGACAGGCACGCCGCCTTCGAAGTCGATGACGATCTCGATCGGGTCGGGGGCATCGGACGGCGCGACCGTCCACTCGTAGGCGTCGGGCGGTGCGGTGACCCACGGATCCTCGAGGACACCGGTCTCGCACGATCGACCCCACAGGTTCACGTCGATCGAGTAGGGCGACTCCTTGGTGATCGGGATCTCGATGCCGCGCTCGTTCGCGTAGTCGATCTCCTGGTCGCGCGTGAGCCCCATCCCAACGCGCATCGGCGCGACCACCTCGAGCCCGGGGTCGAGGGCGTGCGTGGCAACGTCGAAGCGGACCTGGTCGTTGCCCTTGCCGGTGCAGCCGTGGGCGACCGCGTCGGCGCCCTCTCGGCGGGCGACCTCGACGAGCAGCTGTGCGATCAGCGGCCGCGCAAGCGCCGTCGCCAGGGGATACGCCCCCTGGTACAGCGCATTCGCCTGGAGATGCGGCCAGACATAGTCGGTGACGAAGCGCTCGCGGGCATCGATGACGTACGCGCGCGACGCACCGGCCGACATCGCCCGCCGTTCGACGCCGGGTCGCAATGAGCCACCCCCGAGATCGACCGTCAGGGTCACGACCTCGGCGTCGTACTGCTCCCTGAGCCAGGCGACGGCGACCGACGTGTCGAGACCGCCGGAATAGGCGAGAACGACCTTCTTCACGAGACGGGGACCTCCGGGATCGAGCGGGCGATGGCCTCGAACCGTGCGAGCCAGCGCTCCAGACGGGCTTCATCGGCGAACAGGACGAGGAGCGTATTGTCACCGGCCAGCGTGCCCTCCTGCTCGCGCAAGGTCGATTCGTCGATCGCCTGGGCGACGACGCTCGCCGTGCCCGGCGTGCCGGTGAGGACGAGGATCAGGCCGCTGCGCCCGACCGTGACCGGGACGTCGGCAAGGATCCGCCGGAGGCGCTCGTCGGCGACGGCCGATGTCGCCGATGACGTCGGCGTGGCCGGCCGTGCGGCCACGTCCTCCGGCGACATGTAGACGTGGCCGTCGGTGCGGGGCGCCTTGAGCAGGCCGAGCTCGGTGATGTCGCGGCTGACCGTGGCCTGCGTGACATCGAACCCCTGGTCGATCAGGGCATCGACCAGCTCGCGCTGGCTGCCGACCGGTCGCGACGCGATGAGCTGGCGGATGGCCCGCTGGCGCAGGCGCTTGAGCTCCTGCCCGGGAGTCAGACCGCTCATGCCGCCCCGACCGCCTGGCGCGTCGCGGTGATCCGCGTGCCGAATGCCGGATCGCTGAGCGCCCGCTCGAGGGCGCTCTCCGCGCCTGAGTCGGCGATGATCGCCTCCGCGCCCTCCCAGCCGAGCGCGGACAGCGCGGCCCGGATCTTGGGCACCATGCCACCGGCGATGACGCCCGTGTCGATGAGGTGGTCGGCCTCGGCGACGGTCAAGGTGTCGAGCTTGCGCCCGTCCGCATCGCGCACCCCGTCGACGTCGGTGAGCAGCACCAGCTGGCGCGCGCCAAGGCCGGCCGCGATGCCGGCGGCCGCGTCATCGGCGTTGACGTTGCAGACGATCCCGTCCGCATCGCGCGCGAGGGGCGCGACGACCGGGACCTGCCCCGACACGAGGACCGCGTCGAGCAGGTCGCGCCGCAGGCCGGTCACGCTGGCAACGAGCCCGAGATGCGGGATGCGCTCGGCGATCAGCAAGCCGCCATCGACACCGGACAGACCGACCGCGTCGACGCCGAGATCGCGCAGACCTGCGACGAGCTCGCTGTTGACCACCCCACGCAGGACCGCGGCGGCGACCTCCAGAGACTGGGCGTCCGTGACGCGTAGACCGCCTTCGAACTTCGATGGCACGCCGAGGCGTTCGAGCCACTCGGTGAGGCGTTTGCCGCCGCCATGGACGAGCACGACCGGCCGCCGCCGCGCAACGGCAGCGACGTCCGCGAGGACTCCCGACTGTTCTGCGATCGTCGTGCCGCCGAGCTTGACGACCAGAATCTCACTCACGTCGTGTACTCGCTGTTCTCGATGACGTACTCCTGGGTCAGATCGCAGCCGAATGCCTCGCCGATGCCGTCACCGAGCCCCAGATCGAGCTCGATCAGCAGCTCCGGGGCATCCATGGCGGCGCGGGCCGCTGCGCGATCGAAGTCGAGCGGGCCGCCTTGCGACCCGTCGAACACGAGGTGACCGGCGATTGCGATGCGGAGACGGTCGGGGTCGAGCTGGGCGGGCTGCGATGC
>DASTIG010000175.1:0-6628 GCA_035717785.1 Candidatus Limnocylindrales bacterium
TCGTGAAGTTGCGATTCCGAAGGTTGTACCCCATGGATCCTCCCCAGCTGACCGCGTCCGCGATCCCCTCGGTGACTGCCACGCACGGCGGCTGCAGTCTGGAGGACAGGAGACGCCCCGAACCACCCCCTATTGCACTACGTCCATCAGGATACACATCGGAAAGTCGTGCAACATCAGGGTCGCGGCGGTCGTCATCGCGGCGTCGATCAGCCTGTTCGATGTCGCCGAACTGCGCCGCCTGTTCGTCGTCCAGAGGACCGAGCTGGGGTTCGCCGTCGCCTGCGCCCTCGGCGTCATGTTCGTCGGCGTTCTCCAGGGCATCGTCATCGCCGTCGTCCTGTCGGCCGTCTACATCTTCAGGCGCACCGCGGCGCCGTACTCGATGGTCTTAGGAAAGTCCCGGGTGTCCACGGCTGGCACGACGTCCGGCGCCATCCCGATTCGCAACAGGTTCCAGGGCTGCTCATCGTCCGCTGGTCCGCACCGCTCTTCTTCGCGAACGCGAACCAGTTCCGCGACCGCATCCGCGAGCTCGTCAAAGCCGCTGACGCCCCGCCCACGTGGATCCTCGTCGCCGCCGAGCCGATCACCGACATCGATACGACCGCCGCGACGATGCTCAAGGACCTCGATCTCGAGCTGAATGCGCAGGGGATCCACCTCGCGTTCGCGGAGCTCCCGACGAGCGTCAGAGACACGATCGTGCGCTTCGGGCTGCTCGAGGCGATCGACCAGGGCCACCTGTATGCATCCGTGACCGAGGGTGTCGAGGCGTTCCGCCGTGAGGGATAAGGCGGCGAGTCCAGCTAGCCTCGCTAGGCATCTGATGGGCTCGTGGAACCGCTATCCTGTGGTACCCACGCGCCCGGATCCGGGAACGACTCGATGGAGGCTCGCACACGATGCATCGACCCATCGGCAGTTCGATCCTGGCGTTGCGCGCGGCCCACGTGGTCAGGAAGCGGGTGCCTCGAGGGTCCACCTCGTGAACAGAACCACCGGCCCTGCTACGTCGGATCCGGCGGCTGATCGTGGCTCGTCCTTGAATGACGCGACGATCACCAGCCCGCCGGAAACGGGAACAACCAATCGCCTGCTTCCTATCCTGCTGGCGATGGCGATGTTCGTGCTCGTCGTCGACACGTCGATCATGAATGTTTCGATCTCGGCGGTGGTCGCCGACCTCGGCACCGACGTGAGCGCCATCCAGGCCGCGATCGCGCTCGAGGCGCTTGTCTCTGCCGCGTTCATCCTCATCGGCAGCAAGATCGGCGATCTCTTCGGACGCAAGCGAGCATACGTTCTGGGTCTGCTTGCTTACGCTATCGGCGCGCTGGCGATGGCGCTCGGTCAGAGCGTGGCGGCCATCATCATCTTCTGGGCCGTGGTGGGTGGCCTCGGCGCGTCGCTCTTGCTGCCCGCGATGCAGTCGCTCATCCACGGCAACTTCGAAGGAGCGGCCCAGAAGGCGACGTATGCCCTCGTGGGAGCGGCCGCAGCCATCGCAGCAGCGGTCGGACCTCTGATCGGCGGCTTCATCACCACATTCCTGTCCTACCGCGTCGCGTTCCTGCTCGAGGTCGTCATCATCGCGATCGTGCTGTCGGGCATCAAACTCGTTCGTGACGCGCCGTACACCGGCCCGCGCGAGATCGACCTCGTCGGCTCCGTTCTCTCGGTCTTCGGGATGGGCGGCCTGGTGCTAGGCATCCTCGTGTGGCAGGAGGGCGGCGAAGCCGTCGGCCTGCTCCTGGCGATCGGCGCGATCTCCCTTGCCGGGCTCGCGTACTGGCTCACGCGCCGGAAGCGCGAGGGCAAGCCGACACTGATCGATCCGGATCTGTTCATGTCCAAGCTGTTCAGGTTCGGGATCTCCGGGCAGATGCTCCAGAACATCGCGCTCGGTGGCGCGATGATCACCATCCCGATCTACCTGCAGATGGTCCTGGAATACAACGCGCTGCAGGCGGGCCTGTCGCTGGCCCCGCTCTCGCTCAGCATGTTCGGGACGGCGATCCTCGCCGGCAGGCGGGCGGGATCGCGGCGACCGAGCAGCATCATCAGAGCCGGATTCGCGCTCCTGTTGATCGGGCTAGTCCTGTTGGTCCCGATCGTGCCCCGCGCCGATGCCGGCTGGTATCTCGCGGTCCCGCTGGTGATCGCTGGGATCGGGCTCGGGCTGCTCGTCTCCCAGCTCAACAACTACACACTCGCGCCGATCGACGAGGAGCGAGTCAGCGAAGCCGCCGGCGTGAACTCGGCCGCGGGCTCATTCGGGCTGTCGTTCGGGTTGGCATTCGCCGGCGCGATCATGCTGGCCGCGCTGGCCTTCAGCTTCACGAACCTGGCCGAGGCGAGTCCTGTGCTGGCCCCGGATCAGCAACAGCAAGTCGCCGCGGCGCTGGAGCATGACGCCCAGGTCATGACCAACACCGACCTCGAACTGCTGCTCGCCGGCCAACCACCGGTCGTCCAGGACGAGATCATCCGCATCAACACCGAAGCGAGACCGCTTGCGCTGCAGGTGGCGCTGCTCATCCCGATCCTGGCGAGCATCCTCGGGCTGTTGACATCGTTCCGCATGATGCGCCAGCCGGATCCCGTGTCATCAGGCTCCGTCGAAGGGATGGTCCTGGCCTGAGTCAGTCACGTGAATGACCGAACCCGGCGACCACATGTGGCTCGCGGGCGGGTCGGGCGGGCGGTGCACTGCTACCGCGCCCGGATTGACCACGTTGATCGGTTTGCCGCTGGCGTAAGCGACTATCTGATCGAAGACATCGGAGAACTGGAGCTCGTATTCATCGCGTGATACGTAGCCGATGTGTGGCGTGCAGACGACGTTGTCCATGTGGAGCGGGTCGTTGGGGTCGTCTAGTGGCTCGCGCTCGTAGACGTCCACAGCCGCGAAGCCGGGGCGCCCAGCGCGGAGCGCTGTCAGCAGCGCCCCCGGCTCGATCAGTGGCGCTCGGCTCGTATTCACGAGGAGAGAGTCCGGCTTCATGCGCGCGAGATCGGCGGCAGTGACGATCCCGCGCGTGGCCTCGACGAGCCGCATGTGCAAGGAGAGGACGTCGCTCTCCTCGAAGAATGCTTCCTTGGTGGGCGCCACGGCATACCTGTGGCGTGAGGCGGAGACGGCGGGCGGGCACTGGTGCGGGTCTTGGGCCGCCGAGAGCGCGACACTCAGTTCCTGATCCTGTTGAGACTTGAACGTTCGGGACATGACTTCTCGTGGGTCGCGCTGGACGGATGTGGCTACGCGCCCTGCTCGACCTCATGCAACGTGTGGGCCACCAGGCCATGCGCCTCCTGATGCACGAGGGTCGCAGTCTCGCGATCGGGCGCGTCCACGAGGCAGAAGACCTTGCCCGTCTCCTCATCGACCCAGTAGTGCTTGTATTCCACGCCGTATTGGCCCTGGACGCGAATGTCTGCCTCATGCGCCCCGATGACGTCGCCGGCCTTCACTCCGGGGATGTCGTGGATGTCCAGATACGTCGCCATTGGTGATCTCCTGCAGTCGCGATTGTTTCGCCGGGCTCAACCGAGCCACGATGTCGCTTCTACGGTCATCGAGCGCCCGATGGTTTCCGCTTCGGGATGCATCCAAGGTTGTCCGATCACTGGCACGGCGGGGATGCGATCACGCCCGAACGTCCTGCGTCGACCGCCGCGGGCCACTTGTGACCCTCGCGGCTGAACGCGGCCACGACGCTTTCCGATGAGCGGGAGCGTTCCTTGGTGTCCGGCCGGGCACGGTTGCCTTGCCCCATCACGCCACCGGTGCATCGCTCCAGCCAATCGCGCAGATGCCGTAGAGCTCGTCTGGTCCTGGTCTTGACCGTCCCGATGGGCCAACCCAATGTGGCCGCGATCTCGGACTGGGTCAGTCCCCCGTCGTAGGCGAGCACGATCACCCGGCGCTCCGTCGGATCAAGCGAGGCGAGCGCAGCCGCGATCGACGCTCGTGTCTCCTTGTCGGTCAACGCGACCTCCGGAAGGGGCTCCGCCCCGCCCACTCCGATGAGCTCACCCGAAGCCGTCAGCCAGTCGCCGATGGAGTGATCGTCCGCATCGGTTGCGGCGAATGACGAAAAGCTGCTGGCTCGGTCGTGGCGGCTGCCTGCCCGGAGGCGATCGATAGCCCGGTTCCGCGCGATCGTCACGAGCCATGCCGGCAGAGCGCCGCGAGCCGGATCGAACTGCTCCGCTCGGTTCCACAAGGCGAGGAACGTTTCCTGCACGACCTCCGAAGCGATCGATCGATCTCCACTAGCCCGCATCGCCGCCGCGAAGACGGCGTTGCCATGTTTGTCGTAAAGGCCAGCCAGTGCCTCCTGGGACCCCTCGATCACGGCCCGGATCAAACTCGCGTCGGACACGAGGTCAGCGGCCGAGTCGCTCGCATCGTGGACGACTCCATCAGATTCAAACCCTTCGATCGCCATCAAACGGCTCCTGAGATGTGTATGAAGCACGGGACTAAGTAGCTCGCGAGTGAGATAATAGCGTGAAGAACGAAGGTGCGCTACCCTCTCGTTCATGACAGATGATTTGACCGATCGCGTGCTGGGGGGCTGGCGCCACGCGCGCCCCGAGCTCGAAGTTGGACCACTCCAGGTCACCGGTAGGCTGAGCCGGATTGGGCCGCTTCTCGCGAGGCGGCAGGAATCGGTCTTCAGCCGATTCGGACTGAATCGGGGGGAGGTCGGCGCGCTGAGCGCCCTGCGCATTGCGGGCCCGCCTCACCGGCTTTCCCCGACACGGCTCGGTCGGGGTCTCATGCTGTCGTCGGCGGGCATGACGAGCCGAATCGATCGGCTCGAGCGCCGCGGACTCGTCCGCCGCCTGCCGGATCCTGACGATCGCCGGGGCGTCATCGTGGAACTGACGGACCAGGGCCTCGAGGTCGTCGACACAGCGGTCGCTGCGATCGCGGTCAGCGACCGGGAGCTTCTGGAACGGTTCGATCCGGAAGAGCTCGCCCTGCTTGAAGGCCTGCTGCGCAAGCTTCTGGGCGGCCTCGAGCTATCGGAGTGAGGGCAACCGCGACAGAGCCTCGGCAGTCACGCCGAGAACGACCTTGGCCCCTTCCAAGCTCCGCATTGCGACGCGACGACTGGACCTAGTCCCGCTGCGGCCGGCCGAGCCGACGAGATGGTCGAGGTCCTCGCCGATCGACGGCTCGATCGCTTTATCGGCGTGGCCCGCTCGATCTCGACTCGATGGCCAGCGCACCGGTCCGCGGTTCCCGCGACCGAATTGGGCAGCGTTGAAACCTGTCTCGACCATACCAACGTATGGCCTGCGTTCGGTCTTCCCGATCCCGGCCAGTCGTGGCCAGCGAACCGAAGAGGAGGCCAAGTCAGGAGAAGAACGTGATTCGAAAGACATTGCCGCTCGCCGTCGCACTGACGGCCATCGCAGCGGCGACCACGGTGCCCGTCGCCTCGGCGGCGCCGACCCTCAAGGCCGGCGTGGTCGACGGGACGTTGCGCATCTCGGGCGGCCCATTCGCGGAGCAGATCACGCTCCGCCTGAGCGCTCTGGATCGAAACCAGCTTCAGGTGGATGTCGGCAACGACGGCTCGGCCGACCAAACGTTCGACCTCAGCACCTTTCGGGCCATCGACGTCGAGGCTGGCAACGGCAACGACACGGTCCGAATCGACGAGGTGAACGGCGCCTTCACCACGACCAAGCCGACCCGCATCGATGGCGAGAACGGCAACGACACCCTGCTCGGCGCAGGCGGCGCCGAGGTCTTCTACGGCGGCAACGGCGACGACTTCGTCGACGGTAACGCTGGTGCTGACACCGCATTTCTGGGCCGGGGCGATGACGTCTTCGTCTGGGATCCGGGCGACGCCTCGGACATCGTCGAGGGCCAGTCCGGCTCGGACACCATGGTCTTCAACGGGTCCGTCGGCGACGAGATCATGTCCGCGACGGCCGTCGGGGGCCGGGTGTCATTCACCCGAAACCTCGGCAACATCGTCATGAACCTTGATGACGTCGAGGGGATCGATGTGAGGGCCCTCGGCGGGACTGACGCCGTTACCGTGAACGACATGGGCGGGACAGACGTCGCGCGCGTCGACGTCGATCTCGCCGGCGCGCTCGGTGGCTCGACCGCCGACGGCAAGGCCGATACGGTCACCGTCGCCGCCACGAAGGGGGACGATCTGATCGCGGTGGATGCGAACGGCGCTGCCGTCGAGGTCAGCGGTCTGGCCGCCTTCGTACGGATCACCCACGCGGACGCTGCAAGCGACACGCTGATCATCGACACCGACGCAGGTGCTGACAACGTGACGCTCGACCCTGCCCTCGCCGGGTTGATCCAGGTTTCTGTCAAGTAAGCACCAGCGGCACTCGATCGGTGGGGGTCATTCGGCTCCCACCGGTCGCCGACCAGATTGCATTTCGGCGATGACCCGCTGAAGTCGTCGAGTCGGCGCTGTCGCACCAGCACCAAAGGAGGCGACGAAGTGGATGCGATCCTCGTGCTCTTCGCCGTCGTTGACGGACTCATCCTCATTGATCTGTTGGCCCTTCTTGTGGGGCCCGATTCACGTCGCTCGATTGGTGACGAATTTCAACGGCGCGACCGAGGGTGAGG
>DASTIG010000176.1:0-8931 GCA_035717785.1 Candidatus Limnocylindrales bacterium
CTCGAGGGGGCTGACTTCGAGGAAGAACTCGATCGTCTGGAATGCAAGGACGAGGACGATGCCGGCGGTCGTCACGACCCCGAGGGTCGCCGCCAGGAACAGCAGGGTCTCGATGATCCGTTCCGACGTCGGCCGTTGTCGCGTCAGGGGTCTGGCGGCGGCGGTCATGTGATGCGACGCTCCTCGTCGGGATCGGTCACGTAGCGTACGTCAGGAGCAGGGTCAAGCGAATCGTCGAGGAGGGATGTGCTCGCTTGATCAGCCGCCGACGGCGGCCGCCCACTCGTCCTTCTCCTTCTGGAGGAGGTCGTCCGGCAGCTGCACGTAGCCGACCTCGGCGGCGAGCGCAGAGCCGTTCTCGAAGTAGAAGTCGACGAACCCCTTCAGCTCCGGGCGCTCCTTCGCCTTGCCGACATCCGGGTAGATGAACAGCGGGCGGCTGAGCGGGGCGTAGCTGTTGTCGTTGATCGTCGCGTCGGTCGGCGCGACGCAGCCCGAGCCGCCGTCGACTTCGACCGCCTTGAGCTTGTCGGTGTTCTCGACGTAGTAGGCGTAGCCGAAGAACGAGATCGCATTGACATCGCCGGCGACACCGGTCACGAGCACGTTGTCGTCCTCGGACACCGTCGCGTCCTGCGTCGCGGCGTCGACCTCACCGTTGATGACCTCGGTGAAGTAGTCGAACGTCCCTGAGTCGGCGCCCGGCATGAACCGGTTGACCGGGTCAGCCGGGAAGTCGGCGCGAACGTCGCTCCACTTGAGGTCCTTCGGGGAGTCAGGCCCGTAGATCTTGGCCAGCTCATCCACGGTGAGGCACGTCGCGAAGGTGTTCGCGGGGTTCACGACCACAGTCAAGCCGTCGATGGCGATCTGAAGCTCGACGAACTCGATGTTGTTCGCCGTGCAGGCCAGGCCCTCGCCCTCGTCCTCCGCCTTGATCGGGCGCGAGGCATCGTTGATGTCGGTCTCACCGACGCAGAACTTCTTGAACCCGCCGCCGGTGCCCGACAACGCGACTGACGCCTGGACGCCTGGATTTGCGATCTGGAAGTCCTCGGCGACTGCCGCCGTGATCGGGTACACCGTGCTCGAGCCATCGATGGTCACCGAGCCCGACAGGGCAGGTGCCGAGCTTTCGGGCGCGACGCTTTCCGGCGCCGTGGATGCCGGCGCGCTCGAAGGTGCGGTGGTGGCCCCGCCGCCACTGGAACAGGCGCCGATCGTGAACGCTGCCACCAGGGCCATTGCCCCGAGGCGCTTGGGACTCGTGATCGTCACTCGATGGTTCCTCCTAGGTCGGTCGGAGCCGTGTGGCATGGACGTGCTCGGACAAGTTCCTCCCCTGTCTGACGCCACGACCATGGAGCGAGGGCATCAACGGCCGCTTTTCGAGCGGTTAAGGGACCGTTAACGCCGACCCGCACCGAACGCACGGTGGCCGGCCAACGCTGGAGCGCGTTCGCACGGTGTCGCTTATCGTTCGAAAGCCGCGCTCGAATGGGCGTCGGCTCGCGGGGATCGAGGAGGGGTCTTGGACATCGTGAGCTGGTCTAGGCAGGTCGACGACCTGCTGGACGCCGTGGTCGAGCTTCGACGATTCTTCGATGAGCGTTCATCCGGTAGCCCGCTCGTGGCACGCGAGATGCGCAACGTCGAGCGCCTGTTCGACCGGTACCTGGATGCGCACGACGCCGTCACACGGGAAGTCGAGGGCCTCCTGCGACGGGACACCAAGCGGCCGCGCCGCTAGCGACCGATGGCGGTCGAGTCCCGGCGTTCGTGACCCTTGGCGTCGCCGGTCGCGATCAACGCGGACTAGGATCCAGTCGATAGCCCACGCCCCTGACCGTGACGAGGTGGGTCGGCACGTCCGGCTGTGGCTCGATCTTGCTTCGAAGCCAGCGGATATGGACGTCGACGGTGCGTGGGTCGCCGTCGTGGTTCGGACCCCACACGCGGTCGAGCAATTGCCGTCGCGAGTAGGCCCGGCCGGGATGCGCCGCCAGCATGGCCAGCAACTGGAACTCCTTCGGCCGCAGATGGATCAGCGAGCCAGCACGACGGACCTCATGGGCGACCAGGTCGAGCTCGGTGTCGTCGGTCACGATGAGCACGGCATCGTGTCGCGGACGCGTGCGCTCCTCGAGGAGGGCGAGTCGCGCGCCCAGCTCAGCCGGATCGATGGTGTCAGGGTGGGCTTCGTCGGCGCCTGCACGCAGCGCCTCGAGCCGCTCGGCGATTGCGTCGGACGGGCTGACCACCACGACCCGCAACGCAGGTCGGCGGCGGCGCTCGCGGAGCGCGGCGGCGACCTCATCGGCGCCGGCCGGGGGCGTGCCGATGATCGCGATGCGCGGACGGGTCGACCGCAGCATCTCCGCGAACTCGGCGCGATCCGCTGTGGCATGGATCGTCCGCATCCCCACCACGTCGGTCAGGTGCATGACCGGCCCGCCGTCGGCGATGGCGACCCACGATGGCAGCGACGGCGTCGACATGGCGAGACGATGGCGTACAGTCGCTAACCGACCGTCGACAGGTCGTTAACGTCCTGTTCGCAACGGGGACCGACGATCCGGGACGACACGCTCCGTGTTGATCCTCGGATGCTACCGTTCCCGCCGCGACAGACTCGACATTTCAGGAACTGGAGGCAGGGATGGCTGTCAAGCAGAGGGGATCCGCCGCGAAGGCGGACGCAAGGGGAGCCGGGTCCCCGATTCCCGCCGCGGTCGGGGATATCGTGGCCGCGTCCAAGGCGACGGCTACGCAGATGCCCAAGGCGACTCGCCGCCGGATCGAGAAGCTCGGCCGACAACTCGATGCCGCCCGAGCTACCGAAGCCAAGCGCCTGCGGCAGGCGGCCAGGCTTCGGGAGGAGCTCGCGAAGCGCGAGCGACAGGCGGCCGATGCAGGAGCCCTGATGGCCTCGATCGTCGCCGCGATCCGGGACGCGGCCAGCGGCGTTGTCGGGGCGCCATCCGTTCGGACGCCAGCCCGGACTCGCGCGACCGCGAAAAAGGCGCCGGCCACGAAGGCTGCAGCCCAGCCCGCCACCGCCAACAAGCCCGCGGTGGCCAAGGCGCCGGCCAAAGCCGCGGCGGCCAAGGCGCCGGCCAAAGCCGCGGCCGCGAAGCCAGCGGGAGCCGCCAGGCCGGCGAGCGCAGCCAAGGCGCCGACCCGACGTCGCAGCGCGACGACCCCGCGACCCAGGCCCTCGACCCGGCGTCGCGCGGCATCGACTCGCACGACGAAACCCAAGCCGACCGCGTGACACCCCGACCGACCATCGGCGCATCGGTCGACCTCGGTTCGAATTCAGTCCATCTCCTCGTCGCCGTCATCGCCGGCCACCAGCTCCGGCCGCTGACGGACGAGTCCGTCTTCCTCGGCCTCGGCTCAGCCGTCGACGACCGCGCCCACCTCGGCGCGACCGCTCGCGACGAGCTGGCAGGCGCGCTCACCCGCTACGCCACGACGGCCCGCGGCCTCGGCGCGGCCGCGATCACCTTCGTGGGCACAGAGCCGATCAGGCGGGCGGCCGACGCGATGCGCATCGTCGCCGACGTCGAGGCAGCAACGGGCGTCCCCCTCCACGTCCTGACCCACGAGGAAGAGGCATACCTCACGCTCATCGGGGTCACGGCCGGGCGCCCGGTGGTCCATGAGACCCTCGTCGTCGACATCGGCGGGGGCAGCTCCGAGTTCTGCGCAGTGACGGTCGGAGGCGTCGCGCGCGCCGCCGGACTGCGACTCGGCTCAGGCCGGCTGACCGCCCAGTTCGCGACATCGGATCCCGTTGACATCGACACCATCCAGGCGATGCAGGCCGCGGCCGAGGAGATCCTGGAGGGCGCCCTCGATGCGGACCCGACGGACCTGGTCGCAGTGGGCGGGACGGCCTCGAACCTCCTCAAGGTCACGGCGGCCGGGTCGAACGACGAGACCCTGACGCGCGATCGGATCGCCGAAGCGCTGGCGACCCTCACGGCTTCGCCGGCGGCGGACCTCACGGGCCGGTTCGGCATCAACCCGAAGCGCGGGCCCCTTCTGCCTGCCGGCGCGGTGATCATCGACGGGTTGATGCGCAGGTATGGCGTCGATCGCATCCGCGTCTCGGAGGCGAGCCTGCGTGAAGGAGCCATCCTCGTCGCCGACCACGCCGGTCGGGCCTGGCGGGATCGCTTGCCGGAGCTCGCGCACGGCTGGCGCCACTGACCGACGCCACCGACGCTCCGCCCGAGGCGAAGCCCGTCTAGAGGCCGGCGACCACCCGTCCGAGCGAGCGTCGGAAGCCGGGTCCCGCGATACCACGCCACGGCACCCCGATCGCCCGTCGGAGTCGCGCGACTTCGCGCTCACGATCGACCAGGTAGCGCCCGATCGCGGCACCCTCGGCCTGGCTGAGGTGCTCGGCATGCTCGACGAGGAAGGTTCGCGCCATCGATGCGCTGACGTCCGCGTCGTTCATCAACCCGAGGTGGTCCTGCAGGGCGGTGACCTTCCCGATCAGCGGCAATGCGTCGTCCCCGAGCGGCTCGGCGACGAACTCCATCGAGTAGCGCAGCCACTTCCCGGCGATCCGCAGCTCGTGAAGAGTTGGCACGTCTGCCCAGCGCAGGACCGGCTCATAGCTGCGAACCTGCTCGTAGGCAGCCCAGATGCGCGATGGCGCGGTGTCACGCACGCGATGTGGCTGGGTCGCTCCGATCGGCGCCACGGCCGCGCCGTCCGTCCGGACGAAGTCGAGATAGTCGTCGATGAACCGCCCATAGCCAGGCGAGTCGAGCTCCCGGGTGAGCAAGTCCCGTGCGTCGTCGCGATGCTGGCGCCAGGCGGCGATCAACGGCTCGAGCGCCCGCTGCTCGGTGCGCGGCAGGTCCTCGCGGTAGTGATCGGTCGCCTCGAGCTGCACATCGAGATCGCGGACCGCCCCGAGCCGGCGGGCGATGTCGCGGAGCCCTTGCCTGTAGGCCTTCGTGCGACCCTGCCGGTAGGCCTCGCCGAAGACGCGCCAGGCTGCCCGTTGCCGGCGCGTCGCGACCCGCATCTTGTGGACATCTTCGATGTCGATGCCGCTCCGGACACCCGGCTCCCGGTCGAGCATCCGCGCGAGGTGGAACCGCATGACCTTGCGGCCGGCCTCGGCGATGTTGTCCTCGGCCAGGACGCCAGGGGACTTGCCGACGACCAGACGGGGAGCATCCTCCCCGCTCGGCTCGGTCACGGGCGGGACCGCGGGCGCGGGCGGAGCCGCGGACGCCGGCGCCGATCCGGAGGCGGGCGTGGCAGCGCCTTCGCTCGAGCCGTTGATCGCGGCGAGAGCGGCCTCGAGCTTGCTCGTGCGCGCACGCCGCAGCCCGGACTCCGATTCGATCGCGGCGCCGAGCGCGGCCAGCTCGGACTCCTCGCCCTTCGTCAGCTCGGCCTCGAGCTCGACGAACCGCTCGACGACGCGGCCACGCTCGACCACATCGACCTCGTCGAGGCTCAGCTCGACACGCGTCGAGGCCGAGCGCAACTGGCGCTTGCGGCGGAGCTGGCGGATCGTGACGCGCTCGACGAGTGGCGCGTCGCCGGCGTGTTCGACGACGAGGGACTTCGCATCGGATGCCGGCCAGTCGACCGGCGGGGCGACGCGATCCGCCGGCCCCTCGAGCTCTTCGCGGTGCATGGCGCCGTCCGACCCTTCGGCGTGGGCCAGCGCCTTGACGGACACGATGGTCTCGCCGCCGCTCTGGCGGAGGCGGACCGCGAAACCGGCACGCGCCAGGGCGCCGTCGGCGGTGTCGACGTAGCGGTCCTCGAGCTGCGTGGCCCGTGCGCGGCCGGCGCCGCCGGTGAACGGGCCCAGCCGGTCGGCCGCGAGCAATCGTTCGGCAGCGGCCAGGTCTCCGACGCGGTACTTGAGCTCGATCTCCGTCACGCCCGTGGATCCAGGGAGCCTGCGCCCGAACCCGGCCGGCGCGGCACCGAGGCGACGTGACCCGACATCACCGCCCATTCCTTGAGCGTCTCGAAGGTGTCGACGGTCCCGGGCTTGCCATTCAGCGTCTCGGTGCGTACCCAGCGTGCGTCCGGCTGGAGCTGCCACGACCGCCGATCATCGGCCAGCATCAGCTCGATGATCTCCGCGATCCGCGCCTTTGCGTCGGAGTCCTCGACCGGCACGACGGCCTCGACCCGACGGTCGAGATTGCGATCCATCAGGTCGGCCGAGCCGATGTACCACTCCTGGTCGCCGCCGTTGGCGAAACCCCAGATCCGCGAATGCTCGAGGAATTCGCCGATGATCGAGCGGACCCGGACCCGATCGGAGACGCCGGGGATGCCCGGCTGGAGCGAGCAGGCGCCGCGCACGATGAGGTCGATGTCGACGCCGGCGCCGGCCGCCCGATAGAGCGCCTCGATCACCGGGGTGTCGACGATCGCGTTGAGCTTCAATGTGATGTGCGCAGGGCGACCGGCCGCAGCGTGGGCGATCTCCCGCTCAACGAGCGCGAGGAACCCGGACCGCAGGCTGTGTGGCGCGACGAGCAGGCGGCGGAACGTCCGCTGGCGCGACAGCCCGGTCAAGACGTTGAACAGGTCGGTGACGTCCGCGCCGATCTCCGGCCGGACCGTCAGCAGGCCCAAATCGGTGTACAGCCGCGCCGTCTTCGGGTTGTAGTTGCCTGTCCCGATGTGGACATAGCGTCGGAGACCCGAGCCCTCGCGCCGCACGACGAGCGCGGTCTTCGAATGCGTCTTGAGCCCGACGAGGCCGTACACGACGTGCGCGCCGGCGCGCTCAAGCTTGCGCGCCCAGATGATGTTTGCCTCCTCGTCGAAGCGGGCCTTGATCTCGACGAGAACGACGACCTGCTTGCCGCGCTCCGCCGCACGGATGAGCGACTGGACGATCGGTGAGTCGCCCGACGTCCGG
Source organism: Candidatus Limnocylindrales bacterium (assembly GCA_035717785.1). GTDB lineage: Bacteria > Chloroflexota > Limnocylindria > Limnocylindrales > CSP1-4 > SPCO01. The sequence continues at coordinate 6,926 of DASTIG010000176.1, forward strand.
TACAGCGTCATCTTGATCGTGAGGACGTCCGGGTCGTCGGCGGCCTGGGCGATGAACCGCTCGACAGACGCGGCGAACGACTCGTACGGGTGGTGCACGAGGATGTCGCCCGCCCGGACCGCCGCGAACACGTCCGCCGGCTCGTCATCGTCGGGTGGCACCAGGCGCGGCGGCGTGACCGGCGTCCACGGCGCCGCGCGGAGCTCGGGGATGTCGAGGTCGGCGATCCGGTACAGCGCGGTGAGGTCGAGCATGCCGGTGATCTCGTAGCAATCGTCGGCCTCCAGGCCGAGACCGCGCAGCAGCAGGTTGCGGGTGGCCGCGGGCATCGTGCGCTCGACCTCGAGGCGCACCGCCTCGCCGAACCGCCGCCGCCGGAGCTCCTCCTCGATCGCCATCAGGAGGTCGTCGGCCTCGTCTTCCTCGACCGTGAAGTCGGCATTGCGGGTCACCCGGAACAGGTGCGAATCGACGACCTCCATGCCCGTGAACAGGAATTCGAGGTTGGCCTCGATGACCTGGTCGATGGGGATGAACTTGTTCGGCTCGACCTCGAGCAGGCGTGGCAGGATCTGCGGCACCTTCACGCGGGCGAACACCCGCTCGTTGGTCTCCGGATCTCGCAGCCCGACCGCGATCGACAGGCTGAGCGTCGAGATGTACGGGAACGGATGGCCCGGATCGACCGCGAGCGGTGTCAGGACCGGGAAGATCTCGTCCAGGAATCGCTGGCGGAGCGCCTCGTGATGCTCGGGGATGGTCGCGTAGTCGAGGATCGACACGCCCTCGGCGTCGAGGCTCTGGCGCAGCTCCAGGAAGATAGCGGAATGCTCCGCGACGAGCTCGAGAACGCCCTCGCGGGCGTGCGCCAGCTGCTCGGCCGGCGTGCGACCGTCGGGAGCTCGGGTGCCCGTCCCCGCGTCGACCTGCTGACGCAGACCGGCGATGCGGACCTGGAAGAACTCATCGAGGTTGCCGGCGAAGATCGCCGAGAACTTCACCCGCTCGAGAAGCGGATTCCGCGCGTCGCGCGCCTCGTACAGGACCCGCGCGTTGAACTCGAGCCAGGACAGCTCGCGATTCAGGTACGGGAACTGGGGTGCCTCCCGCTTGGCGACCTGTCGTGGGCGTGCCCCGACCGTAGTCGGAGCGGGCGGTCCTGGATCGACGGCGGCCATGTCGAGCGGGCGGCTCCTGTGCTGAGGGCTGGCCGGCGAGAATAGCACGGCCCGATGAACGCCCCGGATGGGCCAAAAGAGTCAATCCTCGGCGACGTACCGCCGTTCGCCTGCCACCGGATCGAGCCAGACCCGCATGCGCACGCCAGTCGTCGGATCCTCGAATCGCTCGTCTGTCGGGCGGAACCGCGGATCGAGGCTCGTGCCGGCCGGCTCCCCGCCGCCGGGTCCCGGCGCGGCCGCCACCCGTTCGGCCTCGGCGGAGCGATAGCGCACACGCTCGATAGCCGCCGCGACGATCAGGGCGAGCCCGATGAACAGCGCGTACAGGCCTTCGGCGCGCTGCGTGCCGACAAGCGACAGGCCGAGGACTGTCAGCGCAAGGCCGAGACCGAGCACCAGGAGGCGGGCCAGATCGGCACCCATCAGTCGACCGCCGTCGGCGCCTTGGCCGACTTGTCGGGCTCGACGATGACTGCGGTGCCGTACGCGACGATCTCGGACATCGTCCCGGACAGCTCCGAGGAGTCGAAACGCATCGAGAGGATCGCGTTGGCACCGACCATCGTGGCGTTGCGGACGAGCCGGTCGAGCGCCTGGCGGCGGGTGTCCTCGAGAAGGCTCGTGTACTCGTGGATCTCGCCGCCGCCCAGGGAGCGGAGTCCGGCCATGATGTTGCCGCCGAGCCCGCGGCTCCGGACGACGAGCCCGAAGACCATGCCCTTGCTGTCCACGATGCGATGGCCGGCGAGGTAGGGGGTCGTGACGACGATCATCTGTGTTCCTCGTGTGTGCCGGCGGGTGCCGGTGTGGGCGTGGCGCGCTGGC
>DASTIG010000177.1:0-3678 GCA_035717785.1 Candidatus Limnocylindrales bacterium
CGTCGCCCAGGCTTTCGCCGCGGCCGTGCCGGTCACCGGGCTCGTCCTGACCAAGATCGATGGCGACGCCCGCGGTGGTGCCGCACTCAGCATCAGCGCCGTCACAGGGCTCCCCGTCAAGTTCCTGGGAACCGGCGAGAAGACCGACGCTCTCGAGCCCTTCCACCCGGACCGGCTCGCCGGCCGCATCCTCGGGATGGGCGACATCCTGACGCTCGTCGAACGGGCGCAGGAGACTTTCGACGTCAACCAGGCGCAACAGATGGAAGACAAGCTCCGCAAGGCGAGCTTCACGCTCGAGGACATGCTGGACCAGCTCCAGCAGGTCCAGAAGATGGGGCCGATCGGCCAGATCATGTCGATGATCCCGGGCATGGGCAACATGGCCGGCGAGGCACAGGCCGCGGTCGACCGCGGCGACTTGAAAAGGACCGAGGCGATCATCCGGGCGATGACCCCGGCGGAGCGCCGCGATCCGACGATCCTGACCGGCTCGCGTCGACGCCGCATCGCGGCGGGCGCGGGCACGAGCCTGCCGGAGGTCAACCGGCTGGTGAAGCAATTCGGTGAGATGCAGAAACTCATGAAGCAGCTTTCCGGAGGCGGTCGGCGCGGCGCGCTCGGCAGCCTCATGGGGAATCGGCGCTAGGCGCCGGGGGAGACCACGCGATGACCGATTCCGAACCACTCACAACCGCGGCAGGGGCGCCGCCGACCCCGCCACCGAGCGCCGTCGACAGCGACACGACCGCGGTGCCTGTCGCGACGACCCCGGCGGAGCCCGCCGGGGCGGGCGACCGACCACCTCAGAGCCGGGTGCGCTGGATCGCGGCCGGCGGTGCCATCGCCCTCGTGATCCTGGTGACTGCTCTCGCGGCGATCGTCCTGACGAGCTCGACGCCGTCGTCCGTCGTCCTCGGTTATGTGCCGACGGACAGCGTCGCCTATGGCGAGATGCGCTTTGACCTGCCCGGCGACCAGCGTCAGAAGGTCGGCCAGTTCCTGTCGAAGTTCCCGGGCTTCGCCGATCAGGCGGCGCTCGAGACGAAGCTCGACGAAGTCCTCGATCGATTGATCTCCGAGGGCAGCCAGGGCAAGCAGACCTTTACCCGCGACGTGAAGCCGTGGTTCGGTGGGCAGCTCGGTTTCGCGATCGGTCCGATCCCGGACGTCGATCCCAACGCGCCCATGTCATCCACTGCCCGTGGCGTGCTGCTCGTGACCGTCAAGGACGAGGCGCTCGCGCGAGCGTGGTTTACGAACACACTCGGCCAGGCCGGCGTGACCGGCACGTCCGAGACCTATCAGGGCACGGAGTTGACCCTCTTCGCCAGCCCAGATGCACCGACCAAGCAGGCCGCGTTCGCGCTGGCCGGCGGCAAGGTCGCCATCGTCGGGGACGTCGCGTCGGTGAAGGCCGCCATCGACACCAAGGGTTCCAGCGCGCTCGCCAAGGGCCCCGGCGTCGCAGCGGCTCAAGCTGCGCTGACCGGCGACGATCTCGGGTTCATGTTCCTTGACACCAAGGCTCTGTTCGAGGCGTCGACGCGCGTCACGGGTTCGCTGTCGTCGGCGTCGCCGCTGAGCAGCGCGATCACAAGCCTGATCCCGGACTGGGCCGCGATGCGCATCCGCGTCGAGGCCGACGCACTGCAGCTCGACGCAGTCACGCAGCACAAGGCGGGCATGCCGGGGCCCGACCAGAACCGGGCGAACGGGGTGGCCGCGTTTGCGCCGCCATCGACAGTCGCCCTGCTCGCCGGCAACGACTACGGACGCTCGCTCCTCGACTGGATCGAGCTGTATCGCAGCGAGCCGACCCTCGCCGACGCATTCGCACAGATCGACCAGGCAGCCGGCATGCTCGGTGGCCTCGAGGCGCTCCTCAGTTGGATGGGCGACACCGGGGTCGTGATCGCGAAGTCGGGCGACTCCGTCGAGGGTGGCGTCGTCAGCGTCCCGGCGGACCCATCCGGCGGGCGTCAGCTGCTGACAACCATCCGCAGCTTCCTGCAGCTCGGCGGCGCCCAGGCCGGCGTCACGATCCGCGACGAGCAATACCTGGGCGAGACGATCACGGTCATCGACCTCGGCGACCTGCGCGACCTGGCCGCGATGGCCGGTGGCATTGGATCGCTGCCCACCGATCCGTCGAGCCTCCCGGAGGGCCGTGCCCAGATCGCGTACGTAGCGACGGACGAGGTCATCGCGATCGGCAGCTCAGCCGACTTCATCAAGCACGTCCTCGACGCGGGAGCGGGCGCGTCGCTCGCCGACGATGCCCGATTCAAGGGCTTGCTCGGGCGGGTCGATGCGGAGAACACGGGCGTCACCTTCGTCGATATCGCGGCGATCCGCGGTCTCGCAGAGGGCGCGATGTCCAGTGCGACCGACCAGCAACGCACCGAGTACGAGGCGTCCATCAAGCCGTTCCTCACGCCGTTCGACGCTCTCATCTCGACGGGCGCGGTCGGTGGTGAGCTCGCGGAGACGCACACGCTCATCACGGTCAAGTAGGCGGGCCCCCAGCCCGCACCACCCGAGGAGGGTTACGACACAGATGGCAGTCCGCATCCGGCTGACGCGCGTCGGCGCGACCAAGCAACCGACCTACAGAGTGGTCGTCGCCGACGCTCGCCGCGCACGGGACAGCCGTGCGATCGAGACCATCGGTCACTACAACCCACGAACCGAGCCGATCGAGCTCAGCGTCGACGCAGACAAGGCGAAGGCGTGGCTCGCGAAGGGCGCCCAGCCGTCCGACACCGTCGCCCGGTTGTTCAAGCAGGCAGGCATCCTGCCCAGCGGCAAGTAGGAGCGCGAACGATGGCAGCCAAGGAACTGGTCGAGTACGTCGCGAAGTCGCTGGTCGACGATCCCGATGCCGTGAAGGTCGAGGTGATCGAGGAAGACGGTGCGACCGTCATCGAGCTCCATGTCGCCGACGACGACATGGGCAAGGTCATCGGCCGCAACGGCAGTGTCGCCAAGGCCCTGCGCACCCTGCTCAAGGTGACCGCGGCCCGGGACGGGGAGCCGGTCCAGCTCGAGATCGTCTGAGCGAGACGGCTTCGGTGGCCGCCGGTCTCGGCGACGCCACGCAACGACTCGTCGTCGCCCTGGTGCGCGGCGTCCATGGCCTGCACGGTGCGGTCCGTGTCGAGGTCCTCACAGATCGTCCGGAGCAACGCTTCCGCCCAGGCGTCGTGCTCCATCGGGAGGGATCCGATGCGCCGTTGACGATCGCCTCCGCCGAAGCGGTCGCCGACGGACCCGGATGGCGCGTCCGATTCAGCGAAGTCACGAGCCGCGACGCGGCCGACGCCCTGCGGGGTGCGTACCTGGAGACAGTCGTTCACCCGTTGGGTGACCTCGCGCGCGGCGAGGTGTACTGGCACGAGGTGATCGGGGTGACCATCCGCGACGTCGACGGCCGCGACCTCGGGGTCGTCAAGGACATCTACCGTGTCGGGGAGAACGAGGTCTATGTGGTGACCGGGGAGCCATTCGGGACATTCGACCTGCCGGCGGTCCGTGCGTTCATCCGGGTCTTCGCTCCACGTCGAGGCGAGATCGTGGTCGATTCCGAGGCGCTCGATCTCCAACCGCCCAAGGTCCGACGGACCGATGCTGACCGGCCTCGTGCGCCACGCCGGAAGACCCGTCGGCCCCGACCGC
>DASTIG010000178.1:0-7745 GCA_035717785.1 Candidatus Limnocylindrales bacterium
CTCTCGGCGTCTCGACCGCGATCGCCGCCGCCGGGGCTTGGTTCTACACGTTCGTCCTGTTCGAGCCGCTGCCCGTCGCGGGATTCGTCGCCGCGACGATCCTCCAGTGGCTCGCTCTCATGAGCTACGCCACGATCACGTTTGTCGGCAGCACGCTGACGCGATCGGCGCTCGCAGCTGCCGGTCTCGGGGTCGCTGCCTTGATCGTCCTCGGGGTCGCCAGCATCGTTCCCGCGATCGGGCGTTACCTGCCAAGCGGCCTTGGCCTACCGGCCCACGGCCTCGCGCTCGGCCAGGCGCATGTTGATGTCATCGGTCCGACGATTGCATCGGCCGTAATGATCGTTGGCCTCGTCACCGTTGCGTGGCTCGCCTTTCGCCGCCAGGAGCTGTAGGCAACTCGCAACAGAATGAAGGCGACTATCGCGCGCATATCGGAGGCCGTCACCAAGTCCTGCCGAGGACGAAAGCTCCGGCCCGATGGAGTCCCGGATGGAGTCCACCGACTCATCGGATTGACGGCGAATCGGCGATGACGTCATGCCTGGCATTGGAGCGCCTGCGTACAATGCTCCACAAGATGACGACGACGAGACGATGAACGTGACGACCCTCGGGCGCACGTCGCTGGTGGTGGCGGCCAGCGACGGCCCGGGTGGATAGGCGACTCCTTCGAACTTCTGACCAGACGCACCCCTCGGCCCCGAACCCTCCCGTCGGGGACCGGCAAACGGCGTTTGGGTCCGACCGGCCACCGGCCCTGCCCGACCCAAATGATCCGCCCACCTGGCTGATCGTCGCAGTCGTGCTGGGCGGGGGTCTACTCGTCAATATCGTGGGCGCCCTCATCGGCCTCCAGATCCTCGAGGCCCTTGGTCTCTGGCCCTTGCCCGAGGCGCCGAGCCGACCGAGATGAGCCGCTCGTACCCGAGGAGATGGCGATGACCGGCGACGTCCTCGTGGCGGGCGGCATCTTCGTGGCGGCGTACGCCCTCATCGCGTCGGAGCGCGTCGATCGGACTCTCGTCGCGCTGCTCGCTGGCCTTCTCGTCGTCGCGCTCGGCGTCATCGACCAGGAGGAGGCCTTCGCGGCCATCGACTTCAACGTCATCTTCCTGCTGGCCGGGATGATGATCCTCGCCGGTGGCCTAAGCCAGACCGGCTTCTTCGAGTTCGTGGCGGGGGTGGCGATCCACCAATCGCGGGGTGAGCCGTTCCGACTCCTGGTGGTCCTGTCGGTCCTGACCGCCGCTCTTTCTGCGCTGCTCGACAACGTCACGACCGTGGTCCTGCTGACCCCCGTTACGCTTTCAATCGCCCGGACCCTGCGTGTCTCGCCCTTCCCCTACCTGATGAGTCAGGTCCTCGCGTCGAACATCGGCGGGAGCGCGACGCTCATCGGTGACCCGCCGAACATCCTCATCGGCTCCGCGGCAGGGCTCGACTTCGGCATGTTCCTGTTCAACCTCGGCCCGGTGGTCGTCGTGATCTTCGCTGCGTTCCTCGTGATCATGCGAGTCGCGTTCAGGGGCTCGATGGAGGACGACGCGAACCGGCTCGACATCCTCGCCGAGGTCGACCCGGCCTCGGCTATCAAGGACCGAACGCTGATGCTCCGGGCGCTCGTCGTCCTGGCCCTGACCATAGTCGGATTCCTGACGCACTCGGCGCTAGGGCTCGAGGCCGCGACGGTCGCCTTGCTTGGGGCGACTGTCCTGATGATCGTAGGTCGTCTCGATCCGCACGAGGCCCTTCGTGACATCGAGTGGAATACGCTCTTCTTCTTCGTGGGCCTGTTCATGCTGGTCGAGGCGGTCGTCCACGTGGGCATCGTCGGCGGCATCACGGAAGCACTGGCCGACGCGACCGGCGGTCGATCGGACTTGGCCACCGTCGGTGTCCTGTGGTTCTCGGCGGGCGCGTCCGCGGTCGTGGACAACATCCCGTACACGGCGACGGCAATCCCTGTGGTGGAAGGCCTCATCGCGAGCGGCCTGCAGCCTGAGTCACTCTGGTGGGCGCTCGCGCTGGGCGCCTGTCTCGGTGGCAACCTGACCATCGTGGGCGCCTCGGCCAACATCGTCGTGGCCAACCTCGCGGCGCGCGACGGCCATCCGATCACGTTCATGCAGTTCTTCCGGTACGGCTCAGTCGTCGTCCTTGTTTCGATGCTCATTTCGACGGCCTACGTCTGGCTGAGGTATCTCGCATGAGCCGGTTCCGTCGATTTCGTGAGGACGGCGAACCAATCAGCGCGGGGCGCAGCGGTGGCGTCGCTTCCTACCTCGACATCTTCCGAAATGCGATGTTCACCGTTCTGTTCTTCGCGGGTGTGATCCTCGTCAACGGGATCATCGCGATCCTCCTGATCGGGTTTCTGCAATCAGTCGGTCTGTGGGAGGGCTCGGTCTCTCCCGCCTCCGAGGACCCGATGTCCTGGCTCCGAAGCCGGATGGCAGGACCGAGGGTCGCGCCGACCTGATCACGGAGATGTGGGTGGATCCGGTCATCGCAACCTCACAGATCGAGATCGGCATGACAGGCGACATCGGTCGGGACTTGCCCTCGCTGGCAGCCGGCCGGCCTCTCGTCATCGACTACTTTGCGAGTCGCCACGCGGGGTTGACGGTTGGCGACATCACCGTCGCATTTGCCGACGCTCCATTGGAGCCACGCTACATCGAGATCCTCCCCGTTGCCGGCGTTCGGATCCTCGCCGAGAGACATCTGATCGGCCTGTTAGCAGTTGGCGCTTCTCTGGCGTGGGCGCACCATCTGACGGGGCGCCATCTGGCGATCCGGCTTGCCCGACCCGAGCGTTGGATCGCCTTTCTCGAGTCACACCCGCGAAGTCGATGACGTTGAGAAGCGACTCAGCCTCTGGAAGGAAGATTGCCGGCTGAAAGACGACGGGCGATCGAGCTCTACCTGACGCCTCTGCCCTGATCAGACCTCGACTGGGACGGGGTAGACCTCCGTTGCCGGGTGGCCCGTTCGCTCGTGGATCCGTCGCACGGCGTCGGCACTCGGGGCTTCCGACACGCACCACACCATCCCGGACTCGGGGTCGCCCCATGCTCGCTGGAAGTCGACATCCTCCTAGCCCTGGATATCAAGGTCGGCCTGGTGGGCGGCTTGGAGGGCTTCTGGGGTGATGCCCTGCATCCCGTGATGGACGTCCATGAACTTCGGCATTTCGTCCTCCTCACCCGATACTCAGCGGGCATGAATGATATCGCTCGCCATGCCCTCTGGAGGCCCAATCGATGCCCACCTGGTCCGATCCATTTCGCGGCCCTCTCGGCGGTCTTCAGACTGGCCAGCTGGTCGGGGCAAGACACTGGGGGGTGGGACGACATCGCCGCGCTGATCGTCATCGTCCTAAGTTGAGGGCACGAGCGGTCCTAACCTGGCCCCAACGAGACGGTTCGGTCACTGACGCCGGCGCGTCATCGACCCGTCATCTGTCCGTCGTGAAGGCGTCACCATCGCCCTTCATCTTGTCGAGCACGCCGGCGATCGATCCGGCACGACGACAAGGTGGAGGTCTCGGATGAAGCGATTTCTGGTTTGTGCCGCAGTCGGCATGCTCGCCCTCATAAGCGTGGCCGGACCAGTCGGGGCACGGACGTTCGGAGCGGTCTACTCCAACGACGCGATCTATCGCGTGTTCGGGAACGCGGCGAACGTGCCTGACGGCACCGGTACCGACCCGTTCGCCCGGTTCACCAACTCGACCAATGCCGACCAGTTCGGCGTCGCGCAGTTCGCCCCCGGCTCGCCGACTGGCCACCATGGCGGTCGCTGGGCGGTCTACGAGGCGACCTGGACGTCGGGCGACGCCTCGACGCTGGTCACCAGCTGGTCCCAGCTCGAGTCCCTGGTCGCGAGTGGTCAGGTGAGCCTGGTCCGCAATGCGGCGGCCGACTTCCGGTGCCCCGTCCTTGGCAACCCCGAACCCATCGGCTGATCGTAAGGCGAACGCGCGGCTCAACTCGCGATCGCGAGGCGAGCCGCGCCACACCGATCGGGATGACGCACCGCGTCCCATCGTGTCGACGGGCGCCGCACTCGAGGTAGTTCACCGAGGGGCATTGACATTGGAGCGACTCCAAGGTCTAGGTTGAGTGTATGGCAGCGACACCTGAGACCGGCTTCCTGGTCATCGCCGATCTGACCGGGTACACCGCATATCTGTCACGCAGCGAGATCGAGCACGCGCCGGCCATCGCGGGCGATCTCCTCGAGACGATCGTCGGGCGGCTGGAGCCGCCTTTCCGGCTGTCGAAGTTCGAGGGCGACGCCGCCTTCCTCTTCGCCGAGGACGGTCGCGCCGACGGATCGCTCCTCCTGGATGCGATCGAGGCGGCTTACGTCGCATTCCGGCGGCGCCTGCGCAGCATCGACCAGGCCACCAGTTGCGACTGCAACTCATGTCGTCTCGCTCCTCGGCTCGACCTCAAGGTGTTCATCCATCACGGGACCTTCGTCCACGGTCGCATCGCCGGTCGCGACGAGCTGGCGGGGAGCGACGTCATCCTCGTTCATCGCCTGCTCAAGGGGGCCGGGGCTGGCGAGGCGCACGGGAATGGTTTCGCCCAGTTCACCTCGGCCGCGATCGCTGCACTTGGTCTCGATGCGGACTCGCTTGGGCTCCAGGCGGGCCAGGTGACGATCGAGCATCTTGGCCCGGTCGACACCTTCACTCTGGATCTCGAGGCTCGCTGGCAGGCCGAGACCGGAATGCGTCGGCTTGAGATCGCCGAGACCGACGTGGTCCTCGACGTCCAGACGACGTTTCCCGCTGAGCCGTCGATCGTGTGGGCCTATCTCACCTCGCCCCAACTTCGCACGCTGTGGGAAGGCCCGATTGCCATCGAGGAAGTCTCTACCGGCGGCCGCCGAGGCATCGGCACGACCGCGCAATGCGTGACCGGTCGGCTCGCTACCCTCGAGGAAATCGTCGACTGGCAGCCGTACGACCGTGTCGCCTGGCGGCTCGCCGTGCCCGGGATCGGTCCCGTCGCGGCGACGGCTGACCTCGAGCCGACGGTCGATGGCACGCGCCTTCGGCTTCGCTGGGCCTACCACGGCGACGCGGCGATCGACGCCGTGGGGGTAGAGCGGATCCGCGCCGACAAGGAGGCCGCGTATGCGCGTCTTGCGACGGTCATCGTCGGTGCGCTACCGGTCCTGGAGCAGAGGGAGGCACTGGCATGAGCACGTTCGAAGCGGAGCAGACCATCGATAGGTCGGCCGACGACGTGTGGGCCTACGCCGCCGATATCCGTCGCCACCCGGAATGGATGACCGTCACGGATGCGCGGGTGCTGGATGGGCCTGGGACACGGGCCGGAGCGCGCGGGCAGGAGCGGATGCGGTTCGGTCCGTTCGGGTGGGACGTCGAGTTCGAGGTCGCTGAGGCCACCCCCGGGCGCCGGATCGTCTGGAAGGCGGTCGATGGCGCGCCGTTCGATCTGGCCGTGTGGCTGGATCTCGAGCCCGTCGGTCCCACCTCGACCATGGCGCGATACGGGGCCGACATCCGGCTCCGCGGTCTGTGGCGCCTCTTCGGACCGCTGGTCGCGATGGAGGGCAAGGCCGGCCCGGAGCGTGAACTCAAACGGCTGAAGGCACGACTCGAGAAGACATCGACCATGACGCCAGCGTTGTCATGACGGCGTTGAGCGCGTTCCGATCAGCGCCAGGGCGGCGGCGGTCGATCTCGACCGGGCGCGCGGGTGGTACGCGGAGATACTCGGCCTCGTGTCCGAGCGCGAGGATCCCGGCGGCGTCTGGTATCGCTTCGCCGGCCAGACCTGGATCTACCTCTACGCGACGCCGTCTGCCGGGACGGCTCAGAACACCATCGCCGGCTGGGAGGTCGAGGACATCGAGTCCGTCATGGCCGGACTGCGCGAACGTGGCGTGGTCTTCGAGGACTACGACCTTGGCGAGGTCGAGATGATCGAGGAGCTGGCCGACTTCGGAGAGGCCATGGCCGCCTGGTTCAAGGACAGCGAGGGCAATACCTACGAGATGAGCGAGGTCATGTGAGTTGGCCTTGACATCGGAGCCACTCCAAGGTTTGCTCCGTGGATGAAGATCGGCGAGCTGGCGCGCGAGATCGGCGTTTCGACCGACACGGTCCGCTTCTACGAGCGCTCGGGCTGGCTGCCCAAGGCCGCCCGAAGAGAAAACGCCTACCGCGAGTACGGCCAGTCTGATGTCGAGCACTTGCGCTTGCTCATCGACCTCCGTCGGCTCGATGTCCCGCTCGAGGATGCCGCTAGGATCGCCGGCTGGTGTCACTCCGGACACTGCGCCGAGTCGACCACCGAACTCCCTCGCCTTATCGGCGAGCGCCGTGCCGACATCGCTGACCGGATCGCCGGCCTGCAGGCGCTCGACGCTCGGCTGGCTGACCTGCGGGGCCACCTCGATCGGCCCAGCCGATCGTTGGCGGTACTGGACGCTACCGGCCCTTGTTGCGAGGCGGCAGGAGCCGTTGTTGGGGCGTCGGAGGCCGAGTGCTCTTGCTGTGGCGCAGCGGTGGGCGAGACGCTTCACCCGGGACGTCCGAGTCGGTACACTTGAGGCCGATCGCCCAAGAGCAGCGGGCACAGGGCTCGCTGGCCGCCGAAACCGAGCGCACGCCACGAACGACGAGCCGCAAGGAAAGGCCCGACCACTGGCCTCGCTGATCGCTAGCAGACACGATTTGCTCATAGTGGCTGAGCTCGGAACCGACGCCCGGCGAAGGTGAGACACTCCGGCCGATGCTGGAGGAGTCGCACCCAGAGCCCTGGAGTGACGCCCGTCGCGAGGCTGACGCCCGAGGTCTTGGTCACATTGGAACGGATCTGATCCTGCTGGGCCTGGCGCGAGGGACAGGCATCGCTGGCGACGTGTTGCGCGACCTCGGCGTGACACCGGAGGCCATCACGCGGATCGTCGACGATATCCACGCGAGCAGCATCGCCTCACCGCGACCCGAAACTGATGAGCTGGGACGCCCGTGGCACGTCCGCCCGACGCCGGCGGCAGAGCAGGCACGCGGCCGGGCAAGTGGGATTGCGATCGCGCTGGGCGACCACGAGACCTGGGTGCACCTGCTGCTCGCCCTCGCCTATGACCGTAGCGGGATCCACGCCAGCGTCCTCCGGCGGACCGGGGTGAGCCGTACCGCGATCGTCGAGGCGCTAAAGGATCGAGGGGTTGCGGTGCCAAACAAGCCGCCCCCGCGCGACCCGGATCCGACGACCCAAGCCGTGATCCTGCCCGACCCGCACGCCCGCGTCGTCGTTGCCGAGCTTGGCCGGCGCTCGATCGCCGACCGTGCCACGTATTTCGATGAAGAGGGGGCCGGTCGATGGGGCTACGGGGGCGTGCCCGAGCGTCCCGACGACGCCCGCATAACTGCGCAGGCGTCGATCGACCTTCGTGGGATCGTGCACGAGGCGCTCGACGAGGCCGGGCTCCCGCAACCCGCCGAGGATGATTGGACGTCCCTCGAGTCAATCTGACCATCGCCTACCAGCGCCTAGTCGAGATCCGGTTCGGGTACTTCGACCCAATGCCGAGCCTGCGGGCCAGGGGGCGCGACGATCAAGTCATCGTGTCGATCGGGGTCGGTCTACCTCAACCCCGAGATACGACTCGAAGTCCATCACCGCGGTCTCGACGAGACCCGCGACGAGATGGGTCGCTCCAACAAGGATGGTGTCGCTGCTGGTGACCTGCCC
>DASTIG010000179.1:0-3082 GCA_035717785.1 Candidatus Limnocylindrales bacterium
CGACCCGGACGCCCTCCAGGGTTCACGCCGGACATCACGTGCTTGAGCACCGAGTCCCTGTCGGCCGCATCGAGCGCCCGCAGCACACGAGCAGGGCGTACCTGTGGCTCGCCCAGCAGCAGCTCCTGCGCCTCGGAGAGCTCCGCGCGTTCCGCTTGCGATCGCGTTCGCCGCTGCTCGAGCTCCTCCTGGGCGAGGTCCGCGGACTCCGGGCGCCCGGTCGAAGCGAGATCCCCCTCGGCGATCCAGGCCGCTTGGCCGGTGCGACGAGGAGCCGGCCGAGTAGTCGCTCGCGCGCGTTCATCGGGCTCCGATGCGGCCTGGCGCGACCGCGCGCTGGACGTCCAGGGCTTCCGCTTGGGCGGCGCGGTGGCGAAGGAGCCATTTGCGTCCCTCGATGACCAGCGGCAGCAGCGCTGCGAGACCGAGGCACGCGAACCACTGGCGAGCGGTGAGGGATTCGGTGTGCATCTCCCTCTGGATGCCGGGGAGCTCGGTGGCGAGGGCGATCATGAGCACCGGCACCAGCGAGATCGCGAGCGCTTTGAGGATCGGGGGGGCGAACCCGCTGGCGGGCTCGCGGCGGTTGGCCAGGGCGTTGAACAGCGTGCCGAGCCCCATGACGGCGAACGTCATCGTCATCGCGACGCTCGGCGCGTCGACCTGCGGGTCGTCGGGGCCGATGACGAGCGGCAGGAACGCCGCCACGAAGAGCGCGGCCGCATAGATGATCCACGAGATGATCGCTGCCCGGTTGGCGATCGGGAGCCTCGGGTCGCGCGGCGGCCGGCTCATGACGTTCGGGTCGCCGGGGTCGACGGCGATCACCACCACGCCGGCCACGGTCGCGAAGAGAAGGAGATAAAGCACCATCAGCGGCGTGAGGGCGACGCCGTCGTTGATGTCGAACACCGAGGCGGCGACGAACAGCATCACCAGGGCCAGCAGCTGGGTCATTTGGTAACGGACGTACGCGACGACCTTGTCATAGACCTTGCGCCCGAGCTCGACCGCGTGCACCAGGGTTCCGAAGTTGTCGTCCGTGAGGATCATCCGCGCGGCCTGCTTGGTGACCTCGCTGCCGCTGCCCATCGCCACGCCGATGTCCGCCTGCTTGAGCGCGACGGCGTCGTTGACGGCGTCGCCGGTCGCGGCGACGATCTGCCCCTCGCGCTGCATGAGGCGCGCCAGCCGCAGCTTGTCCTCGGGCGTCACCCGCCCGAAGACGTGGAGCTCGGGCAGGCGGGTGACGATCTCCTCGTCGGACAGTGCCTGGAACTCGATTCCGCTGATCGCCCCCGGTCCGAGGCCGAGCGACTGCCCGATGGCGTTGGCGGTGACCGGGTTATCGCCGGTGATCATGCGCACGTCGATCCCGGCGCTCAGCGCCGTGGTCACGGCGTCCTTCGCCTCGGCGCGCAACGGATCGATCATCCCCGCCATCCCCACGAAGGCCAGGTCCTGGGTGAGGGACATCGGGTCATCGACCATCACGTCGAGCTCGTCGTCGACCACGAGGCGGGCCGCGAACGCCAGCACGCGCAGGCCCTGCTCGCCCATGCGGACGTTTGCCGCGTCGAGGTCGGCCTGCACATCCGCGATCGGAACCTGCGACCCGCTGAGCGGGCCGCCGGCGTGGGTGCAGCGCGCGAAGACGACGTCGGCACCACCCTTGACGAGCTCGATCACGTGCTCGGCCCCATCGACCGTGACCCGATGGAACGTCGCCATGAACTTGTAGGCGGAGTCGAACGGGACCTCCGCGAGTCGCGGGTAGGCGCGGCGCGTCCCCTCGGCGTCGACGCCCAGCTTCGCGGCGAGGACGACGAGCGCGGCCTCGGTCGGGTCGCCGATCACCGTGCCGTCGTCGCCGACCGTGGCGTCGGTATCGAGCGCCAGCCCGAGCGCCAGGCGGGTGAAGTCGGGCACCGGCACTCCGGCAGCGGACTCGATCGTCCCCGTCTTCGCGTAGCCCTGCCCCGTGACCTTGAACCAGACCCCGCCCGCGTAGATGGTCGAGACCATCATCTCGTTCATCGTCAGGGTGCCGGTCTTGTCGGTATTGATCGCGCTCGTCGCTCCGAGCGTCTCCACGTCGGTGAGGTTCTTGACGACCGCGCGTGCCTCGGCGAGCTGCTTGGCGCCGAGCGAGAGCAAGCCGGACACGAAGGCCGGCATCCCGGTGGGGAGGGCCGAGATCGCCATCGCCGTGCCGAGCAGGACCAGGTCCTCGAAGTCGAGCCCGCGGAGCAGACCGACGACGACGATGAAGGCGACGGCGCTCCAGGCGATGACGCCCAGGACCTTCGTCAGCGAGTCGAGCTCCTTCTGCAGGGGCGACCGGACCCGCGACACCGAGCTCAGCATCGTCGCGATCCGGCCCATCTCGGTGTCCATGCCGGTGGCCGTCACGACCATCGCACCGGTGCCTCGCGTCACCGAGGTGTTCTGAAAGAGCATGTCGGTCCGATCGCCGAGGGCGACGTCGGCGGTCGGCAGCGCGGCGGCGTCCTTGGCGACGGGGGCGCTCTCCCCGGTGAGCGCGGCCTCCTGCGTCTCCAGCGTGGCCGAGCGGACGATCCGGCCATCTGCCGGCGCGATGTCGCCCGCCTCCACCTCGATGATGTCTCCCGGCACGACCTCGCGGGCCGGCACCTGCACGAGATGGCCGTCGCGCAGAACCCGGCTCTGCGGGACCTGCATCTTCGCGAGCGCATCGACGCTGGCCCTGGCCTTGAGCTCCTGACGCGAGCCGAGCACGACGTTGAGCAGGATGAGCAGCGCGACGGTGATCCCGGTCGGCACTTCGCCGATGACGAAGCTCACCGCCGCGACCGCGATGAGCATGATGTTCATCGGCTCGCGCAGCTGCTCGACCGCGACCTGCCATACCGACGGCGGCTTCTCACCCGTGATCTCGTTCGGGCCGTGGCGCGACAGGCGGGCCGCGGCCTCGCCCTGCGTCAGGCCGAGGCCGGCGTCCGTCTCCAGGGCGGCGACGACGGCTGCCGCATCCTGCGCGAACCACGTCTCCGGCGCCTGGGCCGAGCCCGCTGGACGCCGTTGGGGCGCGGTCGAAGCC
>DASTIG010000180.1:0-22397 GCA_035717785.1 Candidatus Limnocylindrales bacterium
GTCCACCTCGAGGAGACCGACGGCGAGGACGGGGTCGAGATCGAGCGGCTCATCGACAGCCCACTGGCCGCCGAACCCGTCGCATGACCGACGTGATCGAGGGACGGACCGAGTCGGCGAACGGCGCCGAGGTGGTCGTCCCGTCGGTCGATGTCGCGCCCGAGAGCCAGGTCGTCGGCTGGCGTCATCGGCACTTGCTCGATGTCGACGGATTGTCCGTCGAGGACATCGACTTGGTGATGCGCACGGCCGATGCGATGCGCGAGGTGCTTGCCCGGCCGATCGCCAAGGTGCCTGCCCTGCGCGGCCGGAATGTCACGATCCTGTTCTACGAGGCTTCAACGCGGACGCGGGTCTCGTTCGAGGTCGCCGCCAAGAACCTGTCGGCCGACGTCGTGAATATCGCGGCGTCGACATCGTCTGTGTCGAAGGGTGAGTCGCTGGTCGATACGGTCCGGACGGTCGAGGCGCTCGGCGCCCAGATGCTGGTGATGCGCCACAGCGTCAGCGGGGCTCCGTACCTCGCGGCTGAGGTGTTCGGCGGGTCGGTCCTCAACGGCGGCGACGGATGGCATGCCCACCCGACCCAGGCACTCCTCGACCTGTACACCATGCGTGCTCACCTGCCGGGCGGGTCGGTGGCGGGCCGCAAGATCGTGATCCTCGGCGACGTGCTCCATTCCCGAGTCGCCCGCTCGAACATCTGGACTTTGACGGCCGCCGGGGCAGATCTCTGGCTGTGTGGACCTGCCACATTGCTGCGCGGGTTCGAGGCGTGGGCGGGCCGGGGAGCCGGGGCGGGCCGGAGGTTTAACGTGACGACGTCGATCGAAGAGGCGCTCCGCGACGCCGACGTGGTGATGGCGCTCCGCATCCAGCGGGAGCGGATGGCGTCGGGGCTGTTGCCGTCACTGCGCGAATACGCGGCACGGTATGGGCTGACCGCTGCGCGACTGGCGACGGCGAAGCCCGGGGCACTCGTCATGCATCCGGGGCCGATGAACGAAGGCGTCGAGATCGCGCCGGACGTGGCCGCCGGTGCCCAATCGGTCATCACGGACCAAGTGACGAACGGCGTCGCGATCCGGATGGCGCTGCTCTATCTGCTGGCCGGCGTGCCACGCTCGTGACGGCGGTGCCTGATCCTCGCGTTGCGTGCCAGGTGACTGGTCCGATCGCGCCTAGTGACGTCTGGCGCAACGTCGACGGATGACTGATCTCGATCTCAGCCGCGTCTGGGTGGTGGATCCAGCGACAGGCCGTGAAGGCCCGGGCGAGATCGTGGTGCGCGATGGGATCCTCGAGGCGGTCACTTGGATCGAGGGATCTGATGCCGAAGGGGTCGACCCGACCGGCGTCGTCGGCGCGCCCGGGTTCATCGACCTGCACGCTCATCTCCGAGAGCCGGGCAACGAGGATGCCGAGACGGTGTCGTCGGGGTTGGCTGCCGCCGCGCACGGCGGCTTCACGACGGTCTGCGCGATGCCGAATACCACGCCCGCAATGGATGAGCCGGGAGTTCTCGCTGCGATGCGTGCTGCGGCCGCCGCGTCCGGATCGCCGGTGGAGTTGCTTGCGCACGGCGCCGTGACTGTCGGTCGCGCAGGGGAGACGCTGGCGGCGCTCGGCGAGCTGGCGGATGCCGGGGTCATCGGCTTCTCCGATGACGGCGCGCCCGTCCGGTCCGCGACGATCCTGCGGAACGCGCTCGCCTACGCGGGCGCTCTCGGGCTGCCGATCGTCGACCATCCCGAGGACGCGACCCAGACCGATGGCGCCGAGGCGAACGACGGCGTCGTTGCGACCATGCTCGGACTGCGTGGCTGGCCGGCGTCTGCCGAAGAGGCGGCAATTGCTCGCGACCTGTCGATCCTTGCGGACGTGCGCCGTGATGTGCCCGGGGCGCGGCTCCACCTCACCCACGTCTCGACGGCCGGAGCCCTCGAGCTGATCCGGCGCGCGAGGGCGGCTGGATTGCCGGTGTCCTGCGACGTCACGCCCCACCACCTCGCCCTCACCGATGAGTGGATCGCCGGCGCACGCCGGTTCGCGTGGGAGGCGGGTCGTAACGGCGACCCGTGGCGCGACGATGCGATCGTCGCGCCACGCTACGCGTCATCGCTGCGAGTCAATCCGCCGCTCCGCGCGCCGTCGGACGCGCTCGCTTGTCTCGCGGCGCTCGCCGATGGGACAGCCGACGCGATCGCCACCGACCATGCGCCGCACACCGAAGTCGACAAGGCCGTCGAGTTCGGGCTCGCCGCGAACGGGATCAGCGGCATCGAGACGGCGCTGGGACTGGTGCTGGCGGCGGTCGACGCGGGCGAGCTCACGCTCGGTTGCGCGATCGCGGCGCTGACGGCGGGGCCGGCGGCCCTGGTCGGCCGGTCGCGCGGGCTGGTCGAAGGCGAGCAGGCTGACCTCGTCGTCTTCGATCGCTCGGAGCGGTGGACGGTGACGCCAGACACGCTCATGTCGAAAGGCAAGAATTCGCCGTTGCTCGACATGGAGCTCTCCGGCCGCGTGCTGTTGACGATGGCCCGGGGCCGCGTCGCCTACGAGGCGCCGGTCACCGTCTCGGTGTAAGTGGTCTCGACGGCGTTCGGGTCCAGGGCACCGTCGATGTCGATCACCAGGCGGCGCTCGACGCCCATCGTGTCGCATGGCTCCTGGCGGATCGCATGGACGCTGACCTTCGACACGGCGGCGTCGATCGTGACGATCGAGTCGCCGTCGCATACGCCGCCGGTCCAGTACAGGTGGTATCGCCCTGGGATGGAACGGTCATGCAAGAACACGACCGGTCCTTCGGCATCAAGGTCGATGACACGAGCCTCGTCGGGCTCCGGTGCGCGCACCGAGCTCACCCGACCGCTCAGATCGATAAGCGCGGCACGCGCCCTGGGCGACACGAACCCGCCGTCCTGTGCTAGGAACACGACCGCCGAATCGACGGGCGGGAAGGTCTCGAATGGCGTGCCCACGCGGTCCCAGCCGTGGATGGCCGCCGCATCGATCGGCTGGCTGAACCGCAACACGATCCCGCGATTCACGAGCGCGAGCCGACAGCTCTTGGCACGTTCGCCGCGCAGCTCGAGCCGGTCCGGTGGCTCACCGGCGCGGTTTCCGTAGACCGTGAGGACGAAACGGTCGTCACAGAGCGACCCGTCCCAGTAGGCGACGACCGTGTCGGGCGCGGCCTGGATGATGGACATCTCCCCCGCGAGCAAGGACGTGGTCGGCCCGCGCGGATCGGCTTCTCCCGCGGCTCGAGCTTCGACGAGCAGACCTGACCGGTCGACAACGCCAGCGTTGGCGAGGAGGCCGGTAGGGCCTTCCGGCATCGGCACGTCCTGAACGCCCGTCGGCGGCCACGTTCGTTCCCGGTTCTCCGCCGGAGCTCCGCCGACCAGAACCGTCTGGCCGTCGGTCTCCACGACATATATCCGGTCGGTCCCGTCGATGACCAGATAAGTCGCGGCCCTTCCATCGTCCAGGACACGGACGATCCAGACTGCGGCCTGATCGGTGATGCCGAGCCGCTCTTCGCGGAGCGAAGGCTCGACCTGGCCAAGGTCAGCGCCCCTCCAAACGGCGGCGGACAGGAGTGGTCTATCCGGCAGCGACGCGATCACGGTTGCTTCCACCGGCGCGAAGAGCGGTCCGTCCGCGCCCGAGGCGATCACCAGGCTTAACGGTTGCGTCGCGCCATCTACCCATTCCACGCGATCAACCACGAACCTGTCGCGGCAGACGTCTATCCGGCTGGGATCGCACCAGCCTGAGCGCCGATCATCGAAATGACCGACCGCGATGAGATCGACCGGACCGAGGGTCGGCAAGGCTGGCTTCCAGGACTGATCGACACCGTCCACGTGGACCGAGATGGCCAGTCCAGAGGGACCATGTGCGCTGTACCCGTCCAGGCGCACATCGATCAACTGCTCCTCGTCCGCCATCAGAACCTCGAACCTGCTCTGGCAACCACCCGACTCGAGGGGCGTTGTGATCGGCTGCCTGGGACAAGGGACTGAAACCGACGGAGGGAACCAGCCGCGGACTGCGATCTCGCGGTCGTCGCGGCCGGCGTCGCGGATCGCGATCGCCTCCTCGACGGAGATGACCGGGAGGCCGAGTACCTCGGTCGGCGGTGCAGACGCCGGCTGGCCGATCAGGTCGACGATGCCCGTCTCGGTCACCTCGAACACCGTCGGATGACCCTCTTCGCCGACCAGGAACGTTCGCGCGATCGGTTCAGCGTCCCCTCCGATGAGGGCGCGGATCACCCATGACGTCTGCAAATCCGGCTTGGCTCGCGTCTGCCACTCGATCGATCGGAGGGCATCGGGGTCGGCGACGCCGATCGACACGACAGTCACACCACCGACGACGGAGGACAGGATCTCGACCGCCTCGGACGGCCCAGTCACGGGCAGTCCATCCGGGCTCGCCCACGGAGTCGGAAGGTCGTCCCCGAGTGGTTGGCCGGCGAGGACCACGCGGTCGATGACGAACCTAGCCTTGCAGTCGGCCTGTTGGGCCTCCGGACACGTCGTCCAACGGTGGTCGAGCTGATGGCCGAGCGCCAGCACCTCGAGAGCGTCACCGGGAGCGATCGTGGCCGCTGTGTGGGCGTCGACGCGCAGCATCGGAAAGACGTGCGGCACGCTGGGTCCGACGAAGCCGCGATCGACTGGCGCGTTCTCGTCCATCAGATAGAGGCCGAAGTCGGCGCAATACGGGATCAGCGGGTGCGGGTCGAGCTCGATCTGGCAGTCGACGATCGCGCTCGACCGAGCGAGCCATCCGCGGACGACGACCTCGCCGGCCGTGGGAGCTTCGGCGGCCGCGATCAGATCCTTCACGGTCATCACCGGCAGCTCACCGAGTCGTGGCGCCGCCTCGGTCGGAGTGGGCTCGGGCGTCTCCGATGCCGTCGGTTCCGGGCCGTTCGTGAAGCGGAAGCTGGCGACGAGGGCATCGAGTTGCCGCCGGGTCTCGGCGACGCCCGGCTCCTTGAGCATCGCTTCGAGGCGGACGACGTTCGTGCCGTTAGTCCCGGGGCGGGCGATCTCCCAGTGGACGAGCTGATCCTCGCCATAGTAGGAGTCGGGTCGTGGATCGAACGCGTCCACGATGGCCGGCATGCCGCCCACCCAGACCCGCGAGGTACTTCCGTTTTCGATGGGCGCCCGGTCCTCGATCGTTTGACCTCGATAGGCGCCGGTCCCAACGAACAGGCGGATCTGTCCGGCCTCGAGCCGTTGTTCGTAGACGCAGTTGAGATCGACATGGCGCTCGTTGCCGCAACGCCGTTCCACAGGTTGCGTCCCTAGCACGGCGATCGACGAGAAGCCGCTGCCAGCAGCGGACGCGTCGTATCCGTGCCACGCGGCGGGATAATCGAAGGCGAACTCGCCCGTTGCGAGCGTCTTCAGATCGGCCGTCGGGCCTTCTCGGAACAAGCCTTGGCCGCGAACATCGCCCGAGAACGCGATCCCGCCCGCGACAACGCCGAGCGCGAGGACCACGACTGCGGCGGCCGGCAGCCACCGGCGCCAGACGGCCATCGGCGGATCCTCGGTCCGCACGCGCGCCACCACCTGTCCGATCAGCTCGGTCGGCGTCGGGGTCCTGGAAGCCCGGGAGGCGAACGCCGCCTCGAGTCGGCGATCGTCCCATTGCTCGCGCGGAGCAATCGGCGATGTCATCGATCGCTCGCTTCGGCGTCTATCGCTGCCTGGAGTGACCGTCGAGCGGCGTGCAAGCGAGACTTCACGGTCCCGGTCGGGATATCGAGGATCGCAGCCAGCTCAACGATCGATCGGCCCTCGAGGTGGTGCAAGACGAGGATCGATCGCTGATCGAGCTCGAGCGTGCGGAGTGCCGCGTCGAGCACGCGGCCATCAGTCTCTGCCGGGTCGACCGATGGCCCGGAGATCGGCGCCGGAACGACCCGGCTCTGCGGGATCTCCCGGACCCCACGACGCCAGCGCGATCGATGCGTCATCCGCGCCGCATTGACCGCCACGCGCTGCAGCCACGCATCGAACTTGTCCGGATGGCGCACGGCTCGGATCTGCCGCCACGCCGTGATGAACGTGTCCTGGGCCGCGTCGCGCGCATCGGCCTCGTCGCCGAGGATCGCGATGCTCAGTCGGTACACGCCATCCATCCGGACACGCACGATCTCCTCGAACGCGTCGAGGTCGCCGTTGCGAGCCCGTTCGACGAGCGATCGGTCTGTCGCGGGTGAGATCGGCTCCCTCCTGCGGCGCGTTCGATCATCTGATGTCGGTCAGGACGTCCAGGTTCGATCATCCGTGCCGCCGCGCGTCGGATATCGGACAACATGCTGTATCGCTGCAACGAAATCTGCCGCGCCGACGTCATCTTGGTACGCAGGTCGGATGGACCATCGCGATGACGACGCCGTAGCGCCAGGTGGCGCGGAGACGAGACATGGACACCAACGAGATCAGGATCGAGCCGAGGGCAGGACACGAGCCTCGGTTGCGTTGCCTGGCCGACGGATGCCCGTGCCGCGACGCGCGGATCGTCTCCCGACGACGCGCACGGTTCTTCGCACACGTGGCCGAAACGCACGGCGAGACCGCGAGCCGCGTGATCGCCCCCGAGCCGGGCTGGGAGCTTCCGCACTCCGCCTAGGGACCCGCTGCGTCACGGAAATGGACAAATGTCCAGGCCGCGAGGTGTCGGCGTGACGATTGACGCGCCCCACTCCGGAGGCGTTTGCTCGTTCGGTCCAGGGACGTGCAGAGGGGTCTGGTGTGGTTTCTCCGAAGCGGCGATCCCGGTTCGTGGCGGCCGGGGCAGCCCTGGTGCTCGCCCTCGGAGTCGCGGGGATCGCCGGTGCCGCATCGTCGCTGTCGGTCTCTCCCGGCAGCGGTCAGCCTAGCGAGCCGTTCACCGCGACATACCAGACGGACGCCCGGGGATGCGCAGGCGCGCGGGTCGGGTTCGGGTGGGACGGCAAACCTCTGGCGGACGGCACGCTGGATGCCAACTGCTCGGTCTCGCTGACGACAGTGCCGCCGGCGGGTGCCGATGCGGTCGGTCGACACTCGATCGACGCCTGTTGGTTCGACGCGACAGGCGCCTGCGTCGAGGCGGCTCGGGACGTCTACGTCGTCGATCCGCCCCCACCGACTCCCAAGCCCACCCCGAAACCCACACCAAAACCGACCCCAAAGCCGACACCAAAACCGACGCCCAAGCCCACCCCAACACCTTCGCCCACCCCAACGCCTTCGCCCACCCCAACGCCGACACCGACACCGACGGCGACACCAACGCCGATTACGACGCCCTCGCCGAGCCCGACTCCTACGCTTGCCGTCGCCCCGGCTGTGGTGACGCCCGCACCGAGTCCCACGGGCGCTGTTCTGGGGACCACCGGCGAGCCGGACACGACCGGTGCGGTCGGCGGTGACGTCCTGGGCTCCCTCGCCGCCTCGTTCGAGCATGTGCCGCTCCCGGCGCTGGTCGCCGACGTGCAGGGCACGACCTCCCTCTCGACCAACCTCGACGTCCTCGGGACGAACTTGTTCCTGACCGTCGTCGTCGTTGTGACGTTCGGGCTGACCTCATCGCTCTTCAACAGCACCATCAAGTCGAACCGCGAGGAGATCGACGGCTGGGTCGCCGCCGGCGCGGGGCGATTGCGCCCGATCGCGGTGGCCGGTCGCGGCGCCGCGGGTGTAGTCGGGCGCGTGCCAGGGCGTCGCTTTGTCGCTCGCCCGGTTCGGATCGCGCTGATCCTGGGCATGACCGGGCTGGTCTATGGCTTCCTCTCGCCGGATTTCGGCCTCGACTCGACAAGCGTCCTGCTCTTCGCGTCGATCGTCGTTGGCGTCGGGTTCGTAACCTTCCTGTCGGAGGGTGGTGGCGCGGTGCTGGCTTCGCGACGGATGCGGGCGCCGGCGACGGTCCGGCTGTACGTCGCTGCCGTCGCGATCGCGCTCATCTGCGTCGGCGTGACGCGGCTGATGGACTTCCAGCCAGGGATCCTGTACGGCTTCGTCGCGTCAAGCGTCATCGTCGGGACCGTGGTCCTCGACAGGCGCCAGTCGGCGACGTTGGTGATCCTGCCGGGACTCGCCCTGCTATCGGCGAGCCTTGTCGCGTGGGCGGCGATCCCCGCCGTCCGACCGCTCGCGGATGCCGACGGCTCGTGGTGGCTGGTGCTCCTGCAGGCCGCACTCGTCACGGTGTTCGTTGCCGGGATCGAGGGCCTGTTCTACGCGATGATCCCGATCACATTCATGGACGGCGCGACGGTCTTCGAATGGAACAAGCTCGTCTGGGCGCTGCTCTTCGGGGCCGCGACGTTCCTGTTCTGGCACCTGCTGCTCAACCAGAACGACGCCTATCTCGATGCGCTTCGCCAGACCCGCGTGATGGTCGCGCTCGGGCTCGTGTTGCTCTACGGCGGGCTGACCGTGGCGACGTGGCTGTTCTTCAAGGTCCGGAACCGATCGGCCCTTATGGGCGAGGTCGCCGGCGGCGCGTGATCCCTGCTCGGTCGGTCGCATCGGCGGCGGGCCGTCCGGCGCGACGTCGTGCGGGGTCGCGCTCGCCTCGGCTACGCTCGCGACCATGGCCGCGACCCCGCCTCTCAACACTGATTTCGAACGCCGTGCGTTCTGGCAGGCGTCGATGGCGCCGCTCCCCGACCGCTCGGGCCGCGACCTGCCCGCCGAGGCAAATGTCGTCGTGATCGGTGGTGGCTACGCGGGCGTCATGGCCGCCCGCGAGCTGGCGCGCCGGGGCGTCGCCGTCACGTTGCTTGAGGCTCATACGTTGGGATGGGGCGCGTCCACGCGGAACGGCGGCATCGTCCACGCCGGCTACAAGTGGAGCGCCAGCCAGCTCATCAAGCGCTACGGTATCGAGACCGGCAAGGCACTCTACGGGGAGACGCTCGATTCCTACCAGCTCGTGAAGCGGTTGATCGACGAGGAGTCCATCGATTGCGACTTCAGAGAGGTCGGCCACCTCGAGCTTGCCTATGCGCCCGCCCATGCGCCCGAGCTCGAGCATGCGCGTGAGAGCCTGGAATCGGTCGGTGTCAGCTCGACGGTCGTGCCGCGCGAGCGCATCCGCGAGGAGATCGGCACCGACGCGTATTACGGCGCGCTCGTGGTCGAGGGTACCGGGCTGCTGCATCCGGGTCGGTATTTCGCCGGCCTCGCCGCTGCCGCAGACCGAGCCGGCGCGGACCTGCACGAGGGTGTGCGCGCCCGTTCGGTCCGGCGGCAGGAGGATGGCACGTTCACGGTCGAGACGACGCGCAGCCCGATCAGCGCCCGCGATGTCTTCGTCGCGACCAACGGCTACACCGACGGCGTCGTGCCGTCTCTCCGCCGACGGATCATCCCGATCGGCTCGTACATCATCGCGTCGGAGCAGCTGCCAGAGGACCTCGCCCACGAGCTGTCGCCCAAGGGGCGCGCGTTCTTCGACACGAAGAACTTCCTGTACTACTGGCACGTGTCGGCGGACCGTCGGATGGTTTTCGGAGGTCGCGCGTCGTTCATGCCCACGACGATCGACAAGACGGCCGCGATCCTGTGGAAGGGTCTCGTCGAGGTCCACCCGCAGATGGCCGACTACCGCATCGAGTACGCGTGGGGCGGCAACGTCGGATTCACGTTCGACCGCATGCCGCACGTCGGGCGGACGAAGGACGGCGTTACCTACGCGATGGGCTGCTGCGGAACGGGTGTCGCGCTGATGACCAACCTCGGCACGAAGGTCGGTGCCTGGCTGGCAGGGGGCGAGGCACCGGCCCTCACGCGCCTGCGGTTCCCGCTCGTGCCGGCACCCTACGAAGGCCGGCCTTGGTTCATGCCGTTCGCCGGGGAGTGGTTCCGCCTGCAGGACCGGCTGGCCGCGCGCTCGCGCAACGGTGGATAGTCCCACTGAACGTCGATCATCCGCAGGTGGAGACCGTCATGTCCGAGTCCGTCGAACTCCTGGCCAAGGTGCCGTTGCTCTCGAGCCTCGACAGGAAGGAACTCGAGCGGCTGGCACGCGACTTCACCGAACGCACATTCCCCGCCGGTAGTGTCGTCGTGCGCGAAGGCGACTCCCATGGGATGGGCTTCTTCGTCGTCGTCGAGGGCGAAGGAGTCGTCAGCGTCGGGGGCAAAGAGGTCGACACGGTGGGGCCGGGCAGCTATTTCGGCGAGGTCGCCCTCATCAGCGACCGCGTACGGACCGCGACGATCACCGCCACGACCGACCTCCGGACGCTGGTCATGACGTTCTGGGACTTCCGGGCGTTCGTGAAGGGTGATGCCGAGGTGGCCTGGAAGCTGCTCGAACACGTCGGCGGGTTGCTCCACGGACATGGTTGAGCCACGGCGCGGGCCCTTGCCACTGGCCGTCCAGCTCTACACGTTCCGCGATCCGGCCCGGTTCGGGGGTGCGGGCCTGGGCTTGGACGTCCTGACGCTCGACGCGATCGCGGCCGCCGGCTTCCTCGGTGTCGAGACGGTGGAGGTCCCGGGTGGTGATGTGGTCGAGGCGCGGCGCCTCCTGGCGGACCTCGGGCTCGCTGTGACGAGCTCGCACACATGGGCCGACCTCGCGGATCCCGCGGCATTCGCCCGCGCCGCGGCGGCCATCGCGGAGCTGGGGTCGCCGCGCGTGGTGGTCACGCCCCGTGTGGTCGCGACGCTGGACGGGGTCAGTGCACTTGTCGATCAGGTCGGGGCCGTGGCCGAGGTCGCCAGTTCGCACGGCTTGCGCCTGACCTACCACAACCACGATACGGAGATGACCGAGGTCGATGGGACGCTGGTGATCGATCGCCTCGCGGCTGCGCTTGGGGACGCGGTCGACTTCCAGGTCGACATCTTCTGGGTGGTCGTCGGCGGCGCCGAGCCGGCGTCGGTCATCGGCCGACTCGGCGAGCGCGTGGTGTCGCTCCACGTCAAGGACGGGATCGACCTGCCACGGTCGGCCTATACCGACGACCCGTTCGTCAACGTGCCCGTCGGAACGGGCGTGGTCGATCCGGGCCCCGCCATCGCCGCCGCGGAGGCCCAGGGATCGGTCGAGTGGCTCATCGTCGAGTTCGACCACGTCGATGGGTCCGCCATCACGGCGACGCGGCAGAGTCTCGCGAACTTGACGACTCGAGGGCTCGCCCGCAGCCGCAGCACGTGATCGCCGAGGACCGTCCGACCCGGGTCGGGATCGTCGGTTGCGGCGATGTCACGAACCTCTACCTACCGGGCACCGCACCGTTCACGTCGATCGAGCTCGTGGCCTGCACCGACCTCGACGCCGACCGGGCCGCCGCCCTTTCGGCTCGCGGGGGTTTCCCGGCCGTCTCCCTGGAAGAGCTGCTGGCCGACCCGACCATCGACATCGTCCTCGTCCTCACGCCGCCAGTCGCGCACGCGGCCGTCTCGCGGGCCGCGATCGCCGCTGGCAAGCACGTCTACACCGAGAAGCCGCTGGCCACGACGCGCGCGGATGCGGCGGCGATCCTCGCCGAAGCGGCGACGGCGGGCGTCCGCGTCGGGGCGGCGCCGGACACGTTCCTGGGCGGTGGCCTCCAGACGGCTCGCGCCCTGATCGACGAGGGAGCCATCGGGAAGCCGCTCGCGGCCAGCGCGTCCGTCGCGCATCTCGGGCCGGAGCGCTGGCATCCGAACCCGGGCACCTTCTACGCGACCGGCGGCGGGCCGTTGCTCGACCTCGGGCCGTATTACGTGACCGCGCTCGTCAGCCTGCTCGGACCGATCGCCGCGGTGTCGGCTGTGGGGCGAGGGACAGGGTCGGAGAGGGAGATCGCGACGGGGACCCGGGCCGGGACGAAGGTAATGTCGGAAGTCCCGACCACGGTGATCGGAACCCTCTCGTTCGAATCCGGGGTCGTGGGTGGGCTGACGGCGTCATTCGATGTCGTCGGGAGCCAGGTGCCGTCTCTCGAGTTCCACGGCACGGCCGGATCGCTGAGCCTCGGCGACCCGAACACGTTCGACGGCGAGGTTCGCTACCGAGCCCTCGGCGCGGACGCCTGGGAGGACGTGCCGCTCCGGTTCGATGGGAGCGTCGAGCGCGGGATCGGCCTCGCCGACCTCATCGCCGGGATCAGGTCGGGGCGGCCACACCGGGCGTCGGGCGAGCTCGCGTTCCACGTCCTTGACGTCCTGCTCGCGCTGGAAGCCGCGACGTCGTCGCGTCACGAGGAATCGGTGAGATCGCGCTGCCGGCGACCAGCCGCGCTCGACTGATCGTCAGTCGCTATTGGCGAGTCGCCGCAGCGTGCCGAGTAGCCGGTCGATGTCGGCTTCCGTCGAAAGGTAGTTGACGATCCCGGCACGCAGCCAGGTCGCGCCACGGAGCCGCGTCGTGGTCAGCCAGCCGTCGCCGGACGCCTCCAGCGCCGCCTGGAGTCGATCCTGATGGGCGTCGAGCGCCTCTCCGGTCAGCCCTGGCGCCAGGTGGCGGAAGCAGACCACCGACAGCTCCGGCGAGGCCGGGAGGGCTTCGAGGTCGTCGTCCTCGGCGCACCTCCCCGCGAGGTATGCGGCCAGATCGTCGTTCGCCTCGATGAGTCGGCCGAAGCCCGGCGTGCCGAGGTGCTTCCAGGTCATCCAGAGCTTCAGGGCACGCCAGCGACGCGTGCCCTCGAACGACAGCTTGTAGAAGTTCAGTTGATCGGCGTGGTCGTCGTGCTTGCCGTCGCGCAGGTAGTCCGGCGACCCGCTCCCGACGCTCTCGCCGCCCCGGTAGTACTCCGGAGCCCGCCCGCCGAAGACGGCACTCAGCATCCGACCGTTGCGGACCAGCAGACCGCCGATGTCATAGGCCTGGAAGAACCACTTGTGCGGGTCGACGGTGACCGACTCCGCCCGATCGAGATCAGGGACACGGTCGCGATCCCGCGCGGATAGCCGGGCGCCGCCGCCATACGCCGCGTCGACGTGGAGCCACAGGTCCTCGGCCCCGGCGACGTCGGCGAGCTCGGCGACCGCGTCGACCGAGCCCGTGTTCGTCGAGCCGGCGACGGCAGCGATGGCGAACGGGGTCAGGCCCGCGGCGCGGTCGCGCGCCACCGCGTCCGCGACTCTGGCACCGCGCAGGTGGAAGTCGTCATCCGATGGGAGAACCACCAGCGTGTCCGTTGGGAACCCGAGCTCATCGAGCGCACGCGCGATCGAGAAATGGGTCTGGTCGCTCGTGTAGACCCGCGCGCCGTCCAGGTCCTTGCCACGCGGCGGTGCCTCCAGCCCGCGCACGCGCCCGAGATGCAGATCCCGGGCAATGGCCATTGCCATGAAGTTGGCCATGACGCCGCCGCTCGTGAGAAGGCCGAACGACGTCGGCTCATAGCCGACGAGATCGCACAGCCAGCGGACGACCTCCTCCTCGACGAAGGCGGCGAACGGACCGGCGTGCCAGACGTCGACACCCTGGTTCGCGACCTGGGCGAGCAGCTCGCCCATGATCGACATCGGTAGGGGAGGCGGCGTGAAATAGCCGAACTGGCGCGGATGCTGGGCGTTCATGAGGCCACCTGACAGCCGCCCGCTGAACTCCGCGAGGACCTCCGCGGCACGCATCGGTGACGTCGGGGCGGGGCCCGGGCCGTCGCGCGGACCGGTCGGGTCGGATGCGTAGTAGCGCCGGCGAGATTCGGCGTACGGCGAGGGATCGCCCATCGCGCGGGTGGCGGCGATGCCGTACAGGAACTCGAGCGCCTCGTGCCATGTGCGCGCGCCCAATGAGGCGAGTGCTGCCCTGGACGACTCCTCATCGCGATAGCCGATCAGCTCCGGTTCCGGATGCCAATCGAATCGCTCGAAATATGCGTCGATGTCGGGCATCGCGGTCGGCGATCGGATCGTGGTGGGGTCGGTCATCGCCCGCGATGGTACCGATTACGCTTCCGCGCATGTCCGACATCGCCCGGATCGACCCGGCCATGCACGATCCCGAGGGCCGCGAACGGTTGGTCGCCGCGCTGGCGCCGTTGGGTGTCGACTACGAGC
Organism: Candidatus Limnocylindrales bacterium; assembly: GCA_035717785.1. Classification (GTDB taxonomy): domain Bacteria; phylum Chloroflexota; class Limnocylindria; order Limnocylindrales; family CSP1-4; genus SPCO01. The sequence continues at coordinate 14,034 of DASTIG010000180.1, forward strand.
TGTTCCCGTGCGACCCGGCCCTCGCCGACACCGCGGCCTTCTGTGCGGCCTACGGTTTCGCACCGGAGGAGTCGGCGAACACGATCCTCGTCATCGGCAAGAGCGACCCGCCTCGTTACGCCGCGTGCGTCGTCCTTGCGCCAAATCGACTCGACGTGAACCGCGCCGTCCGCGATCGGCTCGGCACGCGCAAGGCGTCGTTCGCGCCGCCCGAGGCGACGAGTGAGATCACCGGGATGGAGATCGGCGGGGTGACGGTGTTCGGGCTGCCGGCGTCGCTGCCGGTCTGGGTCGACGCTCGCGTGATGCAATGCGAGCGCATCGTCCTCGGCGGTGGGTCGCGGTCGTGGAAGGTGCTGGCGCCACCGTCGATCCTGCTCGCGCTGCCGAACGTCGAGGTTGTTAAGGGCCTTGCGACCGATCCTCCGGCGGCCTGACGCCGCCTCCCGTATCGTTCGGGCTCGTGACCGAACTCGACCCCGACGCCGATCCGACCCCGGATCCGAACGCCGACCCAACGCCACCCCGGCCAGCTCGTCCCACCGGCCCCGTCCAGTACAAAGGCGCCGATCTCGAGGCCGAACGCGGTCCGGGCTTGGGCTGTTTCAGGTTCCAGCTCGCGGTGCTCGCGCTGTTCGTCGTCCTGACGCCGCTCAGCGTGGCTTGGCACTGGCCGGAAGCCGTGAGCGCGGTGCTGCTGTTCGCGGTCATCGGCCTTCTCCTGACGACCGGCCAGACGATCATCTTCCTGCTGCGGCTGGTCGCGGCGGACCGCCGCACCCGCCGCCGGCCACTGGGAAGTGCCACGAAGACGGTCGGCGAGCTCGAGGACGACGCAGCCGACCCCGATGCGGCCGACCCCGATGCGGCTCCGACGGAGCGCTAAGTCAGCCAAATACTCGCCCCCGGAGTCTTGGGCGGGCCATGGGGTGTCAACCGTCGGCGCACCGCTGGCGTGCTGTCCGGATCGTGCACGGATCGTGCGCGCGCTGGCGTCGAACGGGGGGTATGCGGAGCCCATACGGGCCGAGAGCCGGCCCAACATTCCCACGGCGAGTATCTGCCGAGATCGCCGCGGTCTGGCGAGATGGCCGCAGCCGTCGCGCCCCGCCACGCCCCGACCCCCGTGCGACAATGCGGCCACCCAACCCGAGCCTCGACACGCCCTACCAAGCCGACCCGGAGGAGCCAGCCCACAGTGCCCGTGCTCGCCACCTACTTCTCCGTCCGACGCGGCCGCGACCCGTTCTTCAAGTTCTTCATGAAGACTCTGTTCCCGCGCCAGTTGAAGGACTACGAAGAGCGCTTCGGGATCCGGTTTATCGGCTGGTACAACGTCGCGCACGGCTGGGATTTCGACAACGTCATCCTCCTCGATCTGCCCGACTACGCGACGCTCGACAAGCTCGAGGCCGATGAAGGAACCCGCGCCCTCGGACATCGAGCCGGCGAATGGATCTTCGAGCGCCATCACTCGATGTTCCTGCGCGAGCGCATGGGCCCCGACCTCGAATACCATCCCTGACCCAAGCCAAGCGAGGAGCACCATTGGGAATCCGACGCGAAGTCCTGCCACCGGGCGATGAACCGAACAGGAGGCGAACCATGGATACGGGCCGCAACGACCTGCTCGGCGAGATCGCGGCCGACGCTGCGCTGGAGCGGTCGGACTTCCTCGTGCAGTCCACCGATCAGCTGCGCCGTTTCCTTGATCGGCACAAGGAGCGTATCGCCGCGTACGGCGGGCTCACGCTGATCGATGAGGAGCCCGATTACCTGTCGATCGCGCCGGACAGCACCTTCCGTAGCCGGACGCGCTTCCTCGACGACCTGACCGGCGACTGGGTGAGCGAGACGGAAGTCATCGAATCGGCGTCGGAGCTGGTCGAGCTGTACAACCCAGCCGACGTCTACGCCGCATTCACCGAGGCCGCCAAGGAGGCCGCCGGTCTCACCGAGGAACCGACCGCCACCGACGAGATGCTCGAAGCCGCCGGCATCGCCCCCGAAGAGACGGTCAGCCTGGGTGGTGAGGACCCCTACGCCGCCGCAGCCGACTCGTGGGCTGCGGGACAGCCGGCCGATGTCGATCTTGCCGACGACGAGGCAGCGTCCCGGCGTCTGTACGACCTGGCCCTCGAGTACCAGGAGCGGAGCCAGCGGACCGAGGCGCGACTGCTCGACGATTTCGAGACAGCCGCCGCAACCGCAGCGAACCTCCTCGGGGATCTCGTGATCGTCGATGACGACGACGAGCGTCTCATCCTGACCTCGACCGGAGAGTTCCGCGCGGAGGTCGTGCCCGAGGAGGCCGACGGCTCGTGGCGGACCCTCACTGGACCGGATGAGCTGGTCGAGTTCTACGACCCGACCGACGTCTTCGGGGACCTCGCCGATGCGCTCGCCGATGCCTACCCGTCGGTCGCACCGGAGTTCGCGGGTGCCGCGGCGGGGAGTGACATCGACGACGACGAGGCCAAGTCCGCCGCCGCGACCGATAGCGCCGAAGAGGGCGAGGAGGCCGGCGACAGCGAGGTCTCCGAGGAAGGCGGCGAGGCCGCGGATGACGACGCGGCCGGCGACGAAGCGGCCGACGACGAGGGCACGGAGGGCCGCCCGACCGCGTGACGATGCGGCTCGCCGCGGCCGAGCTTGTCGAGAGCCGCGAGATCCTTCCGGGTCAGTGGCTGCAGGCGTATCACGCACCCGATCTCGCGAACGGGTCGCGCGCCGGCCAGTTCGTCCACGTTCGCACCGGCGATTTCTCGGGGCTCGTCCTTCGGCGCCCCTTCTCGCTGAACACGGCCGACCTAGCCACCGGCATCGTGACGATCCATTTCCGCGTCATCGGCCGCGGCACGGAGTGGTTCACACGGCTGCGGCCGGGTGACACGATCGACCTGCTGGGTCCCCTCGGGCGCCCGTTCGAGGTCGATCCGCGGAGCCGGCATCTGCTGCTCATCGCCGGCGGCCTCGGGATGGCCGGCGTCCGGATGCTGGCCGACGAGGCGATCCGCGACGGCCGCCAGGTGACGCTGCTGTTCGGCGCATCGAGCGTCAGCGAGGTGTATCCGTCGAACCTCCTGCCCGACGAGGTCGAGTACGTGGTCGCGACCGATGACGGCTCGCTGGGCCACCACGGGTTCGTCACCGATCTCGTGCCGGACTACGAGGGATGGGCCGACCAGGCCTTCGCCTGCGGTCCGAACGGGATGCTCAGGGCGCTCGCGAAGCAGGCGGAGGGTCGCCGGCAGCGACTCGGTGTGGCGAAGCTCGGCCGCAAGCGCGGCGCGGGTCGCGCCGCAGCGCTCGGTTCACCTGCCGCGCGCCGGAAGGCGTACCTCCAGGTGTCGATGGAGCAGAACATGGGCTGTGCGGTGGGAGCGTGCCTCGGCTGCGTCGTGATGACCGTGACCGGCACGCCTCAGCGCGTCTGCCGCGAAGGCCCGGTCTTCGCGAGCGAGGAGCTGGCCTGGGAGGGCGCCTGGTCGTGAGAGCCAAACGGCGCGTGGTCACTGGCAACGGCCGGCCAGCAGGGGCCAAGCGGACGCCGACCGTGCGTCGGGTGCGCCCCGCGATCGTCCAGGCCACGCCGCGACCGCGAGTCGCGTCGGTCGCGCCGTCGAAGGTCGTCCGCGGGTCTCCTCCGCCGGAAGCCACCGACATCGACCTGGCCGTCGACCTCGGCCGCGGGCTCGTCCTTCGAAACCCGATCCTCGTGGCGTCGGGCACGTTCGGTTACGGCGTCGAATATGGCGAGGTGGTCGCGATCGATCGGCTCGGCGCGATCTGCTGTAAGGGAACGACGCTCAAGCCACGGATCGGCAACCCGACCCCGCGAGTGACGGAGACACCGGGCGGGATGCTGAACTCGATCGGTCTCCAGAACCCGGGCGTCGACGCGGTCGTCGAGAAGTACGCGGCCACCTGGGCCGGCTGGAAGGTGCCGGTCATCGTCAATGTCGCGGGTGAGTCGGTCGGCGATTACGTCGCCGTGACGCGTCGACTCGAGGGCGTGCCCGGCATCGCCGGCATCGAGCTCAACATCTCGTGCCCGAACGTCGGTCGCGACGGGCTCCAGTTCGCCATCGATCCAGTCGCTGCGGCCGAGGTGACCGCCGCGGTCCGGCGCGCCACCGACCTGCCGCTCCTCGTCAAGCTTTCCCCGAACGTCGCCGACATTCGCCCGATCGCGCGAGCCATCGAGGACGCGGGCGCCGACGCACTGACCGCGATCAACACGTTGTCCGGGATCGCCGTGGCGCCCGACCGACACAGGCCGCTGCTGGGCAACACCTATGGCGGGCTGAGCGGCCCCGCGGTCAAGCCGATCGCGTTGCGGGTCGTGTACGAGGCGGCACAGACAGTCCGCATCCCGATCGTGGCGATCGGCGGCGTGACCGAGCTCGCCGATGTCCTGGATTTCCTGGCCGTCGGGGCGATCGCGGTCCAGGTCGGGACCGCGATCTTCGCCGACCCGACCCTCCCCGTCCGCCTCATCGACGAGCTGGCTGCTGAGTGCCGTCGGGTCCGCGTGACCTCCCATCACGATCTCGTCGGGACGGCCCTGCCGAAGCGGGCGGCAGCTCCGTCGGCCAAGGGCGTCGAATACCGGCCCTGAGGGAGACGCCGCCCCCGGTGGGCCGGCGCCGCCCGGTGGGCCGGCACCGCCCGGTGGGCCGGCACCGCCCCGGTGGCCGGCACCACCCAGGAAGTCACCCCCGCCTACACTGGTCTCGTGACCACGATCAAGCCCGCTGTTGACCTTGCCGTCCGATCCGCCGTCGCGGCACGGACCGAGGAACTGTTCCGGACCTCCGGCGCGTTCCGCGAAGGCCACTTCCTGCTGAAGAGTGGCCGGCACGGCGACGCGTACGTCGAGAAGTTCGCGGTGCTGTCCGACCCGGCCGCGACCAGCGAGCTGTGTGGGTTCTGGGTCGCCCGGATCCGCGGCCTCGCCGGAGATGGAGCCCCGCCGCTGGTCGACCTCGTGGCCGGTCCGACGACCGGCGGCATCATCCTCGCGTTCGAGACGGCGCGGCAGCTCGGGACACGCGGCATCTTCGCGGAGGAGGTGCGCGACGACGACGGCGCCACGCACCGCGAGTTCCGGCGCGGGTTCACGATCCGTCCCGGCGAGCGCGTCTATCTCGTCGACGACATCCTCACGACCGCCGGCTCGTTACTCGCCATGATCCCGGCCGTCGAAGCGCTCGGTGGCGAGATCGTCGAATGCGCGGTCCTCGTCGACCGGAGCGGCGGCCGAGCGACCCTCACCTCACCGACCAGCGGGCGAACATACCCATTGCGATCGCTCTGGCAGCTCGACCTCCCGACGTTCGAACCGGGTGACGCGACGTGCCCGAGGTGTGCCGCGGGGGAACCGGTATATGCGCCCGGGAGCACGGGAGCCGTAGGCAGCACCGTCGCGAGCAGGATCCCGACCGGAGCCTGAGCGGTGGATCGCCGGACCCGCGTCCTATTCGCTGCGCTCTTTGCCGCGATCGTCATCCTGACCGCCGTGGCTGCGGTCCTGCTGAGCGAGACCGGCATCGTCGATCCCGACCAACCGGCCGGCACGACCGACGTGACCGGGGTCGTCGTTGGCGTGGACAGCAGCAGCCTCGCCGACGTGCGTGGTTTTACGCTCCGCGTCGCCGGCGGTGAACTGGTCGAGTTCAGCCTTCGTGCGCTTACGAATCCGACAGAGTTCGCACCCGGCCACCTCGCCGAGCATCAGGCGACCGCCGAACCGGTCCGCGTGTGGTGGCGGATGGAGGGCGCCGAACGACTCGCGATCCGCATGGAGGATGCCCCGTAGCGGTGCAGAGCGGCGTCGCGGCGCGGCGGTGCGCCCAAGCCGATATCCACGATGCCCGCCCATGCCGACCTTTGGTCCTTGATGTCCGACGATGCCCGCCCGTGCCGGCCTTTGATCCTTGATGTCCACAGGCCGCATCAACGGGGCTGGGAGAGGCGCGAACGCGGCCGGTGGGACGAACGCGGCCGGCTGGACGAACGCCCCCAGCGGGACGAACGCGGCTGCCGGAGATCTTGTCTGCCGCGGCGACGCCTGGGTGCTCAAGTCGCGAGTCTTGATGCGGCCCATGTGCATCAACGACCAAGGCGTCCCACGGGCGCCGAGCTGAGCCGCGACGCGCGGCGCCGTCACTCGACCGCCGTAATGGCGGCCTCAAGCTCCTCGTCGCTGAAGATCATCATCAACGACGCGGTGATGACACCATCGCGGTTCACCACGAACACCCAGGGCTCCGTCGGGAGACGCCACTCGTTGGTCGAGGCTGCCGGCGTGAGCTGGTCGTCGGTGAGAACCGGCTGGAGCTGACCATCCTGGAGCTCGAGCACATACGGCTCGACGTTGATAACGGTCACGTCCGGATGCCGCGCGGCGATCGGCTTCAACCGATCCAGCGTCGGGCCGCATTGCTGACTCGCGCAGAACTTCGGCGTGGCGAATGCCACCACGAACGGCTCCTTGGCTGCGATGGCCTGCGCGATCGATGTCTCATAGAACGCGGCGACCGGCTCCGGATCGCTTGCGATCTTGGACACGTCACCGCCGACGTCGGCAAGGGTCGGCGTGTCGGAGGCGGGCGCCTTGTCGCCGACCCGAACGACGCTCGATGTCGGCTGGACGTCCTGGATGGTGCGGATGACCTCGGGCGAGCCGCCGCCGATCGCCGTCGTGAACTCGATGCCGTAACTCCCGGCGGTCGGCAGCTCGACATCGACGACATAGACGCCGACCCGCGGCTCGATCGCCCAGATGAATGTCGCCGTACCCTGCGCGACCGACTTGGCCGGGTCTGCCCCGAGATCGAAGAGCTTGACCTCGACGGTCCGGTCCGGGGCTGCGACCGGCACGTTCTGCGAATCGAGGAACGAGAACATCAACCGATTCGGGCCACACGCGACGGTGCCAGCCGGGTTGATGACGGACGGGAAGATCGATGGGTGTTGCGAGCCGACATCCCACCCCGCCGGTGTGCCCTCTGGAGGCGGTGTCGTCCGGCACGCGTCGCCCGCTTGACCCGACGATGGTCCGCATGCAAGAACGGCGAACAACGCGACGCACAGGCACGCCACGAGGGTCGATCGGGTCATGCCCGAAGCGTAGCCGAGTCGCCCGTTCGGGGCCGTGAGCGGTCCTCCTCGCGCTAGAATGCCCCTGCGCCCCGTCCCAGCGGCCCCAGGAGATCACGTGACCCGCTTCCAGAAACTCGCCGCGACCACGCTCGGGACGGCCATCCTGCTCGTGACGATCGGGGTCATCGTCCGCGCCACCGACTCAGGACTCGGCTGCCCGGACTGGCCGTTGTGCCACGGGCAGCTGCTCCCGCCACTCGACGACCCGAAGGCGTGGATCGAATGGATCCATCGGACCGTCGCGGCGATCATCGGCTTCGAGATCCTGGCCCTGGCGGTGCTCGCCTGGGTCGACCACCGCGACCGCGGCTCGCTTCTCTGGCCGACGCTCGCGGCCGTGGTCCTCGTCGGGTTCCAGGCCTGGCTCGGACGCGAGACGGTCCGCCTCGGGAACAGCGGGGAGTCGGTCACCGCGCACCTGGCGGCGGCGATGCTGCTGGTGGCACTGCTGGTGTTCGTCACGGTCCGTGCCGGTATCCCGGCCCGGGTCGGCGGCTGGGGCGGCAGCCAGCGGTTCACGTTGCTCGCGGCCTTCACGACGCTGGCGACGTTCGCGCTGCTGCTCTTCGGATCCCATGTCACCGCGACCGACACAGCGCTGGTCTTCCCCGATTGGCCCCTGATGAACGGGTCCCTGATCCCGCCGTTGACCGAGCTCACCTCCGCGCATGTCCTGCATCGCTGGGTGGCGGCGGTCGTCGGTGCCATCGTCGTCGCGCTCGCGATCGTCGCGTGGCGAACCCAGCGAGACGACCCCGCGATCGTCAGGCTAGCCGTCGGTGCGGCGGTGCTGTTCGCGATCCAGGTTGCGATCGGCGGGCTGCAGGTGCTGACCCGACTGTCCGCCTGGACCCAGACGCTGCACCTTGCGCTTGGTGCCGTGATCCTCGCGACGCTCGTGGGCCTCACCGTGACGAGCTACTACGCAGCCCGCACGGTTCGCACCGGCGGCCAGCGCGAGCCAGAAACGGGTCCAGGGGTCCGGCGGACGACCGGCGACCGCATCCGCGCCTACGTCGCGTTGACCAAGCCGCGGATCATCGAGCTGCTCCTCGTCACGACTGTCCCGGCGATGGTGCTCGCCACCCGCTGGGTGCCCGGCATCGACTGGGGCGACTGGGGTTGGAAGGTCGCCTGGACGCTCATCGGCGGCACGCTCGCCGCCGGGAGCGCCAACGCTATCAACTGCTATCTCGA
>DASTIG010000181.1:0-4235 GCA_035717785.1 Candidatus Limnocylindrales bacterium
CCAGAGCTCCGAGCCGAATGCGAGTACTAGATTGACGCCACCTGCCGCGACGTTCGGGCCGCGAAGACGCCCGAGGACAGCGGCCGCCTGGAGAAGGTCGACGCCGGGGCGGAGGTCCCATTCCACGAACGCGTGCGCAATCGTGCCTTGAGCGAAGATCCCGAACTGGGGCACCGTCACGGTGCGACGGATCCGATCCACGAGAGCCCGCGCGATCTGACGGCCGAGCCCGGGAAACTCCTCGATCATCGCGTCGAACTGACCATGGTCGAGGGCCAGAAGGAAGGTGTCACCATCTGCCAAAGCCGTCGCGGTCCGGGGGCGACCGTCGATCAGCGAGATCTCGCCGAAGAATTCGCCTGGTCCGAGACGAGCGAGTCGCTGATCATCGCGTTGGACGACGACGTTGCCGGAAGCGACGACGAAGAACTCGTGTCCGGTCTCGCCTTGGCGCATCAACACGTCGCCATCGGCCGCTTGGACTTCGCTCGTAAGATCCGCAAGCCGTTGGACCTGTGACAGGTCGAGGCTCTGGAACAACGGCACTCCCATGAGGAGCGCTACCTTGGGGTCCTGTTCCACTGGTCCGCCTCGCGATATCAGCGGACGCAGCATAAACCCGACCTGTCGTCCGAAGGACCCAGAATCCGAACGCCGAGACCCGGCAACAGCCTGACCTCGGCGCTCAGCGCTCGACTACTTGATCTCGACCTTGGCGAGTCCTCCGGCCGAGGGCTGGCACCGCCTGACCTCGGCCGTCGGAGGGTCTCGTTACTTGATCTCGACCTTTGCCCCTTGCTCCTCCAAAGCAGCCTTGATCTTCTCGGCCTCGTCGCGAGCGATGCCTTCCTTGACCGGCTTCGGCGACGCATCGACCAGGTCCTTGGCCTCCTTGAGGCCCAGACCGGTCAGCTCGCGGACGACCTTGATGACCGGGATCTTGTTCGGGCCGACCTCGGCGAGGACGGCGACGAACTCGGTCTGCTCCTCCGGTGTGGCAGAGGCGGCAGCGCCACCGGCGTCACCACCAGCCGCGGGGGCGGCCGCGGCCGCGACAGGGGCAGCGGCGGTCACGCCGTAGCGCTCCTCGAAGCGCTTGATGAATTCGGACAACTCGAGGACGGTCATCTTGTCGATGGCCTCGAGCAGGTCGTCCTGGGTCAGGGTAGCCATGGAATCTCCTTAGGTGTCGGTGTCGTTCGTATTCGGCGGTCGGGTGATCGAGATCTAGGCGTCGGCCTGGCGCTTCTGCTCGGCGACCTGCGCCAGGGCGTAACCCAGGTTGCGCAACGGCGCAGCGAACAGTCCGGCGAGGGTGCCGACCGGTGCCTGCATCCCGCCGGCGAGCCTGGCCAGCAGCACCTCCCGCGATGGAAGCGCGGCGAGCCGCGTCACAGCGTCACCGTCGATCGCGCGGTCGCCGAGGATCCCCCCGGTGATCCGCACGACCTTGTTGTACGGGCGGGTGGCGTCCAGAACGGCCTTTGCGGTCGCTGCCTCGTCGGTGCCGAACGCGATCGCGGTCGGACCGTTGAGGAGCGGGGAAAGTGCCTCGCCGACCGTGTCGGCGGCGGCGATCCGCATGAGGCGGTTCTTCACGACGCGGTATCGGACGTCCTGCTTGTGCAGGGCTCGCCTGATCTCGGCGATCTCTCTCACCGTGAGGCCGCGGTACTCGGAGACGATCATGGTCCGCGCGTTCGCGAGTTCCTCGCGAAGCGCCGCGACGGTCGCCTCCTTTGCCTCTGTCGGCATCCAGCCTCCTCTTTCACTTCGGCACGCGGACCGGCGTGCGGCGGTGGGTCGACCGGAGCAAGACCCCGGTTCTCCCCTGCGACGGATCCCATGGCAACCTCCCGAGGGAGGCCGACCCCGGCTCGCAGGGGCGCACCCACCGGCGAAGGTGGAGGCACCGACTGCCTCGGCGTGCTCGTCGTCGTCCCCGATCGGCGCCCTGACGGCGATCGACCGGTCCGGTCCGACGGATCAAGTCCGGCACGACGACCAAGGATGGTCGCGCACTACGGACGCAGGCTGTCTGCGGCGGTCCGTCTATGTCGTCTGTTCGATGTTAGCCGGTCCAGCCGCAAGGCGGCCGCGGAGCGGGTTCGCGAGCGCACCTGACGGTGCGTGAGCGGTCCCGCGATAGCGGCCAACGCGGCGGATGGCGCCGGATCACATCGAACATTCCAGATGGCGCGCCTCTCGACCGCCACCGCGTGGATTGCTGCCGGCGACCCGCCGGCGTGGGTCAGGCGGCGTTGGCGACCGCCAGAACGGCCGGCACATCGACCCGGATGCCCGGGCCCATCGTGCTGGCGATCGTCAGGGTGCGCAGGTACTGGCCCTTCGCCCCGGCCGGCTTGGCGCGGTTCACAGCGTCGACGAGCGTCGCCAGATTGTCCACCAGTGCGGCCGCCTCGAAGCTGCTCTTGCCGACCGCGACATGGACGATCGCTGCCTTGTCGACCTTGAACTCGACCCGGCCGCCCTTGACCTCCTTGATCGCCCGCTCGAGGTCGAACGTGATCGTTCCGGCCTTCGGGTTCGGCATGAGTCCGCGACGGCCGAGGATCTTGCCGAGTCGACCGACGAGACCCATCGAATCGGGGGTCGCGAGCGCGACGTCGAACTCGAGCCAGCCGGCTTCGATCTTCTTGACCAGGTCCTCGCCGCCGACCTCATCCGCGCCGGCGCGAAGCGCCTCCTGTGCCTTTTCGCCTTGGGCGAACACCGCCACGCGGACCGTCTTGCCGGTGCCGTGCGGGAGGACGACGGTGCCGCGGACCATCTGGTCGGCGTGGCGCGGGTCCACCCCGAGGCGGATGTGCGCCTCGATCGTGGCATCGAAGTTCACGGTCGTCGTCTGCTTCACGAGCTCGGCGGCATCGGCCGGGTCGTACAACGTCTCGCGATCGACGAGCTTCGCCGCGTCCTGGTATTTCTTGCCGCGATGGGGCATCGCTCTGTCCTCCTAACGGCCGGCGAACCCGACCTTCCCCTTGAACGGATGCCTGCGGCCCGGGGTGCCGACCGCAAGCGGGACGTGACGTCTAGTTGGAGACTTCGATCCCCATCGAGCGGGCCGTTCCCTCGACTTGCTTGGCGGCGGCCTCTAGGTCGTTGGCATTGAGATCGGACATCTTGATGGTGGCGATCTCGCGAAGCTGGTCGCGGGTCACCCGACCGACGCTCTCCCGTCCGGTCATGCCGGAGCCCTTCTCGATCCCGGCGGCCTTGCGGAGCAGGTCCGCGGCCGGCGGTGTCTTGAGGATGAACGTGAACGAACGATCCTCGAAGATCGTGATCTGGGCCGGGATGATCTGGCCGCGCTTGTCGGCCGTTTTCTCGTTGTAGGACTTGGTGAACTCGACGATGTTGATGCCGTGCGGGCCGAGCGCGGTGCCGACGGGCGGCGCCGGCGTCGCGGCACCAGCCGGCAACTGGAGCGTCAGGACGATGCGGATCTTCTTGGCCACGTGAGGTCCGATTCCTTTCTAACGGGCGTCAGCCCTGTGAGCGCCCACCCGGGCGGTCCAGGCCCGAGGGTGCTTACAGTTTCTCGACTTGCAGGAAGTCCAGCTCGACCGGTGTCTCGCGGCCGAAGATGCTCACCAGGACCTTGACCTTGTTGCGCTCCGGGTTGATCTCCTCGACCGTCCCGATGAACTCGGCGAACGGCCCGTCGGTGACCCGGACGCTCTGGCCCTTCGTGAACGCGACGCGGTACTTGGGTGTCTCGACGCCCATGTGCCGCAGGATCTGCTTGACCTCGGTCTCGTCGAGCGGGATCGGCTCGCTCCGGACGCCCGGGATGTTCGAGCCGCCGACGAAGCTGGTCACGCCCGGCGTGTTGCGGACGACGAACCAGCTGTCGGGGTCGAGAATCATTTCGACGAGCACGTAGCCCGGGTACACCTTCTTCTGGACGGTGTGCCGCTGGCCCTGCCGGATCTCGATCTCGTCCTCCATCGGGACGAGGACCTGGAAGATCTTGTCCTCCATGCCCATGGACTCGATGCGGTGCTCGAGGTTGGCCTTGACCTTGTTCTCGTAGCCCGAGTAGGTGTGGATCACGTACCACTGCTTGGCGGAGCCGGTGGTGACCTCCGCGGGCAGCGGTGCCTCGCGCGAAAGCCGGGCCGCCTGCTGCGCCTCCACGTTGTGGGTTGGCTCGGAGGCCTTGATCTCGGCGGCCGTCGTGTCTTCGGCTTCGGCCTGCGACTCCTCGGCCT
>DASTIG010000182.1:0-15363 GCA_035717785.1 Candidatus Limnocylindrales bacterium
TCACGGCCAGCGATCGGGTCAACGAGGGCGTCCGCGAGGACACGTCCGGGTCCGGCGTCGGTGACCGGCTCGAGCTGCTCGGGTTCACGGTCCAGCGCGCCGTGCTGCCGGACGAACGCGACGCGCTCAGCGAGATCCTGCGGGCCTCGGCGGAGTCGCACGATCTCATCGTGACCACGGGCGGAACGGGGTTGACGCCGCGTGACGTCACGCCGCAGGCGACCTCTGACGCGATCGATTACGAGGTGCCCGGCCTGGCCGAGGCGATGCGCGCCGCCGGCCGCGTGACGACCCCGTTTGCCGATCTGTCGCGCGGCGTGGTCGGCGTCATCGGCCAGGCGCTGGTCGTCAACCTGCCCGGCAGCCCGAAGGGCGCGCTCGAGTCGCTCGGGGCGATCGAGGCCGTGCTCGACCACGCGCTCGAGACGCTGGCCGGCCCGTTCGACCACGACGCATGACGCTGTTCGGCCCGTTCGCAGACGTCCCGTACTACCCACTCGTCTTCCCATTGTTCTATGGCGCCCTCGTGGTGTTCGTGCTGGCGATGGCCCGCCACCTGCGGGTGTTCGCGGCGGTCCGCGCGGAGGGCCCTAGCCCGTTCGCCGACATGCCGCGGCGGTTCGTCGGCCTGATCGAGTACGCCTTCATCCAGACCAAGATGTTCAAGGACTGGCGTGCGGGGCTGATGCACGCAGGCATCTTCTGGGGGTTCATCCTCCTCACGATCGGCACCGTCAACATCGTCACGGGCGGGATCGTCGAGCAGATCCTGTCGATCCCGTTCGACGGTCTGCTCTGGACGCTGGTCAGCGCGATGCAGAACGTCGTCGCGGTGATCGTGCTGGTCTCGATCGGATGGGCGTTCGTCCGGCGGCTCATCACGAAGCCGCGTCGGCTGACCTACAACCGCGACGCCCTGATCATCCTGTCGATGATCGGCGGGGTCGTCGCGACCGAGGTGATGGCTGAGGCGTTCGAGTTCGCGGTCCACGGCGACCAGCCGGGCGCGTTCGTGTCCGCGGCGCTGGCCGGACCGTTGCGAAGCGCCTTCGCCCCAGACACCCTCGAGACGCTGTTCGCCTTCTTCTGGTGGGCGCATGTCGCGCTCGTCGCGGCGTTCCTCGTGTACCTGCCGTTCAGCAAGCACCTCCACATCGCGACCAGCTTCCCGAACATCTGGTTCCGCAAGCTCGCGCCGCGGGGCGAGCTGCCGCAGATGGACCTCGAGGACGAGAACGCGACGTTCGGGCTCAAGACGCTCCAGGACCTCGGCTGGAAGGACCTGCTCGACGGGTTCACGTGTACCGAATGCGGTCGTTGCCAGCAGGCCTGCCCGGCCTGGAATACCGGGAAGCCGCTCAACCCCAAGACATTCATCATGGGTATCCGCGACATGTCGGTCGAGGCGGAGCATGGCCTCGACCTCATCCCGAACTCGCCGATCGTGCGCGAGACGTATGGCCTCGACGACGTTCACCCGGACAAGACGGCCCTGGCCAAGCCCATCGTCGACGACGCCATCCCGTACGAGGCGGTGTGGGACTGCGTGACGTGCGGCGCCTGCGTCGAGGCGTGTCCCGTGTTGATCGAGCACGTCGACAAGATCGTCGGGCTGCGTCGGAACCTGGTGCTCGAGGAATCGCGCTTCCCGCAGGAGCTGACGGCTGCGTTCCGTGCGATGGAGGGACAGGGCAACCCGTGGGGCCAGCCGGCGTCGACGCGACTCGACTGGACGAAGGCATTGCCGTTCGATGTGCCGACGGTGGCGTCGCTGGCGGCCGACGGCGGGCTCGATGACCTCGAGGTCCTGTACTGGGTCGGCTGCGCCGCTGCATTCGACCCACGCAACCAGAAGGTCGCGCGCGCCGTGGCCACGTGCCTGCACGCCGCCGGCGTGTCCTTCGCTGTGCTCGGCCAGGAGGAGTCGTGCACGGGCGACCCGGCGCGGCGGATGGGCAACGACTACGTGTTCCAGATGCTCGCGACCGCGGCGGTCGAGACGCTCAACAGCTATCGGATGGGGGAGCGGACGATCGTGACCGCCTGCCCGCACTGCTTCAACACGATCGCCAACGAGTACGGGCAGCTTGGTGGTTCCTTCCGGGTCGTCCATCACTCGACGTTCCTGGCCGAGCTCGTGGCGTCCGGGCGCTTGGCGACGCTGCCGGAAGATGCCGTGTCGTCGACGGGCGATCACCGGCCGGGCAGCGTCACCGTCCACGACTCGTGCTATCTCGCCCGCTACAACGGGATCGTGGCAGCTCCCCGTTCCGTGCTGGGTGCGGCGGGCGTGTCGCTCACCGAGATGCCCAAGAGCGGCAAGGACACGTTCTGCTGCGGCGCCGGCGGCGGCCGGATGTGGATGGAGGAGACGCGCGGCACGAGGATCAACGAGGAGCGGACGCGCCAGGTCCTCGAGACGGGCGCCGCGACCGTGGCGACGGCGTGCCCGTTCTGCATGGTCATGATGAGCGACGGCCTGGCCGCCGCCGATGGCGGCGCGGAGGTCCGCGCGATGGACATCAGCGAGGTCCTGGCGGCTCGCCTGGCGAGCGTGCCCGAGGACCGTCGCCTGCCGGTGGTCTGACGTGGGTGCCGCGGACGACGCCAGCCCCGACGACGCGACGTCGGACGACGCCACGGCCCGCTGGGAGGCGCTCGTGGCGACGATGCTGGCCGAGGGCTCGGCGACCTACGGCAACGAGGCCGGCCCACAGCGCGCGTTCGGCTCTACGTCGCTCAAGACCGACGGGAAGATCTTCGCGATGCTCGTGAAGGGCGGGCTTGTCGTGAAGCTGTCGGCGGCCCGCGTCGAGGAGCTCGTGGCCGACGGCACAGGCGATCGCTTCGACCCAGGACACGGGCGGATCCAGAAGGAGTGGCTCGCGGTCCGAGGCTCCGATCCGGAGCGATAGCAGACCCTTGCGACGGAGTCCGAGGCGTTCGTGGCCAAGCGGCGGTAGCGCGGGCCGGCGACCGTGAAGTACGCGCATCAGGGCAACCCAATGTCGACCCGACGGCTCGAATCCGCCGATCTCGAGTCGTCCGGGCACACGTCCACGCGCGGGACGTGGCAACGGTCGAGACTTTTCGGTCGCCTCGGCACCTCCCTGCGGACGTACGGTCGTCGTGATGCGCGATATGCATGATTCGGCCATGAACGACACGGATCTCCCCGACCTCACCGACCACGAAGCCCAGAATCGGGCGTCCTGGAACGCCGATAGCGACGACTACCAGGCCCGGCATGGCGAACAGCTCGCGGCTAGCTCGGGTCTCGCATGGGGTGTCATGCAGATCCCCGAAGCGGAGTTGCACGTGCTGGGCGACGTCGCCGGCAAGGACATCCTCGAGCTCGGATGCGGCGCGGCGCAGTGGTCGATCGCGCTGGCGCGGCTCGGGGCAAGGCCGGTCGGCATCGACCTATCCGAGCGCCAGCTCGAGCACGCGCGACGGCTCATGGCGGAGGCCGGCCTCGACTTCCCGCTCATCCACGGCAGCGCCGAGCACGTGCCGCTGCCCGACGCGTCGTTCGATATCGTGTTCTGCGACCACGGCGCGATGACCTTCGCCGATCCGTATCGGACCGTGCCGGAGGCCGCCCGACTCCTCCGGTCGGGCGGGCTGTTCGCGTTCAGCCACCACACGCCGATCGAGTCGATCGCCTGGCCGCTCGATTCCGACAAGGTCGGTGATCGTCTTGTCGTCGACTACTTCGGGATGCATCGGCTCGACGACGGTGAGACTTCGACGTTCCAGCTGGCATACGGGGAGTGGATCCGGCTGTTCCGGGCGAACGGGCTGGTCGTGGAGGACCTGATCGAGCCGCGCCCCGCGGACGGCGCCACGAGCTCGTACCGGACCGACGAGGACCTCGCGTGGGCCCGCCGCTGGCCGGCCGAGGAGATCTGGCGGGTGCGGAAGGCCTGAAGCGGGCCGGAGCCGCGACTGTGAGTCGCGCCGGCGAGCTGACGATCGGCGACCTATCCCGGCAGCCGCTTCCCGCAGTTCAAGCAGTTCGAGTCGGTGACCAGGTTGCCCGCCCCGCACGACGGGCAGCGTTTCATGCCTTCGGTGCTGGTCGCGAAGGGCGTTTCACGATCGGCGTCCTCAGCCGTGCGGCGATCCCTGCGCAGGATCGCGAGGACGGCGAGCATCCCGATAACGGCCGCGATGACCATCACGAGGAGCTGCGTGGTCTGATCCATCGAGGCCTCCGGACATCAGGCACCGACCCCCGTGGCGGCGCGTGGCGTCCCGCGGCGAAGGGTAGTACGCCGCGCGGCCGCCGACCAGATGAATGTCCAGCACGTAACGCGCGGTACGATGCCGCCGGTGACCACCGCGAGCCGCGCCCCCGGGCCCTTCCGCCTCACCGACGAGCACGAGATGCTCCGCGACGCCGTCCGCGTGCTGGCGGACGAGCGGGTCGCGCCGCGGGCTGCCGAGATCGACAAGACCGGTGAGTTCCCCGAGGACATGCGGCGACTGCTCGCCGACCACGACATCCTGGCGCTGCCGTTCCCGACCGAGCACGGCGGCCTGGGCGGGGAGCTGCTGAGCATCTGTCTCGCCGTCGAGCAGCTCAGCCGGGCATGTGCGACCACCGGGCTGATCCTCGCCGTCCAGGAGCTCGGCTCGCTGCCGATCACGATCGCCGGGACAGCCGAGCAGCAGGCCCGCTGGTTCCCGAAGCTCGCGAGCGGCGAGCACCTCATCGCGTTCGCGCTCACGGAAGCGGAAGCCGGCTCCGACGCAGCCGCCGCGCGCACGACCGCCCGCCGGGACGGAGACGACTATGTCATCGACGGCTCGAAGCGCTTCATCAGCCAGGGCTCCGTCGCCGACCTCGTCGTCGCCTTCGCCGTCACGAAGCCCGAGGCCCCGCGTCACGAGCGGCTGAGCGCATTCGTGGTCGAGGTCCCGACCGACGGCTTCGCGGTCAGCCGGGTCGAGCACAAGATGGGCATCCGTGGCAGTCCGACCGCCGAACTTGCCTTCACGAACATGCGCGTCTCGACGGCGAACCGGCTCGGCGAAGAGGGCAGCGGCTGGGACATCGCGATGCGGACGCTCGACCGCAGTCGACCGGGCATCGCGGCTCAGGCGGTCGGCCTCGCTCAGGGCGCCCTGGAGGTCGCAACCGCCTACGCCCGCGAGCGCAAACAGTTCGGGCAGCGGATCGGCGACTTCCAGCAGATCGGCGCGATGCTGGCCGACATGGACGCCCAGACCGAGGCCGCGCGGCAGCTGCTGTACAAGGCCTGCGTCGAGATCGATGCCGGGGCACCAGACGCGAGTCGGTGGTCGGCGATGTGTAAACTCGTCGCCGGTGACACCGCGATGCGAGTCACCACGGACGCCGTCCAGGTCCTCGGGGGCTACGGCTACATCGACGAGTTCCCGGTCGAGCGGATGATGCGCGACGCGAAGATCACCCAGCTCTACGAGGGAACGCAGCAGATCCAACGACTCGTGATCGCGCGGTCCCTGCTCGGTAAGGGCGGTTGATCGAGGCGACGTCCAGGGAGGTCTGATCGGCTCGTGCGAATCGTCGTCCTCACGAAACCCGTCCCGGACCCGGCGTCCGGTGGCGAACGGCTCGGTCCGGACGGTCGGCTCGATCGGGCGAACAGCCCGGCCGTCGTGAACGGCAACGACGAATACGTGCTCGAGAAGGCGCTCAAGCTCGTCGAGGCGGCTGGCGAGGGCGAGGTCGTCCTGCTGACGATGGCCCCGGCCAACGCCCCGGAGACGATGCGCAAGGCCCTCGCGATGGGAGCCACCAGCGGTGTCCTCGTCACCGACCCTGCGATCGAGGGCAGCGACACGGTCGCGACGACTCGGATCCTCGCCGCCGCGCTGAAGACCCTCGAATTCGACCTCGTCTTCGCGGGCGTCGACACGTCCGACGGAACGTCCGGTCTCGTCGCACCCGGCGTGGCGGTCCTGACCGGGCTGCCGTATCTCTCCTACGCCGCGACCATCGAGCCCGATACGAACGCACGCACGGTCCGTGTCCGGCGGATCACCGCCGACGGATACGACGTCCTCGAGGCCCCGCTGCCCGCGCTGATCTCGGGCACGCAGGCCCTCGGCGAGCCGCGCTACCCATCGCTCAAGGGGATCATGGCTGCGCGCTCGAAGGAGATCACGACGATCGGCCTGAGCGACCTCGGGATCGACCCGGCGACGGTCGGACTGGCAGGTGCCACGACGAAGGTCGTCGGTTCGCAGCCTCCGGAGCCGAGGGCAGCCACCCGCGTCGTCCGCGAGGCGCCCGATGAGGCGGCCCGCCAGGTCGTGGCACTCCTCGCCGAACGGCGGATCATCTGATGGCCGGCATCTGGGTCCACGGCGAGATCGCGGGCGACGGTTCGCTCGCCAAGCTCAGCACAGAGGTCGCGACACTCGCCCGCGCGATCGCCGCGGATACGGGCGGGGCCGAGGTCGTCGGCATCGTCATCGGGTCCAAGCCGTCGACCTCCGCCGACGAACTGGCGCGCTTCGTCCCGAAGGTCCTGACCGTCACCGAGCCGACGACCGCGGATCACGCCGCCGGCATGATCGTCGCTCAACGGCTGGCGGCACTCATCGAGGCGCATCAGCCCGACATCGTCATGACCGGCGCGGGTCCTGAGGGTCGGGACCTCGCGGGTGCCCTGTCGGCGCTGACCGGTTGGGGCGTGCTCGCCAACGCCACGGGGTTGACCGGCAGCCCGGACGGCCCGGTCGCGACGCATTCCGTGTTCGGCGGCAAGCTCCTCACCGAGAGCGCGCTGTCGGTCGGGAAGGGCATCGTGACCGTTCGCCCGAACAGCGTGACCGCCGAGCCGGCCGACTCCGCCGGGACCGTCGAGGACGCCACCGCCTCGGGCGATCTTGCTCAGCCCACGGTGCCGGTCGTCGAACGCCTGCCAGCCGAGAGCAAGGCGGCCTCGATCGACGACGCGCGCATCATCGTCGCCGGCGGGCGTGGCGTGGGCGGTCCGGACGGGTTCGGTCTGATCGAGGAGCTTGCGGCGGCGCTCGGTGGCGCCGTCGGGGCTACCCGAGCGGCGGTCGATTCTGGCTGGATTCCCTATAGCCAACAGATCGGCCAGACCGGCAAGATCGTCAAGCCGCAGCTCTATCTCGCGATGGGCATCAGCGGCGCCATCCAGCACAAGGTCGGCATGCAGACTGCGTCCACGATCGTTGCAGTGAACCGGGATCCGGATGCGCCCATCGCGGATTTCGCCGACATGATCGTGATCGGCGATCTGGTCGAGGTGGGCAACGCCATCCTCGCCGAGCTTCGGGAACGGAAGAGTTGATGCGGTGCGCGCCCTCGTGACCGTCGCCGACCTGCCGGTCATGCTGCCCGTCGCCGCGTTCGTCGCCCTGGCGCTGGGATTCCTCATCGTGCTGCGGCGGGCCGGCCGGATCGTGGCACGCACACGCGAGGTCGAGGGCTTCCGGTCGTCGGTCCGGGACCTCGCCGCGCGGATCGATCAGTCGCTCGACGGAGCAACCGGCCGTATCGATGCCGTCCGCCGGGGTCAGCTCGGGGCCGACACGATCGGTCCGACCATCGAGGCCGCGACCGACGCGGTCACCCGCTACGCCGACGAGGCCCGCGCGTTGAAGGGGCCGCCGGCGGGGATCCCCATCCGCGACGCGATCGTCGAGGAGCTCGAGCGTGCCGAGCGCGCGCTTGGCATGGTGGACCACGGCGCGAAGATCCTTGCCCAGGTTCGTCGGCGCGGGCGGGAGGCCGAGGCCCAGACGTCGATCAAACGCGGGTACCTCAACCTCGTCCACGCCCGGGAGGCGATCGTCCGTCACGCCGAGGCCGCCCGCGGGCTCGAGGTGCCGCCACCGGACCAGCCGGCCAAGGGGTCCGTCCCGGCGCGCCAATCTCGTCCCTGACCACACCATGTAGTGGTATGCTCGTCCCACACCACAAGTGGTAGTGGTGGTCGAGCCACAGGAGAGCGATGCGTTGCCCCCAATGCGGCGACCGGGACACCCGGGTCGTCGACTCGCGCGACCTGGATGACTCGGCGACCATCCGTCGCCGCCGCGAGTGCACCTCGTGCACGACGCGGTTCACCACCTACGAACGGATCGAGGCGGCCCGGCTCGTCGTCGTCAAGCGCGACGGGACCCGACAGGAGTTCGACCGTGAGCGGCTGGTCACCGGTCTGCGCAAGGCCCTGACCCGGCGCCCCGTCCCGGATGACGCGTCCGAGGCGGCCGCGGACCGGATCGAGGCCGAGCTCCGGGCCGGGGGCATGACCGAGGTGCCATCGTCACGCGTCGGCGCGCTGGCGATGGAGCAACTCCGCGGCCTCGACCAGATCGCCTACATCCGTTTCGCCAGCGTCTACCAGAGCTTCGAGGACCTCGAGGACCTCAAGCGCGAGGTCGACAACCTGTACGCCGAGAAGGGCGACGGGACGCACGCCAGGTGAGCGTCCTTTCCGATCGTGACATTCGAGCCGCGCTCGACGCGGGCGAGGTACGCATCGACCCGTACGACCCCCAGGATCTGCAGCCCTCCTCGGTCGACCTGCACCTCGATCGCTCGTTCCGCGTCTTTCGCAACAACCGCTACCCGTACATCGATGTCCGCAAGCCTCAGCCGGACCTGACCGAGCTCCTCAACGTCGGCGATGACGAGCAATTCATCCTGCATCCAGGGGAGTTCGTGCTTGGCCAGACACTAGAGTGGGTCGAGCTACCGAACGACCTCGTAGCCCGGCTCGAGGGGCGGAGCTCACTTGGTCGGCTTGGGCTTTTGATCCACTCGACCGCGGGCTACGTCGACCCGGGCTGGAAGGGCAACCTGACGCTCGAGCTGTCGAACGTTGCCAACCTGCCGATCGCGCTCTACTACGGCATGCGCATCGGTCAGATCTCGTTCTTCAAGATGTCCTCGCCGGTCGATCGACCGTACGGGTCACCCGAGCTGCGCTCGCGCTACCAGGGCCAGAAGGAACCGACCGCCTCGGCCTTCCACAAGGACTTCGACGGGGACCGCTAGACCACGTGGCGATCAACGACGCGGTCGACTGGGGCGCCGATCTCGGCGGGGGCACGCGCGTCGCGCTGATCCAGGCGGGCACGTTCCGTTCCGACGCGGGCGCGCTGTTCGGGCCGGTGCCGCGGATCATGTGGGACCGCCTCGTCCGCAACGAGATCGACGTCGAGAACCGTCTGCTGCAGGCGCTCAACTGCCTCCTGATCGAGACGCCGTCGGGGCGAGTCCTCGTCGAAACGGGGATCGGCGAACGGGTCGATGACAAGACCCGTGCCATGCGCGCCTACGAGGGTCCGGCGATCATCCCGGCACTGGAGGCCGCGAACTTCGTGCCCGAGACCATCGATATCGTGGCGTTGAGCCACCTCCATTTCGACCACGCCGGCGGCCTGCTCCGCGCGGACGACTCGCGCGCGTTCCCGCACGCGACGATCGTCGCGCAGAAGGCTGAGTGGAAGATCGCGATGGGCGACAACCCGCGGCTCGTCGCGTCCTACGTGCAGCCCGAGCTGGCGCTCGTCAAGAGCTGGGGCGAGCAGGGCTGGGTCGACGGCGAGAAGGAGTTGATGCCGGGCGTGTCGGTCATCCCGACCGGCGGCCACTCGTCCGGCCACCAGGCGATCGTCGTGCGTGGGACCGGCGACGACCCGAAGACCCTCGTCTTCTTCGGCGACCTGTTCATGCGGCCGTGGGCTGCGAACCCGCGCTGGGTGACGGCGTTCGACGACTACCCGCTCGATTCGGTCGCGCGCAAGGCCGAGCTGTTCGCCCAGGCAGCCGACGAGGGCTGGCTGATCGCGCTGTCCCACGAGAGCCGCACGCCGATCGGGTACCTCGGGCGCGACCGCGACCGATTCCAGTTCGAGCCGATCTAGGGCGAGGGGCGGACCTCGGTCAGCATCGCCTCGATCAGCGCCTTCGCGCCTTGCTCGTCGACCGGACCGCTGACGACCTGGCGGATCACGCCGTCGACGTCGATGAAGAACTGGGTCGGGAGGGCGAACACGCGGTAGGCGCGCAGGACATGCCCTGAGCCATCGAACCCGATCGTGTAGCGGAGGCGGTAGCGGTCCGCGTACGCCTTGACGTCGGCGGCCGTCGTCTCCTGGACGCTGACGCCGACGACCTCGAGGCCGCGGTCGCGGTACGTATCCGCCAGCGAGCGGAGGATCGGTGTCTCCTGCTGGCACGGCGGACACCAGGAGGCGAAGAAGTTCAGCCACACGACCTTGCCCTTGAGCGCCGCGAGGGTCACCGGTCGACCGTCGAGGTCCTGCAGCTGGTAGGTCGAGCCGTCGTCGAGGTCGACCGTCATTTCCGGGGCGGTCGTGCCGGCCTGCAGCCCTTCCGGCGGTTCAACGCCGATCAGGAACGGCGTCGCGAGCGGATTGACGACGCTCGGCGGCGTCGCGGTATTGCCGAGCGGGGTCGTGATGGCCACGCCGACGATCGCGACCACCATGACGGCGATCGCGCCGACGAGCAGCTGGCGCCCGCTGAACGGCCCGATGAGACCGTGACGGGCACGTCGATGCGTGAATTCGGGTCGCTCGGTCGTCACGTGTCGATCAGATCGCCGTCAGGAACTGGAAGTAGCGCGGCAGCAGCCGCAGAAGGTCGAGGACCATCGCGACGCCGATCGCGCTCACCAGCAGGCCGCCGACCAGCGAGACGGTCCGGCCGTGGCGGAGCAGCGGCCGCAGGAGTCCAGGCGCTCGGTCGTACGCGAGCGCGATCGCGATGAACGGGAGACCGAGACCGAGGCAGTAACCGACCAGCAGCAGGGTGCCCTGGGCGACCGTCCCCGACGTCGCCGCCATCGTCAGGATCCCGCCGAGGATGATGCCGATGCACGGTGTCCAGCCGATGGCGAAGATCGCCCCGAGCCCGAGGGATGCCAGCAGGCCGCCGTTCGACCCGACCAGTCGACTGCCGAGGCGGTCGCCGATGCCCGGCTGGGTGTCGGGCGCCTCGGGCGACGCGAGGGCGATCGAGCCGGTCGTCGTGGCGAGGCTGCCGGCGGCGCCGGCGTCGAGTGGTCGCCACGTCCGGTCCAGGACGGGGATGCGCAGGATGCCGGCCAGGCTCAGCCCGAGGACGATCAGCGTCGCGCCACCGATGACGCGGAGGGCCGGCAGCACGTCGACCAAGCCTTGCGCGAGGTACGTGGCGGTCACGCCAAGGAGCGTGAAGACTCCGGTGAAGCCGGCCACGAACGCGAAGGCGTGGCGCATCGCCAGCCAGCGGCCCGCGATCGGGGTATCGGTCTGCCCGCCGGCGACCGCGATCGCGCTCAGTTGCCCGAGATACGCGGGCACGAGCGGCAGCACGCACGGCGACAGGAAGCTGATGACCCCTGCCGCGAGCGCGACGAGGATCGTGAGATCGGTGCCGCCGGTCATGCGGGCGTCGGCTCCGCGTCGAGGACGTCGCTGATGAGGCGGCGCAGCTTGGCGGCGCTGGTCGCGAGCTCGAGTCGGCGGTCGTCGAGCTCGACGACGGGGATCGTCGTGAAGTACGCGCGTTCCAGGCTGGGATCGGCCTCGATGTTGCGCTCGATGAGGGTGGGGACCGGCCGACCCGTCCGCGTGCGCTCGTCCAGCAGTTCGTGGATCAGGCTGCGGGCCTCATCGCACAGGCCACAACCGGGACGGCCGTACAGGATGAGGTCGGGGAGGGGAGCGTGCGCCATCGTGCTGGGATTGTACGGGCGAGGGCCTCTTGGTCCGGTCGGGGAGGTGCTAGCAAGCCGTCGCAGGGAGGCGCGACGGCTTGGGGAGGTTGACGCCGGCCAGGCGCGTGGGGTTCCCGCGGTATCGAGCCCCGGCCTGGAACCGCAAGCGTTCCAACTGACGTCGGACGCAGCATTCCTGAGTCGATCGGGTGCGCAGCACGTTCCAATCGACGGCTAAACGCCTCTCAAACGCCCACAGCGCTCGCTCGAACGTCAGTTGGAACGCTGCGTGCCCCATCGAGGCGCCGCCCGACCCGGGGTACGATGTCGGCCGCGCCCCCGTAGCTCAGTGGATAGAGCGAGGCCGTCCTAAGGCCTGCGTCGGCGGTTCGAATCCGTCCGGGGGCGCTTTCGATCTCCGGTGGACGCCGAGCCCAGGACTTCGTCGATGATCGGGTCGCCGAGCGCGCGGGCGGCACGGATGTCCGCCTGGCCGAGCACGCCGCGGGCCTTAGCGGCGTGGAGCGCGCAGGCGCGGAGCCAAGCCGAACGCCAATGGCCGTCGGCGTCCGCTACGAGATCCTGCAGCCATCCCACCAGATCCGTCGGATCTTCGCTCGACGGTGGTGGCAACTCGTTCAGCCGCTCTGACAAAGGCAGGCCGGGCTCGAGCAGCGCGAGGACCTGTTTCGATTCGGCGGGGCCGAGCACGACCTCCAAGGCTTCCAGCGCCAGCGGGCTGCCCGGTCCACTCGCACCGAGCTCGACCATCACGGGCCCGAGTCGTGCGGATCCGTGCCGGGCGAGCCGCCCTGCCCTGACACGCAGGGACACGAGAGCAAGCTCGTCGAACAGGGCGCGCCGGAGGGGCCCATCTGTCTCGCGCAGATCGTCGCCGCTGGCGTCCATCGCTCTCAGGGCGCCCAGGATTCGACCGGCGTGTCGAACATCCTCCCGCAGCGCACCGTCGAGCACCCTCGCCGTCGCGTCGGCGGCCGGTTCGGGCGCGGCAAGGCGCTCCGTGACGATCACGGCGAGCTCCCGATCGGGGTGTCCGACATGCCGGCTGAGAACGTGGTCGCGCTCGGCCGATCTGGTGCTGACGGCCCGAACGAGACGCATCACAGCCGGAGTGGCGGGCGATCCCGCGGCATCGAGCCACTCGCCCATCGACGGAACAACGGCGTCCCCGAGTCGACCGACTGCCCCCGCGGCGGCTCCGGCCGAACGCGCGTCTCGGAGCGCCGCGAGGGTGGGCGCCAGCGCGAATCGGTCGCCGGCCTGGACCGCGTCGAGGGCCGCACATCGGACCGCCATGTCGTCGTCCTCGAGGAGGGCGCCGAACACGGCCCGGTCCGTCGACTCGAGCACCTCAAGGGCCTGGGCGGCTCGCAACCGGACGGCAGCGAAAGCCGAGCCCACGCTCGTACGGATCTCGCCCACCAGGCGCCGTCGCGCGTGTTCGTCGCCCGACGCCGCCAACCCGGCGAGCGAGGAGATCCGGATGTCGGGACGCGGATCGTCCGCCAGCCCGCTGAGCTCGGCTTGCAACGCCGGCGATGACATCGTGGTGAGCAGATCGAGGCCGAGCCGCGTCGCGCGCGCGTCCTGGCTCGAAAGCAGCCGCCGGGCGATGGCCTCGTCCTCCGGCGTCGCGTCGAGGTCGGCGATCGGGACGAGGAGTGGACGACGTTGCAGCGCGTGGACGAGCGCTGGTCCGTAGGCGCGGTAAAGGAGGATCCCCGTCCACGTCCAGACCGCGCACACGATCGTCGTGATCCCGATAGTCGCGATGAGGGCAAACGGGAGGAAGTTGAGGAGGAGGATGAGCACGCCCGAGATGCCGATCGCGACCGGCACCCCGATCCCTTCGACGGCGGTCTGCACCGACAGGCGATCGCGCTCCGGGAGCACCTGGTATGTCGCGTTGATGGATGTGCGCGTCGTGCCATCGGTCAGGGCGATGTCGGCGATGCGGGCCGCCGACACGGTCGCAAGGAGCGCCAACGAGATGCCACCGCTCACCGCGTGGACCACGACCATGGCGACAGCAAAGACGGTGAGCACCAGCGGGTTGGCCGCGATGCCGAGCCTGAGGCCGAAGCGGCGGAGCAAGGGGCCTGCCAGCACGAACAGGAACGCGATGCTCACGGCGTTCATGACGGCGGTGTAGCCGGCGAGGAATCGGGCTAGGTCCGCGGGGTCCGGGAACTGCGCGATCGCGCGGTCGTAGACCAGAAAGTCAGAGAGCTGGCTGCCGAGGGCCGAGAGGACCTGATAGGCGAGGATGAGCACCACGAACCGGCTTGCGAATGACCTTCGAATCGAAGGACGGGTGGTGCGGTCATCCGCACCATCTGCAAGCCCATCCGGTGCCGGTCCGGAGCCAGGCGAGCCGAGCTGCCAGGCGTACCGCCGGCCGGTCGCCCAGACGAGTGTGGCGAACGCGGCCTGGGCGAGCGCGGTCGCCAGTAGCAGGTCCTCCGTCCGACCGAACCAGGTCACCAGCTGGGCACCGAGCAGGCCTCCGACAACCGCACCGGCAGGGAAGCCGGCCATGATCCTCGGGAAACTGGCCTTGATCCCGGCTATGTCGAGCAGCCGGCCCGCCTGCCCGCCGATGAACACAAAGCCGAGCTGGATCAGGATCGGGAACAAGATCAACAGTGGCACCGACACCCACGAGCCGCCGGCCCTGGCGACGACCCACGAGACTCCGAGGCCCGCAGCCGCAGCACCCAGTACGACGAGCGCTATGCCCAGAAGATCGAAGCGCTGGGCCGTCCGGGCGACCGCACCCGAAACGGCGATCCCGGCCGCACCGATCGCGATGTATGTCACGGGCAGCCAGGCCGACCCATACGTGTCGAGGAACATGGCGTTGGCGACGATGCCCAGCAACGCGGCCATCACGCCGAATGCGACCGCCTGAGCCGTCAGCCAGTGGACAGCTCCGCTCGTCGATGCATAAGGCTCGGTCACCCGGGCGTCGTATCTGTCTCGGAGCCGGCTCGTTCGCGCACCATCGCCACTAGGGCGCCGATGATCCCGGCCGCAAGCGCAGGTCGATCAGCGAGCAGCTCCTCGAGAAGAGGCCGGTCGATCCGCAGCAGCGTCGTCGGCTCGAGCGCGGTAACCGTCGCCGACCGCGGCTCGGGAACGAGCGCGGCCAGCTCACCGACCGTCGATCCGGGACCTAGGTGGGTGATGCTGCGCTCGCCGTGGTGCACGCGGAGTCGGCCTCGCACCACCGCATACATGTGCTCCTCCATCGCCCCCTCGGCGATGACGACCGTTCCCGCCCCCACCTCGACCTCGGTCGCACGTAGGGCAAGGGCGGCGAGAATGCGGCCCGGGACGTCGGCGAACAGACCGACTCGATGGAGCGCGACGACGCGCTCGACCGTGGTCATCGTCACAGTGCCGCCCCTGACGGACGCAGGCGTGCGGCGAGCTCGTCGGCACGGAGCGGGCGGAGCCACGCTCGAGCGTAGAGCTCTCCCGGGATCATGATCACCTCGACATCGCTTTCGGCGACGATCTCGCTGTTTCGCTCGGCACGCCGGATGACGCCCGTCGTGCCCACTGGCACCCAAGGCGGCAGAGGCGATGGAGCGTAGCCACCGTCGGGCCGGACCACGAGCCCGGGGCCGGTCGGGACATA
>DASTIG010000183.1:0-2966 GCA_035717785.1 Candidatus Limnocylindrales bacterium
GGGGTCGTCGTAGCGGGTCTGGATGCCCTCGAGGTTCAAGACGGCAAGGCCGCCGAGCCGTGCGAGCTCCCCGGCCATCCGCGCGTCGACCACCGCGTCCATCGCCGACGCGAGGACCGGGATCGCAAGGTCGATGCCGCAGAAGACCTGTGCCAGATCGACGTCCGATGGCTCGATCGTGTCGGTGCCCGGGGCGAGCGAGACGTCCTCGAAGCCGTACGTCGGCCGGATCGTGTCGACCTTCGAGCGGAAAGCGCGGCGCGCGGCCGCCGGGCTGCTCGTCTCGGGTACGTCAGTCCGGTCGATCACGTCGCCCTCCTGTGCCGCCTCACGGTGGGCCGCCTCGACCCCGAGTCTACCGCGCCGGAACCAGCATCGGCCTGGGGGCCTAGTGCGGCTTCCGGTCCCCGTCCAGGGTGAGCTCGAACCAGGCGGCGCGCTCAGGATCTATCAGATCGTCACGGATGCATTCGATAGCCGTCCGATAACCGGGCCAGATCACTTCGGCGTATGCGTCATCCACCGCCACCCAGCGCGCGTCGTCGTGCTCGTGCGACAGGCTCGGCTGGGCGCCATCCCTGATGCGCACCGCGAAGATCGCGGCCGTGACGACCGCGTCGTATGACGGTTCGTGGAATTGGTTGATGAAGTCGAGATCGTAGAACGCCTCGATCTCGTCGGGACCGAACCCCGTCTCTTCCTTGAGCTCGCGCAGTGCCTCGACGGCGATCCGGACGCCGGGCTCGACGGATCCAGACACGCACTGCCACAGGCCCGGCAGGATCCGACCCGGTGCGCGGCGCAGCAAGAGGATCTCGGTGCTGGGCACGTCCCGAGCGGAGTGGACGACCCGGAACATCCAGCAATCGACGAGGTCCGGCCGCGACGGGCTCATCTGGCTGCGGCCACAAGGTCGTGCAGCTGCTCGAGGTGCATGAGGTCGTGGACGCCCGCGAATAGCATCCACTCGCCGCAACGGAGTCGACCGACGAGCGGATGCTCGAGCGGACAGGGATCCGACTCGTGGCCGGCAACGGTCCGGCCGGCTCGCTCGACGATCCGCTGGCTCTGCGCTATGCGCTTCATGAGGGCCAGGCGGTCCGCGCCGGGAGGACCGGGTATCCCGGGCACGACCGGGCGGGCATCGGCCGGCCACAGGCCCGCCGCCGCCTTCGCTGCGGCCAGGCTCATGCCAGCGCGCGCGTCGGCGACATGGCCGGTCGCCTCGGCGACGTTCCAGTCGGCCTCTCCGCCCGGCGCGGCGAGCAGATCGTCCGGGATCCGGTTCACGATCTCCGATAGGGCGTCGGCGAGCGTCGCGAGCTGCGCGACCGTCCGCTCGGTCGTCCCGGCTCCCGCACGCTCCCGAACCTCGCGGCGGACGGAAGTGAAGCGACCCTCCTCGATCCCACGCCACGCGGCGACGACGTCCGGCGCACCTTCGTCGAGCGCGTCGACCCAGGCGTAGGCCGCGATCGCCATCGGTGACCCAGGCGCCGGGTCGCGCACGGCGGCTACAGCCGCTCGAATCGGTCGACCGGGACGACGAAGACGGTGGCGCCGCCGACCTCGACCTCGAGCGGGTACGGCATGAAGAATTCGCCCGGCTCCATGATCGGCGGCATCGGGTTCACGACCTGCGTCCGTGATGTGCACCTCTCTCGGACGATGGCCATGACCTCCTCGACCTCGCCCTCCTCGACGCCGAGGAAGATCGTGGCATTCGATTGCTTCAGGAACCCGCCCGAGCTCGAGACGCGCGTCGCCCGGAACTCCTTCTCGAGTAACGCGTCGACGAGCGCCCCGGCATCCTCGTTGTGGACGATCGCGACGACGAGCTTCATCGCGCGGAGTATCGGGGGACGGCGCGTGCGGGGTCAACGCATCTCCCCGCGATTCGGGCGGTGTACGATGCGCCCTCCGAACCCGACGCGCGCAGGAGTCCACCCGTGGCGAGCGATGCTCCGACCCGCGATCCCCGAACCGATCTGCCCGCGGCGATCGAGGCGGCGACGGCCGAAGACCTCGACACGGCATTGACCGGCATCCTCGCCGCGGGCGTCGCCGCCTTGGGCCCGACCACCGCCGCCATCTTCCTGGTCGATCCTGACCGCCCTGGCCTCCAGGTGGCCGCGACCATCGGCCTCGACGATGACATGGCCGCGGCGCTCACGGAGGCGGCGCAGAGCGTAACGAACCAGTACGCGGTCGTCGCCGCGGGCGGCGGGGCTTCGTACGACAACGAGTCGCCCGGGCCGGACGGCACCTCGGTGATCGGCTCGTACGTTCCGCTGGTGGTCGGCGTCGGCGGAGTCGAGGCGGTGCTAGGCGTGCTCGGCCTGACCTGGCCGGCCTCGCACGCGACCTCCGACGTGGACCGCGATGTCATCGCCGCGCTGGCCTCCCTGGCCGCCCTCGCCACCGACCGGGCGCGGCATACCTCGAGCTCCGCCGAGCGCTCCGAGTGGTTCGAGCGGATGGCCCACACCGACCCGCTCACCGGGATCGCCAACGAAAGGACCGTGGCGCGCGTGCTGGAGCTCGAGCTGGCCCGTGCGGGCCGGCAGGGCGGCGAGGTCTCGCTCGCGCTGTTCGACATCGACGACTTCCGCTCTGCCAATGCGAGCGATGGCCATCAGGTCGGGGACGACATCCTGCGCCGCGTGGCTGCCGTCCTGGCCGAATCGGTCCGCCTGGTCGACACGGTCGGCAGGATCGGCGGGGACGAGTTCGTGCTCGTCGCGCCCGGGGCGGCAGGGGCCGTGGTCGCGAAGCGCGTGCAGGACGGGATCGCCGCCCTCCCGGCCGTGGCCGGCAGGCAGGTGAGCGTGTCGGCGGGCGTGGCACGGTTCCCAGCGGACGCAGGTGACGCGGAGTCCCTGATCGCCGCCGCGACCGAGGCGCTGACACGGGCCAGGGACGCGGGTAGCGGATCCGTCGCAGGGGCGAACGCCCCGACGTAGCTC
>DASTIG010000184.1:0-2527 GCA_035717785.1 Candidatus Limnocylindrales bacterium
TGCCACCCGACCCGCCGTCGAGCGGGCCGGTCCAGACCGTCTGGCTGACCGGCGACTGGCTGTGCAGCGGCGCCGGTTCGTCGAGGATGCTTCGGGCGGCGGCGAGAGCGCCCCCCGTCGCCATCGGGACCGGGACGGGAACCTTTGCGGGGGCCTCGCGCCGACGGCCGTTGGTCGGAGGCGCCGTTGGCTTGGTCGGTCGCGCCTCGGTGGCGCGGCGCATGGATGCCGCGGTCGTCGACCCGAGCCATCGCGCCGCCCCAGTCAGCGGCGAGAACAGCTCGCGCAGCTGGAGGTTGAACGCGAGCATGAGTCCCAGGCCGGCGATCGCCGCGAGCAGCACGAACGTGCCAGGGCCGGTCAGCAACGGTTCGAGCGTCCCGGCCAGGAAGCGACCGATCCGGCCGCCACCGCGTTCGGCATTGAACAACTCGATCTTCAGGACCTCGAACGCGCCCAGCGCGGCGACGTACGCGAGCCCGAGACCGGCCAGCGTCATCCCCCAGCCCGAGCCGGGCTGGCGGCCGGGCCCGCCTGCCACGTACCAACCGCCGCCGAGCAGCAGGAACGGCAGCAGCCAGCGGCCGGTCTCGAACCACGGCGCGATCGAGTCCCGCCACCAGTCGGTGAGCGCACCCTGACCGGGCAGGATCAGGGCGATCAGCGTGATCGCGCCCAGCGCCATCATCGCCGTCCCCACGATCGACCGGACGACCTCGGGTGTGAAGATCCTGGCCAGGTCCCGCGAGATGCGGCGCCGCGGACTACGGCTGGCGGACCGGGGAGCGGCCGACCGGCGGGGTTTGGCCACGCTCAGACCTCGACCACGACCGGGAACACCATCGGACGGCGCTTGGTCTGTTCGTAGAGGTACCTCGAGACCCCGTCCTTGATCTGGGTCTTGAGCAGGCCGATCTCGCTGATGTGGTCGCCCGGCGTGTCGATCGCCGCGATGACGCGCTCGACAGCCTCGCCCATGAGCGGATCGAGCTCGTTAAGGTGGACGAAACCGCGCGTGACGATCTCGGGGCGACCGACGACCGAACCCGTCTGCTTGTCGACCGTGACGACGATCATGAACATGCCGTCGTTCGCCAGGGAGCGGCGATCGCGCAAGACGATCTCCCCGACATCGCCGACGGACAGCCCGTCGACGAACACGTACCCGGCGGTGACGGGGCTGCCGCGGCGGGCCGAGCCATCGGCATAGAGCTCGATCGGCGTCCCGTTCTCGATGATGAAGACGTTCGACGGGTCGACGCCGGTCTCGATCGCGAGCCGCCCGTGCTGGACCTGCATCCGGAACTCGCCATGGATCGGGATGAAGTACTTGGGCTTCGTCAGGCCGAGCATCAGCTTGAGCTCCTCCTGGCTGGCGTGCCCCGAGACGTGCGCGCGCTTGATCGTGTGGTAGTACACGTTGGCGCCCGCCTTGAACAGGTTGTCGATGGTCCGGGAGACGTACTCCTCGTTGCCGGGGATCGGGCTCGCACTCACGATCACGGTGTCGCCCGGCTGGATCTCGACGAAGCGGTGATCGCGATTGGCCATCCTGGCGAGACCTGCCATCGGCTCGCCCTGGGCACCCGTCGTGGCGATCACCAGGTGGGCGTCGGGATGGTCCTTGATACGGTCCTTCGAGACGATCCGTGACGGCTCGTAGGTCAGGTATCCGAGATCTGTGGCGATCCGGAAGTTCTGCTCCATCGAGCGACCGATCACCGACACACTGCGGTTCATGTCGGCGGCGGCGTCCAGAACCTGCTGGATGCGCGCGATGTTGCTGGCGAAGGTGGCCACGATTACTCGCCCTTCGAGCGGCTCCATGATCTCGCGGAACGCCTCGCCCACGGTCCGCTCGGACGGGGTATAGCCCGGGTTCTCGGCGCGCGTCGAGTCGGACAGCAGGCAGATGACGCCTTCGGCGCCCATCCGTGCGAGCGTGGCGAAGTCGGACAACTTGCCGTCGACCGGCGTGTGGTCGAACTTGAAGTCGCCCGTGTGGACGATGATCCCGACGGGCGTCCGGAGGGCGATGCCCATCGCGTCGGGGATCGAATGCCCGACGCGGAACGGGACGACGTGGAACGGCCCGACGTCGATCTCGTCGCCAGGGTCGAGCGCGAGCACCGGGTTGTTGTGGAGCTTGTGCTCCTTGATCTTGTTGCCGAGCAGGCCCCGAGCCAGCGTGCTCGCGTAGACCGGCACACCCGGGAACTCGGGCAGGACGTAGGGCAGGGCGCCGACGTGGTCCTCGTGAGCGTGGGTGATGAGAAAGGCCTTGACCTTGGCCTTGTTCTCCTTGAGGTAGGTGATGTCGGGGATGACGAGGTCGATCCCGAACATCTCCTCGTCGGGGAACATCAGGCCGCAGTCGATGACGACGATGTCGTCGCCGTACTCGAACACGTACATGTTCTTGCCGATCTCCCCCACCCCGCCGAGCGGGATGATGCGGAGTGGCTGGTCGGTGTTGGTGGTCTGGTTGAAGGTCATGGGGTTCCTGTTGCGGGATCAGAAGAGGCTG
>DASTIG010000185.1:0-6343 GCA_035717785.1 Candidatus Limnocylindrales bacterium
GCGGCAAGGAGGAGTTCCCGTCGGTCATCGGGCTCCATGCCGCACTGCTCGCCCGCAAGGCCCAGCGCCCGGTCCGGATGATCTACGACCGCCACGAGGACATCGCGGCCACGACCAAGCGCCACCCCGCGATCGTCCGCCACCGCACCGGCGTGACCCATGACGGCACGCTCATCGCGCAGGACATCGAGGTCGTCATGGACGGCGGCGCGTATTGCACGCTGACGCCCGTGGTCCTCTCACGAGGGGCGATCCACTCCGGCGGCCCGTACCGCTGCCCGAACGTACGGATCCGGGCCAAGGCGACTCGCACGAACACGCCCCCCAACGGCGCGTTCCGCGGCTTCGGGGCTCCGCAGACCGAGTTCGCGGCCGAGACCCACCTCAACCGCATCGCCGAGAAGCTGGGGATCTCGCCGCTCGACATCCGGCGGCGCAACGTCTACACGCCCGGCGACACGACCCCGACGGGCCAGGTCCTGCGCGACAGCGTGGCCGGCGAAGAGGTCCTCGAACGGGCTTCGGAAGCCGCGGAGTTCGGCCATATGCGGGCACGGACCGGTGCCGCGCGGCGCGCGCGCGGGCTCGGGGACGGTCCCGGGCTCGGCGCTCCGGACGGAGCGCGACCGGACCGCGTCGGGCATCGGTCTTGCGCTCGCGTGGCACGGGGCGGGTTTCACGGGATCCGGCGAGGTCAAGCTCGCGTCGGTCGCCTCGCTCGAGCTGACCGCGGAGGGACGGGTCCGGATCCTCACCGCCTCGACCGAGATGGGCCAGGGCACCAAGACGATCTTCCCGCAGCTCGTGAGCGACGCTCTTGGGATCCCCGAGGCCGACGTCGAGATCGCGCCGCAGGACACCGCCTACGTCCCGGATTCCGGCCCGACCGTCGCGTCCCGCACGGCGATGGTCGTCGGCGGCCTGCTCATCAAGGCAGCGCAGCGATTGCGCGCCGACGTCGAGACCGCGACCGGCGGCCCGTTCGCCGCGACCGCCGCGGCCTATGCCCGGGACAACGGCGCGACCCGCATCGACCAGCAGTTCGAGCCCTACCCGGGCGGGACCCCGTTCGACGATGCGACGTACACCGGCGATGCGTACCCGGCTTTCGGCTGGGCCGCGTGTGTCGCACGGGTCGACGTCGATCTCGATACCGGCGAGGTCCACGTCCGTGACGTCGTGGCGGCCGACGACATAGGGCGCGTCATCCACCCAGTGCTGGCCGAGGGCCAGGTCGAGGGCGGCACGCTGCAGGCCGTGGGCTACGCCACTATCGAGGAGATCAAGTTGCGCGACGGGCGCTACCTGAACGATCGGCTCGCGACGTACATCATCCCGACGGCACTCGATGCCCCGCGGATCTCGACGATCCTGGTCGAGGCCCCATTCGGTGGCGCACCGCACGGCGCCAAGGGGGTCGGGGAGCTGCCGATGGACGTCGGGGCGCCGGCGGTCGTCGCCGCCATCGCCGATGCGACCGGTGCGTGGGTCACGGATCTGCCTGCCAGCCCGGAGCGGATCCTGGCGGCCCTCGCCGATCGCCCGGCCGTGGCCGGGCCGCGGCCTGCCGAGTCGGAGCCCGCCCGGGACCTCGCCTCGTGACGACCTACGGCTTCGTCATCAACGGGACGACGGCCGAAGTCGACGTGCCCGGCATGCGCCGGCTGCTCGATGTCCTACGCGAGGATCTCAGCCTCACCGGGACGAAGGAGGGCTGCGGGGAAGGGGAGTGCGGCGCCTGCACGGTCCTCGTCGACGGAGCGCCCGTCGATTCGTGCCTCGTGCCGATCTGCCAGGTTTCCGGCACCGAGATCCGGACGGTCGAGGGCCTCGCGCCCGGCTCCCAACCAGCGAGCCAGCCCGGTGCCACCAGGTCGACCGCGAACCTCGACGCCCTGCAGCATGCGTTCCTGGTGACCGGTGGCGCCCAATGCGGCATCTGCACGCCCGGCATGCTCATGGCGGCGCGCGCATACCTCGATGCCGGCGGGGGGCCGGACGAGGACGCGATCCGCGAATCGATCGCCGGCAACCTCTGCCGGTGTACTGGCTACACGAAGATCGTCGAGGCCATCGCCCTCGTCGCCAACGGAGGGGCCGCATCGTGAGTCCATCAGGTGATCGAGTGGCCGTGCCCACGAACGGCCACCACCCCGCCCTGTCCGAGCATCCGGCTGACGCCGTCGTCGGCGCCGACGCCGATGTGGATGCGACCGCCGCGACCGATCCTCGTGCCCGCCCGCCCGCCGTCGACCAGCGCGGGGCCCGCTCGACCGTTCCGGCCCTGACGCCGGTTCAGTTTGCGGCCGGGTTCGGCGTCATCGCGGCGCTGATCCTGCTCGTGCTCGGCCGTCGACGCGGCCGCCGCGGCTGAGGGACCGCGCGGGACGCCTCACCCGATGTCGATCGAGCCGCCCGTCACGAGCCCGCGCGACCTCGATGGCGCCTACGCGGCGTTGTCGTCGGGGAGTGCCGAGACCCCGGTCCGGCCCATCGCCGGTGGCACCGACCTGATGGTCGCCCTCACCGGCGAGCTCGGCCGACCGCCGGCGACCGTCGTCGACCTGTGGGCGATCGACGCCCTGCGCGGCATCGCGATCGATGGCGATGTACTGACGCTCGGCGCGCTCACGACGTACACCGACATCCGCCGCTCGGCGCTATGCCGCGAGCATGTCCCGGCCCTGGTCGACGCGGCCGCGACGATCGGCGCTGCGCAGATCCAGAACCGCGGGACGCTCGGGGGCAACATCGCGAACGCCTCGCCCGCGGGGGACACGCTGCCGGTGCTCCTGGCGGCGGATGCCCAGTTCGTCCTCGGCTCGGAACGGGGTGAGCGTGAGGTACCGGCCGATCGGTTCTGGACCGGCTACCGAGCCACGGCGCTCGCACACGACGAGCTGATCCTTCGCATCCGCATCCCGCTCGCCGCTGCCCGCGAGATGCGCTTCCGCAAGGTCGGCACGCGGCGCGCCCAGTCGATCAGCAAGGTCGTGATGGCCGTTGCCTGGCGCGGCGACGGGACGTGGGCGGAGGTCCGTGTCGCCCTCGGGTCCGTGGCGGCCACCCCGATCCGTGCAGCTGCAGCCGAGGCCGCCCTCGAGGGTCGATCGCCGACGCCGGAGACCGCAGACCGGGCGGCGGAGGTGCTCGCCGGGGAGCTCGCACCGATCGACGACGTCCGGTCGACCGCCGAGTACCGCCGCCTCGTCGCGGCGCGGATCCTGCACCGCATCGTCCGCGAAGCGGGCGGGTGGTGAATGCGGATCGGGACTCGCTCGCGGATCGCGATACCCTGGCGGCGCTGTTCGAAGGCGCGCCACGCTTCCTCGACCGACTGACCGCCGCGGGGCCGTTCGAGAGCCCCGACGCCCTGTTCGCCGCCGCGCGGTCGATCGCCCACGACATGCCCGAGGAAGAGCAGGTCGAGCTCATCGACGCCCACCCGCGGCTCGGGGCAGCACCCGGGTCCGTGTCGGCGATGAGCTACGTCGAGCAGGGGTACGACCGGGGAACTGGCACGCCCATCGACGTCGCTGCGGAGCTCGAGCGGCTCAATGACGCCTACGAGGCCCGCCACGGCTTCCGGTATTGCGTGTTCGTTGCGGGACGATCTCGCGAGCAGCTGCTGCCCGGAATGGCCGCCGCGCTCGACGTCGACCGGGCGACCGAGTTGCACCGTGCCCTCGACGCCGTCGTCGACATCGCCATCGACCGGCATGCGAAGCTGTCGTCGTGATCGAGCTCGGTGCCAATCGCTACGGCAAGGCCGCGATCCGGGTCGTGCGGGTCGGCCGCGACACGAGCCCGCACAGCCTCCACGACCTGACCGTGGCTGTCGCCCTCGAGGGCGACTTTACGTCCGCCCACACCGACGGCGACAACTCCCTCGTCGTGGCGACCGACACGATGAAGAACACGGCCTACGCCTTCGCGATGGATCACCTCGACGGCGCGATCGAGTCGTATGGGCAGGCCCTGGCGGAGCATTTCCTCGCGTTCGACCAGGTCGAGACCGCGACAGTCAACATCCGCGGCCACCACTGGCGACCGATCGATGTCGCGGGCAGCCCCGCACCCGATGCGTTCGTCCGCGGCGGCGAGGACACGCGCGTCGCGACCGTCGCCGCGTCCAGGGCCGGAACGACAGTCGAGGCCGGCGTCGAGGATCTCGTCGTCATGAAGACGACTCGCTCGGCGTTCGCGGGCTTCCCGCGTGACCAGTTCACGACATTGCCCGAGACCGACGACCGGCTCATGGCCACCAAGATCACCGCGATCTGGCGATATGGCTCGCCCGACCTCGACTTCGACCGCGTCTTCCTCGACGTCCGCACGACCCTGCTCGAAGTCTTCGCCGACCATGACAGCCCGAGCGTCCAGACCAGCATCTGGATCATGGCTAAGGCGATGCTGGAACGACACCAGGAGCTCGACGAGGTCCGGATGGTGCTGCCGAACCTGCACCACTGGCAGGTCGATCTGTCGGCCCTCGGCATGACCAACGATCGGACCGTCTACGTCGCGACGACCGAACCGCACGGGCTGATCGAGGCCACGATCCGCCGTTCCGAGGTGTCGTGATGGCACCGCCCGGCGTGGTCGTCACGGGTCCGCCGGTCGAGGGCGCCGAGCACGTCCTGACCGACGACGCCCTCGCCTTCATCGCCGACCTCCAGCGCCGGTTCGGCCAGGTCCGCCTCGACCTCCTCCACCGCCGGCACGAACGGCAGGCCGAGCTCGATGCCGGCGGGCGACTGGACTTCCCAGCCGGCACCCGCGAGATCCGCGAGACCGACTGGACCGTCGCGCCGGCGCCAGCCGACTTCGACGACCGGCGGGTCGAGATCACCGGCCCGGCCGAGCCCAAGATGATGATCAACGCGCTGAACTCGGGTGCCCGAGTCTTCATGGCCGACCTCGAGGACGCGCTCTCACCGACATGGGCCAACGTCGTCGGCGGCCAGGCGGCGCTCATGGACGCGGTCCGCGGCACACTGGCGTTCGACTCTCCCGAGGGCAAGTCCTATCGACTCGCCGAGAAGGTCTCGCAGCTGGTCGTCCGCCCCCGCGGCTGGCACCTGGTCGAGTCGCACGTGCTGGTCGATGGCGTGCCGGCGTCGGCGTCCTTGTTCGACGCGGGGCTGTACCTCTTTCACAACGCCGCCGAGCGGGTCGCTCGAGGCTCGGGGCCCTACCTCTACCTGCCCAAGCTCGAATCGCACAACGAAGCGCGCCTCTGGAACGAGGTGTTCGTGCATGCGCAGGCCGGCCTCGGTGTCCCGCGCGGGTCGATCAGGGCGACCGTGCTCATCGAGACGATCACCGCGGCGTTCGAGATGGACGAGATCCTGTTCGAGTTGCGCGAACACGCGGCCGGCCTGAATGCCGGCCGATGGGACTACCTGTTCAGCGTGATCAAGCGGTTCCGCAGCGATCCCGCGCTCTCGACACCCGATCGATCGCAACTCACGATGACCGTCCCGTTCATGCGCGCGTACACCCGATTGCTCGTGCGGACCTGCCACCGCCGCGGGGCCCACGCGATCGGCGGCATGGCGGCGTTCATCCCCAACCGGCGCGATCTCGAGGTCACGGAACGGGCGCTCGCCAAGGTCCGCGAGGACAAGGAGCGCGAGTCCCGCGACGGCTTCGACGGGACATGGGTCGCACATCCGGACCTCGTCCCCGTCGCGACCGAAATCTTCGATTCCGTGCTCGGCTCCGCGCCGAATCAGAAGGATCGCGCCCCGAATCTCACTGACGCCGCCGTCGGCCCCGCCGAACTGAGCGACTTTCGGGTCGACGGTGGTGCCGTCACCGACGACGGCATTCGCGCCAACGTACGTGTCGCGCTGGCGTACCTGGACGCTTGGCTAGGTGGCACCGGCGCTGCTGCGATCGACAACCTGATGGAAGACGCCGCTACGGCCGAGATCGCCCGCTCCCAGCTGTGGCTGTGGCGAACGCAGGGGTTGCTGCCGGTCGAGCGCTACGCTGCGTTCCGGGACGAGGAGCTCGGTCGCCTAGGCGGTGTGGCCGAGGGCCGCCTCAAGGACGCCTGGGAGATCCTCGATCACCTCGTGCTCGACGACGAGTTCGCCGAGTTCCTGACGCTGCGGGCCTACGCCGTTCTGGAGTAACGGCCCCCGCGCAGCCTGCCCCGCGGCGCCTGCCCCTGCGCGGGGCTCACCCGCGCAGCCTGCCCCCGCGCACCGCGGTGATGCACATTTCCTGTCTCCCGGCCGACCAACGTCTCCTGATGCGCACTGGCCGCATCATCGACGCCGAGGTGAGGACGGGTAGAGGCAACGTTGATCGCGTGGTGAGTGCCCACCGATAC
>DASTIG010000186.1:0-9563 GCA_035717785.1 Candidatus Limnocylindrales bacterium
GGTCCTGACCACGGAGACGCTGGTCTCGGACCTCCCGGAGAAGGAGAAGGCCGGCGCCGGCGCCGGTCACGACCACGGCGGAGGGATGGACTTCTAAGTCCTTCTCGACCAAGCGAATCTGGAAGCCCCGGCGGAGACGCCGGGGCTTCTTCGTGTCCGGGGCGCCACGCCGACTCTCGCCCGGAGCGACTTCGTCGCTGTGAGCGACACGATCGGCACAGCCGTGCACGATCGATCTCCCAGGCGACGTCGACCCGCATTCTCGGTGATCGGCGCGTGCTCGTTCATCGCCAGAGCGTCGCTGAGCGCGACATCGTCGCTGTGAGCGACAAATCCGGCATGGGGAGGCGCTGGGGGAGCGCTGCGGGCTCCGCCCGGCCGGGTTTCTCCGCCAGATACTCGCGTGGGGAGCCTTCGGCGCGGAATTCCGGGTCCGGTCGGCCCATTTGGACGGTCGCGCGCTTTATCCGTGCACGGGCCATTCGGACTGCGACGCAGTTTGAGCCCTGATCGGCCCGGATCGGGCGCCCAAGACTCCTGGGGCGAGTATGTGGCGGAGTAGGTATGGATCGCGCCGACCGGACTGGCCACTTGGCATACTCGTCTCGAACCCGCAGACGCCAACGGAGGGACCACATGTATCGGATCCGACGGTTCAACGTCGTGAAGACGGCGACGGTGGTGGCCGTGATGTACATGGTCATCATCGCCGTCTTCGTGGTGCCGTTCCTGATCCTGTTCGCCTTCGTGGGGATCGCCGGGAGTAGTCAGCAGGCGCAGGGCGGTGTCGGCGCGCTCCTGGGGATCGGCATCTTCGCGATCCTCTTCTACGCGATCCTCGGCTGGATCTTCACCGCGATCGCGTGCGTGATCTACAACGCCGTCGCCGGCTGGATCGGCGGCATCGAGGTGCAGGTGGAGGCCGTCGCCCCGCCGCCACCGCCCCCGGCCTGGATCTCTCCGACTCCGCCACCGACCAGCCCAGCACCGCCCACCGCACCCCCGAGCGACCCGCTGGTCCGGGTCGTTTGACAGCCACGACGAGG
The DNA here is from genome assembly GCA_035717785.1 of Candidatus Limnocylindrales bacterium. Classification (GTDB taxonomy): domain Bacteria; phylum Chloroflexota; class Limnocylindria; order Limnocylindrales; family CSP1-4; genus SPCO01. The sequence continues at coordinate 1,047 of DASTIG010000186.1, forward strand.
GCACCGAGGCTGGGTTCATGCGAACCCGCCTTCTTGTCCTCGTCGCCCTCCTGGCCGCCGCCGGCTGCCAGGGCCAGCCCGTGACGCTCCTGGATGATCCCGACGAGATCCTCGCCGCTGCCGTCACCACGACCACGGCGGCGACGAGCGTGCACGTCGATCTCAAGGCTGAAGGAACGTTGTCCGTCGACCTCTTCGGGAGCGGTGCCCAAGGCGACATCAATCTCGCTGGGACGACCCTCGCCGCCGACCTGGACATCGCCGGTCGCAAGACACGGGCCACATTCTCGTCGCCGAACCTCATGGGCCTCGCCGGCGAGCTCGTCATCGTCGATGACACTCTGTTCCTGAAAACGACGTTGACGGGCTCGAAGTTCCGACCGTCGGCGATGAGCGCGCCACCCGAGAACCCGCTCAAGGGTCTGGCGGATCTCATGGCCCGGGCCGACCTCGCACCGGTCAAGGGCGCGGACGTCCCATGTGCCGGCGGCACGTGCTACACACTGTCCATCCCGCTCACAGCCGACGACCTGATCGCCCTCGGCGGGGGCGCCCAGCTGCCGATGGGGCTCCCGATCCCGCTGCCCGACGTCTCCGGGGCGACAGTCGACCTGACCCTGCATATCGAGCAGGTCACCACCCGTCTGTCCGGGCTCACTGCCGCGGTCGATCTCGGCGACACGGGCAAGCTCACGCTCGAGGCCACGTTCACGCGCTGGAACGAGCCCGTGCAGATCGCGCCGCCGCCCGCCGACCAGATCGAGGGAACCGGATAAGGCTCGGCGCGACCCCCCGACCTAGAATGCGAGGGTGAGCCCCACCCGTCGTCGCCGGACCGGCGACCCGACCCTCGACGACGCCGTCGCGACACCCGGCACCGTCACCGCCGAGGTGTCCGATGCGGTCCCCGACGAACCCGACTGGCTGCGCGACGCCGGCGTCGCGACACCGGAGCGCGATCCGACCGCCCCGCCCGCGCCGGCACCCGACCCGGCGGTGCTGGCGAAGCGCCGCGCCGAGCGCGAGGAGCAGATCCTCCGCGCCCTCAACCCAGAGCAGGCACGGGCCGTCACCACGACGGAAGGCCCCCTCCTGATCCTGGCGGGCGCCGGATCGGGCAAGACCCGTGTGCTCGCGCACCGGATCGCGTACCTCGTCGGGGTCAAGGGCGTCCCGCCGTTCCGAATCCTCGCGGTCACCTTCACGAACAAGGCCGCGGCCGAGCTGCGCGAGCGGATCATCAGCCTGGTCGGGGAGGGTGGCCGGGACGTCCAGGCCGGCACGTTCCACGCCATCTGCGCGCGTGTCCTCCGGCGCGACGGCGAGGCGATCGGGATCAGCCGGCGGTTCGTGATCTACGACACGGACGACCAGCAGGCGCTGATGAAGCAGATCCTGCGCGAGGAGGACATGCCGCTGACCGGTGAGTTCCGGCCGAGCATCGTGCTCGGGGCCATCAGCCGGGCGAAGAACGAGATGCTCGATCCGACGTTCCTTGCCGAGAATGCATCGAACCACCGGGAGCGGACGATCGCGCGACTCGCGAACCGCTACCAGCAGCGCCTCCAGTCAGCTCGCGCGCTCGACTTCGACGACCTCCTGCTCGAGGCTGTCCGGCTGTTCCAGGAGGCGCCCGACGTCCTCGCCCGCTACCAGGATCGCTGGCACTACCTCCACGTCGACGAATACCAGGACACGAACCGGGCGCAGTACCTGTGGATCAAGGCACTCGCGAGCAAGCGCGGCAACCTCGCGGTCGTCGGCGACGACGACCAGTCGATCTACTCGTGGCGCGGCGCCGACCTGCGCAACATCCTCGACTTCGAGCGCGACTGGCCGAATGCCACCGTCGTCAAGCTCGAGCGCAACTACCGCTCGACCCAGCTGATCCTCGACGCCGCCCACGCCGTCGTGTCGCGCAATACGGCGCGCAAGGACAAGAAGCTCTGGACCGAGATCTCGGGCGGGCTGAAGATCCAGCGCTTCGAGGCGTACAACGAGGACGAGGAAGCCGAGTGGATCGCCCGCCAGGTCGAGGGCCTGATCGGCGGCCGCGGGACCGCCCTGACGAGGCGTGCCGACGAGAGCGACGAGGACACCAAGTTCCGGGCGCGCGACATCGCGGTCATGTACCGGATGAACGCCCAGTCCCGCGCCATCGAGGAATCGTTCTTGCGCTACGGCCTCCGCTACCAGCTCATCGGCGGGACGCGGTTCTATGCGCGGCGCGAGGTCAAGGACGCACTGGCCTACCTGCGGATCCTGCGGTCCGACACGGACAGCGTCAGCTTCGAGCGGGTCATCAACGTGCCGGCCCGCTCGATCGGTGACAAGACCGTCGAGGCGTTGCGGGCGGCCGCAGCCGCGACCGATCCCGAGACCGGCGAGCCCGGCACGTACTGGGGCGCGATCGAGCGCGGCGCGAGAGGGGGGCTGCCGCTCCTCGCTCCGCGGACGCGGAACGCCCTGGGCGAGTTCGCCGCGCTCGTGCGTCGACTGCGGAGTCGGATCGGGGTGCTGCCGCTCCCCGAGCTCCTCGACGACGTGCTCGAGGCGTCGGGCTACCGCGCGATGCTCGCCGACGGCTCGGAGGACGGGGAGGATCGCTGGGCGAACCTGCTCGAGCTGCGCTCGGTCACGACCCGCTATGACGACCTCGAGCCCGAGGATGCGCTCGATCGGCTGCTCGAGGAGACGGCGCTCGTGGCCGATCAGGACTCGTACGAGGGCGATGCCGACGCGGTCACCCTGATCACGCTCCATGCCGCGAAGGGGCTCGAATTCCCCGTCGTGTTCATCGCCGGGCTCGAGGAGGGCCTGTTCCCGCACAGCCGGGCGCTCGACGACGAGCAGCAGCTCGAGGAGGAGCGCCGTCTGGCTTACGTGGGCATCACCCGCGCGAAGCGCCGGCTGTACCTGTCCCACGCCTGGCGACGGGCGACCTGGGGGATGGGTCAGGCATCCGTCCCGTCGCGGTTCCTGCTCGAGATCCCGGCCGAGCTGATGATCGGCCCGCGCCTCGGCGGGCTCGACGAACCAGAGCGCGACCTCGACCTCGACCTCGTGTTCGGCCAGCGACGCACGACGCGGTTCAACACGCCAACCCGGGGGCCCGGACCGGCGTATCGGCAGGGCAGCGGCCGACCCGGCGCGCCGGCGGAGGGGGAGTCGTTCCAGCCGAACCGGGACCTGGCGGCACGGCGCGCGGCGTTCGAGGCAGGGGCGCGGTCGGGATCACTCGGCACCGGCACGGAAACCGGGACCGCGGCGCCCGCGCGGCCGGCGCGCCCCGTGATCCCCGGCGAGCGCCAGTTCCGCGACGGCGATCGCGTGCGTCACGGGCGGTGGGGAGACGGCATCGTCGTGACCTCGAAGCTTACGCGGAGCGACGAGGAGATCACCGTCGCGTTCAAGGACCCGGGCGTCGGGCGGAAGACGATGCTGGCCAGCCTCGCCAACCTCGAGATCGTCGGCTAGGGCGTGGCGCCGGCCGCCTCAAGCAACGCCACGATCTCACTCTGACCCCTGGCCCTCGCATGGGCCAGTGGCCGCACGCCGGCGCCGTCCGCCTGGTCCACGTCGGCGCCGTTCTCGATCAGGAGGCGCACGATCTCCTGGTGACGCGGGCCGCCGTCGGACAGCAGGATCGCCTCCAGCAGGGCCGTCCAGCCCAGGTCGTTGACGTGGTCGACGTCCACGTCGGTCTCGGACAGGAGGTAGCGGACGACCTCGACGTGCCCGCGCTCGGACGCCGGGATGAGCGCCACCCCGCCGTAGCGGTTCGTGATCGCCGGGTCGGCGCCGGCGTCGTTCGCGAGCGTGAGGATGTCGAGCAGGCCTTCGGCACCGGCGTACAGGAACGGAGTGAAGCGCTCCGCGTCCTGGGCGTCGACATCGGCCTCGGCGTCGATCAGCGCCGCCACCACGTCCGCCGACCGAGCGACCGTGGCGAGCATGAGAGCGGGTGAGCCCGCGGCATCGCGCGCGTCGGGATCCGCGCCATCGGCCAGCGCTGCTCGGACGGCGGCGGCGTCTCCGGCTGCAGACGCCGTGAGGAGCCGCCTGTCGGCGTCGGAGGGAGGCATCGCCGAAGCGTAGCGGTTCGGCCTACGATGCTGGCGTGGACTCTCGTTCGCGTTGCCGCCACGCCCGGGCACCGTCCTCGGTACCCTCAGGCGCATGACCGTCCAGCTGCCGCCCGTCGATCCGGCGCTCGTCGAATCGGCATCCGCCCTCGACATCGAGTCCGCGACAGCGCGCCATGCCGAGCTGGCGGCGACGCTCGATCGTGCGAATGAGCTGTACCACGCGCAGGACGCGCCCGAGATGTCGGATGCGGAGTACGACCAGCTCTTCCGCGAGCTCGTCGCCCTCGAGACGGCCTATCCCGAGCTGACCACCGACGAGTCGCCGACCCAGCGGATCGGTGGGGCGCCGGCTGGTGGTGTGTTCGACGAGGTCCGCCATCGACGGCCGATGTTGAGCCTGTCGAACGCGTTCAGCCACGATGAGCTGCGGGCGTTCGACGTGCGCGTTCGGCGTGGGCTCGGCGCCCCGGCACCGCCCGAGCAGGCTCGGGACCTGCGCTACGTCGCCGAGCTCAAGATCGACGGCCTGGCGGTCACACTTCGCTACGAGCGCGGCCGGTTCGTGCAGGGTGCCACCCGGGGCGATGGGACGACTGGCGAGGACGTGACCGCGAACCTGCGGACGATCTCGGTCATCCCCGATCGGCTGGCGGAGCCCGTGGCCGCCGACGTTCGCGGCGAGGTCTTCATGCCGAAGGCCGAATTCATGCGCATCAACAGCGAGCGGGAGGAGGCAGGCCTGCCGCTGTACGCCAATCCGCGCAACTCGGGCGCAGGCTCGCTGCGCCAGAAGGACCCGGCCGTCACGGCCAGCCGGTTGCTCTCCTTCTGGGCGTACCAGCTGCTGGAGGAAGGCGACGGGTCCCTGAGAACCCAGTCCAACGCGCTTGACCGGATCGGCCGGCTCGGGCTGCCGGAGAACCCGGAGCACGAAGCCGACCTCGACATCGAGGGCGTCATCGCCTTCACGGAGCGCTGGCGCGAGGCGCGTCACGAGCTGCCGTACGAGACCGACGGCGTCGTCGTCAAGGTCGACCGCTTCGACCAGCAGGACCGGCTGGGGATGGTCAGCCGAGCCCCGCGCTGGGCCATCGCCTACAAGTTCCCGCCCGAACAGGTCGAGAGCACGGTCGAAGACATCGTCCCGTATGTCGGGCGGACCGGAACGCTCACGCCGGTCGCCCACCTCACGCCGACCAAAGTGGCCGGTTCGACCGTCGCTCGGGCGACCCTGCACAACCTCGACGAGATCCGGCGCAAGGACATCCGCATCGGCGATCACGTGATCCTGCAGAAGGCGGGTGATGTGATTCCAGAGGTCGTGCGCCCACTCGTCGAGAAGCGGACCGGGGCGGAACGCGAATTCGTGATGCCCGAGACCTGTCCGGTGTGCGGCACGAAAGTCGTGCAGGACGAAGGCGCGGTCCGGGTGTACTGCCCGAATCCGCAATGCCCAGCGCGGGTCTCCCAGGAGCTGTCGCATTTCGTCGGTCGCGGCGGGATGGACATCGAGGGGGCCGGCTGGAAGGTGCTGGAGCAGCTGCTGCAGCGCGGCATGATCCGGCGTCGCGGCGACTTCTACCGCCTGTCCGTCGAGGATCTCGAGGGACTCGATCGATTCGGACGCAAGAGCGCCGAGAACCTCCACCGGTCGATCCAGCGCTCGCGCCGCCGACCCTTGGCGCGGATCCTCAACGGGCTCGGCATCCCGCAGGTCGGCGAACAGACCGCCACCGACGTGTCTTTGTGGCTGGTCGAACGTGTCCCGCCCGGGGACGGCTGGCTGGAGCGGGCTGCCGCGTTCCTGGAGAGCATCGACGGCGACGCCTTCGAGGAGGTATATGGGGTCGGGCCGACGGTCGCGACGAGCCTGGCCGCGTATTTCGGGCCGGACGGTCCGGGCGGGGAGATCCTGCGCGACCTGGCCGCAGCGGGCATCGAGCCCGAGCTCCCGGAGCCGCGGGCCCCCGACGCCGAGGCGGGGCCATTGACCGGCAAGACGGTCGTCGTGACAGGCACGCTCGAAGGGTTCAGCCGCCAGGAGGCCGAAGAGGCGGTCCGCGCCGCGGGCGGCAAGCCCGGCGGTTCCGTCTCAAAGAAGACCGACTACGTCGTCGCCGGTGAGAGTGCCGGATCCAAGCTCGCGAAGGCCCAGGAGCTCGGGGTACCCGTCCTCGACGAGGCGGGATTCCGGCGGTTGCTGGCCGGTGAGGAGCCCTGAGCTCTAGCGACGCCCGGCCGCGTAGCGCTCCATGAGCTCACTCACCGCGGTCCGCGCGGCCTGCCATTCGGGCTGGTCGCCCATGATCACCCCATCGGGGCCCCAGCGGCGCAGCTGCGTCATGGCGGTCACGATGAGGTCGTGCGCGAGCTGACGGTTGCGGCCTGCGTCGATCTGACCGGTGACCAGGTAGCGCCGGACCGTCTCGAACGGCGCTGTCCAGTGCCCCCACCGGAGGCGGTCGCCCTCGCGCAGGGTGTCGAGCCAGTCGTCGTCACCGACAGGATGCCGATCGTGCTCGGCCATATGGCGACGAAGGTCGACGCGGAGTCCCGGCAGGTCGAGGCTGTCCAGACGCCCGTCGTCGTCCACCGTGCGGTAACAGATCGTGCAGCTCGGAAGCTCGGCGTGGGCGCGTGGTGCATCGCCGTACGGCAGCCCGCAGCGGCGACAGAAGGTGGCATCTTCGCGTGCGGCTGGGGTCCCGCACTGCAGGCAGACGGTCGAGATCATCGACGATAGGGTCGCGGCAGAGGTACCCGACGACCATCCCACCATCGGACGATCCCACCGGGACCCTTGGGTCAGCGCTGAGGTCGGGCGCTAGCCCATCGCATGATTGAACTGACCCCAGATCTGGTCGGGCTGCCAGTCCAGCGGCTCGCCGCGGATGAGTCGGGGCGCCCGCCAGGCCTCGGTCCAGCCGTCCGCCTCGAGGGCGTCGGCGCCTGCGCTGTTCTCGGCGAGGATCCCGCAACGGACGCGCTTGCCAGGACCGGCGGCGACCCGACGCGCGTGCAGGATGGCGAGCGCATCCTCGACGCGCGGCGCGACCGTGGCCCCGCCGCCCCACGGGGCGCGGATGACGAACCCGCCGATGCCCCGGTCGCGCTCGAGGACGCGCGTCCCGTCCGGGGCCGCCAGCTCGGCGATGACGGCGGCGCGGTCCTCTCCGGTCGCCGCCCTGTCGAGCGCGGCGATCGAATCGAGGTCCTCGGGCCGGTACGGACGGATCCGGGAGACGTCGTCACCCGTCGGGTCCGGGGCGTCCGCGTCGAGACCGGGGGCTTCCATCGTCCTGTACCACGTCTGGACCTCGAACCCGAGGCCTTCGTACAGCGGTCGCCCGCGGTCGGTGGCCACGAGGACGAGCGTCCGACAACCGGCCGTCTCAGCGGCGTCGATGGTCGCCGCGGTCAAGGCGCGGCCCAGTCCGTGCCCACGATGCGCGGGCGCTACCCAGATCGTGCCGATCCAGCCGACCGGGCCGTAGATCGTCGCCACGCCGGTCCCGGCGATATCGCCGTCGTCGTCCTCGGCGACGTACACACGACACGCGGATGAGCTCAGCGCGAACGTGAACCAGCCGCGGCGATCGCCCCAGTCGTCGGCCAGGATCGCGGTGACGGTCGGTTCGACATCGGCGGGGAGCATCCGGCGCAGGCGCGGGAGGGTCATGGCCGGGCTATCATCGGGTCCATGGCCACTCTGTCGCGCGCCGACGTCGAACACGTCGCGTACCTCGCGAGGCTCGGCCTGACCGACGAGGAGCTCGAGCGGCTCGAAGGGCAGCTCAACCACATCCTCGATCAGTACGCGATCCTCGCGACCGTCCCCACCGACCACATCGCCCCGACCGCGCAGACGATCGAGCTGGAGAACATCCTGCGCGACGACGTGGCCAGACCGTCCCTGTCGCGCGAGGCGGTCCTTGCCAACGCGCCGGAGCACGACGGGGAGTCGATCGTCGTCCCGGCGATCCTCGGCGGCGACTGAGCCCGCCCCGCGATGACGGCAGCGCTCACGCGACTCCACGCCCACGAGATGGCTGCCGGCCTGCGGTCGGGCGATCTCTCCGCGCGCGATCTCGCGGCGGCCCACCTGGACCTGGCCGAGCGCCAGGACCGCGGCCTCCATGCCTGGCTGTCGCTGGACCGCGACCGGGCGCTCGCCGCGGCCGACGCGGCCGACCGCCGGATCGCGGACGCCCGCGGGGAGGGGAACGCCGCGCTGGGTGCCCTCCACCCGCTGCTCGGTATCCCGATCGCCCTCAAGGACCTCGTGTCGATCGAGGGCGGCCGGTGCACCGCCGGCTCATGGATCCTTGACGGGTACAGGTCCCCGTACGACGCGCACATCACCGAGCGGCTGCGCGACGTCGGCGCGGTGATCCTCGGGAAGACGAACATGGACGAGTTCGCGATGGGT
>DASTIG010000187.1:0-2442 GCA_035717785.1 Candidatus Limnocylindrales bacterium
GCGCCTGGCCATCGAGCAGAACAGCTGCGCGAGCTCGATCGCCTCCTCCTTGCGCTCCGGCTGCTCGCGTCCGATGGTGTCGGCGTAGACGACGGTCGAGGAGATCGCGAACAGCTCGGCGGCGATGTCCACGATGCGCCCGAGGAAGGTCTGCTTGTTCTCGAGCTTGGCCTGCCACCGCGCCATGCCGTAGAAGGTCGAGCGTGCGAGCTTGCGCGAGGCCCGCTCGACGTAGCGCAGGTCGCCCGCCAGCGGCCCGAACTCCTCGTAGGAGCGTGGATTCTGACCCTTGCCGACGGCGAGCTGCGGTAGCCACTTGCCGTAGAACAGCCCGGCCTTCATCGCGGCATCCGCCTTCGCCTTGGCGTCGCCGCCCGGCATGAGCAGTCCGCCCGCGGCTTGGAGGTGGGTATCCACCGCCTCGCGGGCGATCAGCAGGTGCATGATCTCGCTCGAGCCTTCGAAGATGCGGTTCACGCGCATGTCCCGCATCGCCTGCTCGACGGGCACGGGCTTCTCGCCTCTTGCCTTGAGCGACGCCGCGGTCTCGTATCCGCGACCGCCCCGAACCTGCATCAGCTCGTCGATGACCTTCCACGAGAGCTCCGAGCCGTACACCTTGCACAGGGCGGCTTCGATCCGGATGTCGTTGCGCTTGTCGTCGGCCAGCCGGGCCGCGACGTCGAGCATCGCCTCGAGACCGAACGCGCTGCCGGCGATGAAGGCCAGCTTCTGCGCCACGGCATCGTGCTTGCCGATGGGGCGACCCCACTGCACTCGCTCGGTGGCCCATTCGCGGGCGACCTTGGTCGCCCACTTCGAAGCGCCGACGGCGATCGCCATCAGCGCCAGCCGCCCGGTGTTCAGCGTGCTGAGCGCGATCCGCAGGCCGTCGCCCTCGCGGGCTATCCGGTTCTCCTCGGGAACGAACACATCCTTCAGGACCGTCACGGAATTCTCGATCCCGCGCAGACCCATGAACGCGTTGCGGTGCAGGACGGTGATCCCCTTGCTGTCGTACGGCACCACGAAAGCGCTGATCCCACCACGGTGACCCTCGCTCTTGGGCACCTTCGCCATCACCACGACGATGTCGGCGACCGTTCCGTTGGTGGCCCAGAGCTTGCGGCCGCTGACCCGGTAGCCACCCTCGACCGGCGAAGCGGTGATGTCGTCGTCGACTGGCGCCAGCTCGACCGGCGTCGCGGTCGAGGCCATGCGCGCCGGATCGGAGCCGACGCCGGGCTCGGTGAGCAGGAACGCGCTGACGTGATCCTTGGCCACCAGTGGCAGCCACTTCTGCCGCTGCTCCTCGCTACCGAACATCCGCAGCGGCTCGGCGACACCGATCGACTGGTGCGCGCTGAGCAGCGTGCAAATCGACGAGTGGCAGTTGCCGGCGAGCGACAGCGCCTTGCTGTAGTACACCTGCGACAGCCCCAGGCCGCCGTACTCCGGCGGGACCTTCATACCGAGTGCGCCGATCCGCTTCAGCGCGTCCACCACGTTGTCGGGGATCTTCGCCTCGCGTTCGATCTCGAGCGGGTCGGCCTCCGACGCGAGAACCTCCCGAAGCTCGGTGAGGAAACGCTCCCCGTTGTCGATCTGCGCCGGATCCAGCTTCGGCTGCGGATGGATCAGATCGATGCGAAAATCGCCCAGGAACAGCTGCTTGCCGAAGCTCGGCAGCTTCCACTCCGCCTCCCGTGCCGCCTCGACGACATCGCGAGCTTCTTTCTCTGAAACGCTGGTGGCCATCGCCAGTCCTCTCCGGGGGAGTCGGTGCTCAACAGTTCGTGGTCGGAATCCCCGCTTGCGTTCAGCCTTGGACCGGTCACATGTTGATTCCGCCGTCGACATCCCAGATCTGCCCGGTGATGTAACCCGAGGCGTCCTGGGCGAGGAAGCACACGGCGCGAGCGATTTCTTCAGGCTGTCCCATCCGGTGCACCGGGATCCGCTCCACGAGGTCCGCCACCATGTACGGCGGGATCGTGACGACCATGTCGGTCTCGATCAGGCCAGGGGTGATGCAGTTGACCGTGACCCCGATCCCCTTCTCGAGCTTGCCGGCCATGCGGAGCGCGAAAGCCGCCTCGCGAGCGAGCGTCTTGGTGAGCCCGAACAGGCCAGACTTCGAGGCCGCGTAGTTCGCCTGGCCGACGTTGCCCATCTCGCCGGTCACCGACGAGATGTTGATGATCCGCCCAGAGCCTCGTCCGATCATGTGCTGGAACGCGGGCTTGGACATGTAGAAGGCTCCCGACAGGTCCACCTTCACCACCTTGTCCCAATCGGCCGCAGACAATTTCCAAACCGGCTTGTCGACGGTGATGCCCGCGTTGTTGACCAGGATGTCCAGCCGGCCGTGCTCCTGGATTACCTCGTCAACGACACGCTGGCAGTCCTCGGCGTCGCCCACGTTGCCCTGATGTAACGTCA
>DASTIG010000188.1:0-3789 GCA_035717785.1 Candidatus Limnocylindrales bacterium
GCGGATCGGCGACGACGGAGCTTGCCACGGACAAGCGAGTATAGGCCCCGGGCTCCATTTCGACCATCCGTTCGGTACCGGGTGCGCTCGTCGCCACGCCGCAGGCATCTCGACCACGGCTCCGACACCACACCTAACCATTCGCGCCGCGCTGCTGACCCACGGTCAACGGTTGGAGTCGTCCGGCCCGAGATCGCCTGCTACGCCCGGCCCTGGTGACCGACGGTCAACGTTTTCGTCGCGCGGGTGCGCCGCGTGACTCCAAATCGTCTCAACCCGCCCACGCGTTGACCGACGGTCAGCACAACAAGAGCTCGTGGCGCGTTGATGTCTCACGGTCAACATGTATGCGACCTCGCCCCGCAGAGTTCGCGTCACTGCCGGAATCGTTGACCGACGGTCAGTAGCCGAACGGTGGCGTCAGGTAAGCCCCGGGTGAGCGCCTCCTGCTTCAATCTGCTCATGCCCACGCCTCGGATCGTGCGTCCGCGCCGCTCACCCCAGACGCTGGTTGGCCGGCGGGCGAGGGACCTCCGCACCCGGATCGGTTCCGATATCCGACAGATGCGCGAGGACTCGGGCGCCTCCCAGCGAGAGCTGTCGCTCGCTGCGGGGATCGACCACGGCTTCCTTTCCCTGGTCGAGCGGGGCCTGCGAGAACCGAGCCTCACAGCACTGACAGCAATCGCCACCGCGCTCGGAGCCGACGCCAGCATCCGGCTTTTCCCGGGCGCCGGCCCGCGCCTGCGAGATCCGATCCAGGCGCGGATCGGCGAAGCGCTGCTGCGCATCCTGCACCCGCGCTAGGATCGGATGCTCGAAGTGCCCGTCGTTCGGCCAGCCCGCGGGTTCATCGATCTCGTGCTCCTCGATCAACCTCCAACGCGCGCGATCTGTACGGAGATCCAGTCGGAGCTGAGACGGCTGGAACAGCTCATCCGTTGGGCGAACGAAAAGGCGCTCGCGCTACCGTCAGCGCCGTTTTGGTACCGGATCGGCGAGACCCCGAGCGTCGAACGCCTGTTGGTCGTCCGCTCGACGCGTTCGAACCGCGAGATCGCTACCCGCTTCGCAGAGACTCTCGGCGTCGCCTATCCGGGTGGCTCGAGCGACGCCTACCGCGCCCTCACGACGGCCGACTCGGCATGGCCAGGGCCGACGCTTCTTTGGGCCGACGTCCAGCGTGACCTCACCACGATCTTCGATCGACCGCCACGGGGCGTCACGGTCGGACGCTAGGCGCCGCCCTGCTCGAGCAGCGCGCGCACTTCCGTGAGCGACCCGGCGCGCAGAGCCCGCCTGGCCAGGTCTTCGCAGGCCGATGGATCCAGCCCGGCCAGCGTTCGGCGGACGGACGTGATCGCACCCGGGGTGACACTCAGTTCCTCGACGCCCAGCCCGACAAGCAGCGGGATGACCGACGGGTCACCCGCCGCCTCGCCACAGACGGCGACGTGTCGGCCGTGGAGGCGTGCCGCCTGGACCACACCGTCGATCAGCCGCAGGATCGCCGGTTGCAGCGGCGAGGCGAGGTCCCCGAGGTCGGGGTTGGTCCGGTCGGCCGCGAGCGCGTACTGGACAAGGTCGTTGGTCCCGATCGACAGGAAGTCCGCCGCTTCGGCGAAGACGTCGGCCATCACCGCCGCCGCGGGCACCTCGATCATGACCCCTAGCCGTATCGCGCGGGGACGGACGCCGGTCGAGGTGAAGACGGCCGCCACGACGGCGTCGAGCCGCGATCTCACTGCATCCAGCTCCTCGCGGGCGGCGACCATCGGGACCATGACCCGCAACTCGCCCTCACTCGCCGCCTCGACGAATGCGCGGAGCTGATCCTCGAGTAGGTCGGGCTGGCGCTGACCGAGCCGGACGCCCCGGACGCCGAGGGCGGGGTTCGCCTCGGCAGGCCCGTGCTGCCACGACGCGGGCTTGTCGCCACCGACGTCTAGCGTCCGGAACACGATCGGCCGATCCCCGAACTTGGCGCGGATGTGCGCGTAGGTGGTTCGCTGCTCATCGACGGTCGGGGGCGTGTGTCGACCCAGGAACAGGAGCTCGGTCCGGACGAGTCCGATACCGTCCGCGTCGGCCTGGGCGGCCGCTGCCGCCTCGAGTGGCGACGACACGTTGGCCATGACGGCGACACCGTGCGTAGGCGCTCGATCTCCGCCGGCTATCGGCGATGAGGTCGCCGCGGACCGGAGCATTGCCAGGGCTTCCGCAGCGGGCTCCACGAGGAGTCGGCCCGTCGATCCGTCGACCGCGACCTCGATGCCGTTCCGGACGGTGGAGATCGCTTCGCCGAGCCCGAGGACCAGCGGGATGCCGAGCGCGCGCGCGACGATCGCCGCGTGGCCGGTCGATGTCCCAACCCCCATCGCGATCCCTGCGACGAGCTCCCGGCGAAACGACGCGACCACTGACGGATCGAGGTCAGCGGCGATCAGCACCGCGGGATGTCCGTCCGCGTGCCACAGATCCGGACGCCGTTCGCCGCGTAGGAGCGCAGCAACCCGTCGGCCGATGTCTCGAACATCCGCGGCACGCTCCCGGAAATAGTCATCGTCGACGCCGGCGAGACTATCCGCATGGCGGGCCGTCACGCTCAGGATCGCGTCGGCGGCCGGTTTGCCGGCCGAGATCTCGTCTAGCGTCGGATCGACGATCCCCGGATCCCGTGCGAACAAGGCCTGCGCGACGAAGATCGCCCCGACGTCCTCACCGGCCCGCGTCGTCGTCTGGTGTGCGAGGTCGGTGAGCTCTTTGGCCGCCGTTTCGAGGGCTGCCCGGAGACGGTCGGCCTCAGCAGCGGGATCGGCGGGCAGGCCAACCGTGCCCGCGCCCACCCCGGCCGCGCCCCCGCCATCGGGCGGCTCGACGACCAGGGCACGCCCGAACCCGACACCCGGAGCACCGGCCCGACCGACGAGCACCGGACCAGGCATTCGGGCCCCGGTCGCGGTACGAGCCTGGGCCACGGTCCGTGCCACCGTCCGCTCCACCGGATCAGTCGCCGTCGACCACGTCGGCCAACGCCCGCATCAGGAGGGCGGCCGAGGTGGCGCCCGGGTCCTGATGCCCGATCGAACGCTCGCCAAGGTAGGAGGCGCGACCCTTGGTCGCGAGCATCGGGATCGTAGCGGCTGCCCCGGCTTCGGCGGCATCTGCCATGGAACGGATCACGGCCCCTGGGTCGTCGCCTGCATCGGACGCCTCGCGTCCGGCAGCGAGGGCCGGCAGCAATGCGTCGAGCATGGTCTTCTCGCCGGCTACGCCCTTGCCGAGCGACTGGACCCCGCCGATCGCCGCATCGAGACCGGCGAGGAGCGCATCCCTGCCGCTTCTATCCCCGGGCAACGCGGCGATGGCACCGCCCGCGCGCATGAGAGCCGTCCCGTAGAGGGGCCCGGCGGCCCCACCCACGGTGCTGATGAGCGTCCGCCCGGCGGACCGGAGGCGCGCGCCGGCGACGGCCAGTTCGCCGTCGCCCTCGGGCGGCCCGCCGTCGACCATCGCGACGATGGCGCCGAACCCGCGGTCCATGTTGGTCCCGTGGTCGCCGTCGCCGATGGCCTGGTCCAGCGCCGTCAATGTGGCGGCCTGGTCGTGCAGGCGGGAGGCGGCGAGGCGCAGCCAAGCATCGATGACATCGATCACGGATGGATACCTCGACTTCGGGCGTCGTGCCCGAGTCTAGAAGACGACCGAGACGGCCGCCGTACCCGAGGGAGGGAGGAAGGTACGGCGGCCGCTCGCTGGAGATCCGGTATCAGGCGCCCCAGCACAGCG
>DASTIG010000189.1:0-3458 GCA_035717785.1 Candidatus Limnocylindrales bacterium
GACGGTATCTCGGCTGGCTGCCGGTCGGCATCCTTGCGATCTTCGTCGCCGCCTACGCCCCGCTGCTGGCCAATGAGCTCACCACCGGGTTCTCGGAGCTCGGGGCCGCGACCGACTATCTCGCCACGGGCCGCGAACCGACCGAGGTGGCCATCCCGGTCCGGTTCGGGATCGTCACCCTTCGGGTCCTCAGCTGGCCACTGACCGGATTGATCACCGATGGGTTCGCAGCCGGGGCGCTGGCCACGGTCGCTGTGATCGCGATCGTGGTGTGGCGCTGGCGGACCGATCGCGACGCGGAGCGGTTCGTCGTCCGCTGGTTCGGGCTGGGCCTCCTGTGGTCGGTCGCGTTCCTGACGATCGCCGCGCCCAGCCTCGCGGCCGTCGTGCGCGGCCTCCCGAACGACCACTACCACGCGTTCGCGGACCCGCTGGTGTTCGTGCTAGTGGGCCTCGGCGCGGCTGCGCTTGTCCGGGAGATCCGCGCCCCGGCCGGATGGGCCGCGGCGACCGCGCTGACCGTGGCGCTGGTCGCCTGGAACGTCACGCACCTCCCACCGGCCGTCCATCCCGATGGCGGTTTCCCGGCGGCGGAGCGTGCCGCCATGCGGATCGATACGGCGCTGGCGAACGGCGGCGTTGGACCGGACCGGGCGCCCCTGCTTCGGTCGCTCCCGGATTTCAAGTCGACCGAGGCCGTCGCGTACCCCCTCGTCCGCATGGGTCGAGCCGTGCTTGCCGAGACACCGGATGGGATCGCGCCCAGTGGCGGCGTGGCACTGCCCGCACGTCCCGAGGGACTCGTCCTTCTGTGCGACCAGCTGTTCCGGGACGCGATCGGCGCCGACTGTGGCGGTCCGGCCGAATCGGCCGTCGCTCCGGATGCTGGGGGACCGGACTGGGGTGTGCTGATCGACCGGTTCGAGGTGGCGCCGGGTCGCTGGGTGTCGGTCTACGCGCCGGAGGAATGACGGAAGGCCGACGGACGCTGGATATGCGAACGCCGGCGCCCCAGACGCCGGCGTTCGCTGTCCCCGAGACCCGGACGGTGGAGGGCGATCCGGGTCGTGCCCTGAGATTCTCTAGAAGCGGCCGGGGTTCCGGCCTGTGCCTCGCGTGACGGATCGGACGGTGCTGACGGCGGTCACACCGACCTGGCCGGTCGGACCAAGACCACCGACTCGACCGGTCGACATCGGCCGGTCATCGGCCGCGGCGCCCATCGGGCGATCGGATCGTTCATTGCTGCGCTCGCCAGTCGTGCCGGTCCCCGTGGAACCGCCACTCGGGAAGGCGCGACCGAAGCGGCGCATCCGCACCGCCAGGTAGTACTCCATGATCTGACGGACCTGCGGCTCAGACAGGAGATCGTCGGCGCGCAGGGCGTACTCGACACGAGCGGTCGGATTGGTCGCGCCCGCGGCGACAAGCCCCAGGTATTGCGGCGTGTCCGCGTCGTCGCGCAACTCACGCAGACCGCGGGCCAGCTTGGTCGCCGTGCCGAGCGACGGCATCCGGTCACCACGGATCAACCGGGAGATGGTCGAGTGATCGACTCCCGACTGCTGGGCCAGTTGCCGCTGCGACATCTTCTTGGCTTTGAGCTGGGCCCGAAGCCATTCGTTGAACGCTCGGCCGTTCTGAGTGGTCATTCTGCCTGCGCGCTCCTAGGGGCGTGCCGCGTGCGGTCAAGTCCCGCTCGTCCGGTGCCTCGATGCCACGATGATGCGGAGGGCGGCAGCACGCCTGTATCACCCGTTGGTACCGGTCGGCGACGCGGCGGCGCGGTGCGGGAACGGATGGGAGGGGTGGGGTCGTCGTCGGTCGGATGGGGTCCTGCGACGCCCGGCGGATGGTACGAAGGTACGCCTTCCTGTTCAGGCACGCCTCGCAGGCCGTATGAAAGGTCGTGCGAATGGCGTTGCCAACCGCCGTCCGGGAGCCCGAGCGGCAACGTGCCGACCGGACGGAGCGTCACGCCGGCGTTGACGCAGCCGATGTGTCGACGGGACCGTCGATCCGCCCGAGGCCTCGCGGCTTCGACGAGAACGCGTAGACGATCGAGCCGAAGACGATGATCGAGAACACGCTGATGACGCGATCGAGGAGGGCGATGGCGGTCGCCTCCGGGAGCGGCACGCCGTACGCGACGTGGAGCACGCCGACGACGCCGGCCTCGACGATCCCGAGCCCGGCCGGGCTGAGGGGCACGGCGGTGAGGAGTGAGCCGATGAGGGCGACGAAGACCGCGCCCGACAGGCCGAGGGAGACATCGTCGAAGCCGAGCGCCTGGACCACGAGGAACAGGCGCAGTCCCTCGGTCATCCAGATCAGACCGGTCAGCAGGCCGAGCTTCGGCAGGTGGCGCGCCACGAGCGCACCGAAGACGCCCTCCTCGAACCGGTCGTACAGCTCGAGGATCTGATGCGGCAGCGGGAGCGCGACGATGATCTGCCGGCCGAAGTTGCGCATCGTGAACAGCGCGAACGCGAGAACCACGACCACGACCACGCCGACGCCGAACACGATCTGGATGGCGGGCGGCATCCCGCTCCGGAAGCTCCAGTAGCCCGCAGCGAGCCCGAGGATGGCGATGGCGAAGACGTCGAGCGCTCGCTCGATGAACACTGTCCCGAGTGTCCGCGACATCGAGGCCGTGTTGCTGTTGATCTTGAGCAGGTAGGCGCGATAGACATCGCCGAGCTTGGCGGGCACGACGCAGTTGACGAGCCAGGACAGGAAGATGATCTCGGTCGAGTCCTTGGTGGAGACGTTCTGGCCTGTCCCGCGGAGCAGGATCGCCCAGCGCAGACCGCGCAATGGGAACCCGGCGTAGAAGACCAGGAACGCCGCCAGTACCAGCACCGGGTCGGCCGCGAGGATGAGGCTCGGGACACTCGAGAGTTGGGCGCCGTTGATCCCGACGAAGGCCGCGATGATCGCGATCGGAACCGCGATCGACACGATCGTCCGCGGCTGACGCAGGCGTCGCGCCAGGGACATGCCCTCGGCATCGGCCTCGGTCCCGCTGGGAGATGCGACGTCCGGTTGCGCTGGCCGCGTCTGCACGGACGCGCCGGTGACGGCGGTGCGCGGTGGGATCGCGGGCGTGGCCTCCATCGTCGTCGACACTACGGTTTCGTCGGTCCCACCGGCCATCGGTCGATGGTCCTGCCGAGGCTCGCTCACGCTCCCGCTCCGCGTGCGCCGCGCCCGTTGCCGCGGGCCTGCTGCAGCAACTTGGCAACCGGCGTCCAGAGGCGGACCGCGTAGCTCGCGCGGCCCCTGACGAGCTCCGCGTCGGCCAGCGCCGCGAGCATCCCGGCCGCTGTCGAGGGATCGCCCGAGAGGACGGTGTAAGCGACTCCGACCTCCATCACGGTGTGCGCGTCCGTCACGGCCACGCCCGGCAGGCCATGCTCGGCTGCGAACTCCGCCGCGCGCTCGTTACCGGAGCC
>DASTIG010000190.1:0-14970 GCA_035717785.1 Candidatus Limnocylindrales bacterium
GCTCGATCCTGAGCACCGTCGGCAACTCGGTCTAGCACCGACTTCCGACAACAGACGGACCGCCGGTCAAGCGACCGGCGGTCTTCTTTTGCCCGGCGACGCACGGCAAGCCTACGTCGCGTCGACGACGTCCAGGATCCGTAACGCCAGAGTCAGGTCGAAGACGGCCGACGGATCGGCCAGCGAGCGGCCGATGAGCTGCTCGATCCGGTTGATCCGATACACCACCGTGTTGACGTGGATGAACATCCGCGCCGCCGTCCGGCGCTGGACGCGATCCTCCTCGAGGAAGACCCTCAGCGTCCTGGTCAGCTCGGCGCCGTGCCGGCGATCGTGCTCGACCAGCGGCGCGAGGGTCCCGTGCGCGAACCCCTCGAGTTCATCGCGCGACGATGCACGCAGGAGCAGACCGTACGGCCCCAGCTCGCGGGCGCCGATGACGGTTCCCCGGCGACCCAGCTTGATCATCACGTCGAGCGTCTGGCGCGCGGCTGCGAACGCCGGGGCATAGGCATCCGGCCCGTCGCATATCCCGCCGAGGGCGACCGTGACGGATCCCGAACCGACGACGCCCTCGAGAACGTCTCTAAGCTCCGCGGCCAGCTCGTCACCGCCGGCCTCGCCGCGGGACGGCTGTGTCGCCAGGACAACCAGCGATCCGCCCTGGGACACGGTCAAGCTGCGGGGCGCGCGCTGGCCCAGATGCTCGCGGACGAGTGCGAGGTGCTGCCGTCCGAGCTCGTCCGCACGCGCGCCGTCGACGTCGACGTCGATGACCAGCAGATCGTGCGGCTGGCCGAGGTCGTGCCCGAGTCGTGCCGCGCGTGCGGCCATCGCCGCCTCGGTCGGATAGTTGCCGGCAAGGAGGTCGGCGATGGCCTCGCCTCGGAGACGGTCTTCGACCTCGACGGTCGCGCGGATCTTGGCGAACTCAAGCGCGGCACCGGTGGCGGCGATGTCCACGAGCGCCCGATCGATCGGACCGAGATCGCCCTCGGCTGAGAGGAGCAGATGGCCGACGACCTCGCGGCCGACGCGGACCGCGACCGAGATCGGCTCGGGGTCACCCTCGGCCTCGGCGCCTGCCCCGCGCTCCACGAGGCGCCGCCAGTCATCGCCACCATCCGGCGACGCTCCGGCGATGACCCGCCGGATGTGATCATGGATCACGACCCGGCGACCCAGATCGGCGGCAAGGACCTCGGCGATCCCCGCCGGGCCCGCGTCGAGCAGCACCTGTTCGGCGAGCCGCTGCTGAACGACCAGCGAGCGGCTGAGCTCCGCGTTCATGTTCGCGAGCTCCCGTCCGAGCTTCACCTCGTTCTCGAACCGCCGGGCGTGGTCGATCGCGATCGCCGCATGGGCGGCGAACACCGCCAGCAGGTCGGCATCGTCGGGGCCGAATCGATGGCCACCCTGGGTCGCATGGAGGTTCAGGGCGCCGATCGCCTCGTCGCGGAAGATGAGCGGAGCGCAGATGACCGACCCGAAGGCATAGCGGTCGAGCGCACGCGCTCGATACTCGGAGGTCGCGTAGTCGTCGACCCAGATCGTCTGCTGGGCCAGGATGGCCTGCGTCGACAGGCCTTCGCCGAAGGCCATCTCGAAGTCGAGCAGGTCCGCCGGGTGCCTCGACACCGCGACGACCCGGAGTCGGTCGCGCTCGCGGTCCCACAGCAGGATGTCGCCGCTGTCGGCGCCGAGCAGGCTTCTGGCGTCATCCACGATCGCCGTCAGGACCGTGTCGAGGTCGAGGGACTCGGTGACCCGAACGGCCGTCGCCAGGAGTCGGTCGAGCTGGACGCTCCGGCGTCGATCGCCGGTCTCGATGGCCGTCACGGCTGCTTCCTCATCAGGCCCCGCATCTTAGCGCTGGTCGCGCGTCTCGTCGTGGTCTGACGACAACAGACGGGGCCTGGAACTGTGTGGGATTCACATACGACGGCGCCGGGCATGCTGGTAGCGTCGGGAGCCCGCTGACCATGTCCGGTCGGCTTGCCTCGGAACGGAGGTCAGGTGACCAGTTCCCCGGACGTCCTCGTCATCGGCGGCGGCATCGTCGGCAGCGCGACCGCATACCACCTCGCGCGTCGAGGTGCGTCGGTGACGCTGCTCGAGGCCAACGAGCTGGCCTACGGCGCCACGGGCCGGAACCTCGGATACATCTGGGTACACACTCGCCGAGCGGGCCCGGAGCTCGAGCTCGTCATGCACCTGCGGCGCGAACTGGACGGACTTCCTGAAGAGCTCGATGCCGACTTCGGCCTGCGCACGGACGGCGGCCTCCTGTATGTGCACACGGAGGAGCAGCTGGCGACCCTCCGCGAGTTCGTGGAGCGGCGCCAGGCCGACGGCGTCGACATCCGGCTGATCGACGGCCACGAGGCGCGCTCGCTCGCGCCGATCCTGCCTGACACCGTCATCGGCGCCTCGTTCTGCCCGCTCGATGCGCAGATGGAATCGAGCCGCTACGTGCGCGCGTTCGCGGCGGCGGCTGAACGCGCCGGCGCGACGGTGAAGGAGGGCACAAAGGTCCGGTCGTTCCAGCACGACGCCGGCCGGGTGTCCGGCGTGGTGACCGACGATGGAGAGATCGCACCGGGCACGGTCGTGGTCGCCGCCGGGGCGTGGACGCCGTTGCTGCTCGAGGGCTTGGGCGTCGATATGCCGATCTTCCCTATGCGCCTCCAGATCGTGCAGACCGAGCCGATGGAACGCCAGCTCGGACCCGTCCTGTACGGGCCTGGCGCTGTGAAGCAGTACCTGATCTTCCGTGAGCTGCCGTCGTTCAAACCCGACGCGTGGGCGAACGACGCCGAGGCACGCCACGGCAAGGCGCTGCTCGAGGCGGTCTGCCAGCGCAACGACGGGTCCTACCTGCTCGGCTGCGCGATGGACTACCCGGGCCTCGTGTGGGAACCCGACCTTGCCGGCGTCGCGCTCGTCGCCGAGAGCCTGCCGGCGATCATGCCGGCTCTCCAGGGAGCGTCGTTCGCACGGGCGTGGGCGGGCGTCCTTCCCTACACCGCCGACAACCTGCCGATCGTCGATGCCCTGCCCGGGTTTGACAACGTCTACGTCGCCGCCGGCCACGTGTTCGGCAACGGGGCGGGGCCGACCACCGGTCGGCTCGTTGCGGACCTCATCTGCGGCGGGGACCCGATCATGGACATGAGCCCGTTCCGGGCGGATCGCGCGAGTCTCGCCGGATCGTCCGCCGGGAGTGTCTGGTAAGTGACGACCGAGGCCGCGCAGCGGCGCATCGCGTTCATCAACCCCTTCGGGACCGCGGCGTTCGACGAGATCATCGAGGACACGCTCGTGCCGTACGCGGGTGCAGGCAGCTCGGTGGACGTCATCCACCTCGATGGCGTGCCCGCCAACATCGACTACTACTACCCGAAGCACCTCATGGAGCTTGCGATCTTCCGGGCGGTCCGTCGCCTCGAGGACGAGGGCTACGACGCTGTCGTCGTCGGCTGCTGCTACGACCCGGGCGTCAAGGTCGCGCGCGAGCTCGTCGACATCCCGGTCGTCGGGCCACTCGAGGCGGCGATGAACCATGCCTCGTATTTCGGCCATCGCTTCACCGTCATCACCGACCATCGCAAGGCGGTGCCCTGGTTGGAGGATCTCGTCCGGCTCCACGGAGCGGCGAACTGCCGCGGCGTCCGCGCCATCGACTGGTACATCACCGACATGATCCGCGACCCGTCGGCCGTGGCAGACGATGCCGCCGCTCGGTCGCTCAAGGCCCTCGACGACGACGGCTCGGAAGTCATCATCCTCGGCTGCACGATCATCGCGGGTTGCCTCGAGCGCGAGATCATGACCACCGGACGCCACCGCGAGCTGCCGATCCTCAACCCGAACCTGCTCGCACTCAAGGCTGCCGAGACGCTGGCCGACCTGCACAAGGCCGGCAAGTACGCGATCAGCCGCGCCGGCCAGTACCAGCGCCACGAGCAGCACGATGCGGCCGAGGCGGCCGACGTGTGGCGACGCTGGAAGCTTGTCGACATCGACGATCCTGGGGCCGGCGGATGACGGTCGAGACGCAGTCGGTCGCGACGACCGCGCGCCGTGTCGTCGCCGATTACCTCGGTGTCCGACCGGGCGAGCGGTTCGCGATCGTCATCGACACCCGGACCGACCAGGAGATCGCGGGTGCCCTCGCCGCCGTAGCGCGCGAGCTCGGCGCGGAGCCGATCGTCGTGGAGTTCGAACGGCTCGAGCACAGCGGAGCCGAGCCGCCGGCCTTCGCGGCTGCCGAGATGCGCGCCGCCGACGTCGTGCTCTGCGCGGCCAGCACGTCCCTCTATCACACGACGGCGAAGGCGGCCGCGCAGCGCGCCGGTGCCCGCGGCGACTTCAACGCGCCCTATCGCGCCGACGCGTGGCGGAACGGTGCGATGACGGCGGACTTCTTCGCGATCCGCGAGCGGGCCGAGCGGCTGGCTGCACTGTGGCGGCGGACCCGCGAGGTCCGCATCATGTCGCCGGGCGGCACGGACCTGCGGGCCACAGTCGAGGGACGCGAGCCGATGGCCTGGCTGACCGGCATCTGCCGGAGCCCGGGCGAGGTGTCGGCGCTGCCCGGCGGCGAGGTCTCCTTGCCGCCGATCGAAGGCACCTCCGAGGGCACCGTCGTCTGGGAGCGCGTCGCGTCGGATCTCGGGGCGCTCGAGGAGCCCGTCCGTATCGAGGTCCGCGGCGGTCGCGCCGTGGCGTTCGACGGGGGAGTGGCGGCCGACCGCCTCCGCGACATCGTCGCCACCATCCGCGACGCGGACAACATCGGCGAGATCGGCATCGGCCTCAACCCGGCGGCCCGGATCGCGGACGAGATCACCGAGGCAAAGAAGGCACTCGGCACCGTACATATCGCGCTCGGAGATTCGGCCAACGAGTACGGCGGATCGGTCGAGTGCGAGGTCCACCTCGATGGCCTGGTGATGTCGCCGACGATCGAGTTCGACGGGCGGCGGATCGTCGTCGATGGCCGCCACGTGTACGACGAGCCGTGATCGCCTACCCGGGTCCGAAGGCCAAGGCGATCATCGACCGGATGCGCGCCGTGGAGGGCGCCGGCCCGCGGACGGCGATCGGCGATCCGCTCGTAGTCGACCATGCGTCGGGTTCCATCCTCGTCGACCCGGACGGGAACAGTTTCATCGACCTCGCCGGCAGCTTCGCCGCGTCGACGATCGGTCATTCGCATCCCGACGTCGTCGCGGCGGTCGCGGCGCAGATCGGCGTGGCGAGCCACGTGTCGTCGGCGGCCGTGAGCGAGCAGCGGGTCGGTTTCGAGGAGGACCTGATCGCCATCGCGCCACCCGGACTGGACCGCGTCCTCCTCGGGATCAGTGGGGCGGATGCCAACGACACGGCTCTCAAGCTCGCACGGACCATGACGGGCCGGCGTGAGGTCCTGGCCTTCTCAGGCGGGTATTTCGGCCGTTCGGGGGGCGTCGTCGGCGTGAACGGCAAGGCCGCGTTCCGGACGACCGTCGGCCGGGATGCCGAGGCGCACTTCCTGCCCTACCCCGACGCCTATCGGTGGCCACGTGAGCTCGGGGGTCCGGCGCTGGCCTGCGAGGGTGCGCTGTCGCTGGTACGGACCGCGATCGAGGATCCCGGGTCGGGGATCGGACCCTTGGCCGCGATCCTGATCGAGCCCGTCCAGGGCAATGGCGGGATCGTCGTCCCGCCGGACGGGTTCCTGCAGGGCCTCCGTGTCCTCTGCGACACACACGGCATCCCGCTCGTGTTCGACGAGATCCAGTCCGGGTTCGGCCGGACCGGCCGGCTGTGGGCCGCGGAGCACACCGGCGTCGTGCCGGATCTGATGACCGTGGGCAAGGGGATCGGTGGCGGCCTTGCGTTGTCTGCGGTCCTCGGGCGGTCGGAGGCGATGCAGCACTGGTCACCCGGCACGCACACGTCGACGTTCCTCGGGAACGCCGTCAACCTGGCGGCGGGGCGGGCCGCGATCGCAGTGATGCGCCGCGATCGGCTGTGGGAGCGGTCGGCGCGGCTCGGCGCGTCACTCCTCGACCGATTGGTCGTCGAGATCGGCGCGCATCCGCGCGTCGGCGACGTCCGCGGCCTGGGCCTGTTCATCGGCGTCGAGCTGGTGCGCGATCGGGCATCCCGCGAGCCCGACCCAGAGGCGAGCGCCGCCGTCCGCCGGCGGGCATTCGAGCGCGGCGTCGTGCTGGCGGGGGCCGGCCGCTACGAGAACGTTGTGAAGATCAGCCCGCCGCTGACGATCGAGGAAGACCAGGCGGTCGCGGCGATCCAGGTGGTGATCGAAGCGATCGGAGGACTCGATTGATCGAGACGGGTGTCGGCGTGCGTGAGGTCCGCAACTACATCGATGGGCGCTGGGTCGACGGGGGCGGCGCGTCGTTCGAAAGCCGGGATCCCGCGACCGGCGATCTCGTGGCGACCGCAGTCGAGTCCAATCTCGACGACCTGTCCGCGGCGATCGATGCGGCGCGGCGCACGTTCGACGACACCGGCTGGTCGACCACGGCTGGCAAGGAGCGCTCCGCGATCCTCTACGATCTCGCCCGCCTGCTGCGCGAGGAGTCGCCACGGCTCGCCGAGCTCGTCGCGCGCGAGATGGGCAAGCCGATCCGCTACGTTCGCGAGCGAGAGATCGAGTCGGCCATCGATCGGATCCTGTTCTACGCCGGCGCCGCCCGACTGATCCGCGGCGAGGTCACCAGCAGCGCCCCGGGCCATCTCCTCAACTTCGTCCTGAAGGAGCCGGTCGGCGTCTGCGGGCTCATCACCCCGTGGAACGACCCGGTCGATCTGCCGCTGCGCAAGATCGGCGCGGCCATCGCGACCGGGTGCACGTTCGTGCTCAAACCGGCGAGCGACGCGCCGGCGTCGTCGATGGCGATCTTCGAGCTCCTCGACAGGATCGAAGGGCTGCCGCCGGGCGTGGCGAACGGCGTCGTCGGCCAGGGCGAGGTGATCGGCGAGGCCCTCGCCGCCGATCCGCGCGTCGACAAGATCAGCTTCACCGGCAGCAGCGAGGTCGGGCGGCGGCTGATGGAACTCGGCGCCCGGAACTTCAAGCGCGTCGCGATCGAAGGCGGCGGCAAGGCGCCCGTCATCGTCTTCCCGGATGCGAACCTCGAGAAGGCGATGGACGCGGTGGCGGTCGGGATCTTCCTGTACGCGGGCCAGTCGTGTACTGCGGGATCGCGGCTGCTGCTCCACCGCTCGATCCACGACGCGTTCCTCGACGGGTTGATCGCCCGGGCGAGGGCGCTTCGCGTCGGCTCGCCGCTCGACGAAGGGACACAGCTCGGCCCGATGGTGTCGGAGCGTCAGCTCGAGCGGGTCCTGGGCTACGTCGAGCGCGGTCGGTCCGAGCAGGCCCGGCTGATCCTCGGAGGAGAGCGGCTCGGTGGCGAATGGTCGAACGGCTTCTACATGGCCCCGACGATCTTCGATGACGTCCATGCGGACATGTCGATCGCGCGCGAGGAGATCTTCGGGCCGGTCCTGTCGGTGCTGACCTTCGACGATGAGGCCGAGGCGCTCACTGTCGCCAATGACAACCCGCTCGGCCTCGGCAGCGCGGTCTGGACCACCGACCTCGACCGCGCGATCCGTCTCGCGCGCCGACTCAGAGTCGGCGACGTCTGGGTGAACACCCACTACGTCCGCCTCGCCGAGAGCCCGTTCGGCGGGGTCAAGGGCAGCGGCATCGGTCGCGAGCTCGGCATGGAGGGCCTCGACGAGTACCTCGAATCCAAGCGCGTCTGCATCGACAGCAGCCCGACCTTCCACATCCGCTGACATGGCGGCGCGTCGCCTGCCTTTCCGTGCGGACCCGGCACCGAACCCCCCACGGCGTCGGGTTCGCGTCACATTCGACGGCAAGGCGTTCGAGGCATTGGATGGGGAGCCCCTCGCGGTCGCGTTGTTGGCTGCCGACCGACCGATCCTGTCCCGCAGCTTCCGCTTCCACCGGCCGCGCGGGTTGATGTGCAGCACCGGCCAGTGTGGCTGGTGCGAATGCGAGGTCGATGGCCGGCCGAGCGTGCGGTCGTGCCAGGTCCCTGTCCGCGACGGGCTGGTGGCGCGGGGCGAGCACGCCTGGCCGTCCGTGGGGCGGGACCTGTTCGGGTGGCTGGACGTCGGCTCGCGCTGGGTGCCACCGACCTTCTATCACCATCGATTCCTGCGTCCGCGGTCACTCCGCAAGCGGTACCTCGACGTCATCCGCGGGTTCGGCGGTCGGGGCCGGCTGGGGAACGGTCGCGCCGGCGAGGGGCGCACGCGGGTCGCCCGGGAGATGGATGTCGGCGTCCTCGTGGTCGGTGGCGGGCGGGCAGGCGTGGCCGCGGCAGAGGAGGCGGCAGGGCGCGGCGAGCGCGTGGCGATCGTCGAGGCCGTCGCCGGCCGGACTCGACCCGCCCATCCCGACGTCCGCGTCCTCGACGGCGCGGCCGCCATCGGCTGGTATGACGGCGTCGTCACGGCGATCGATGACGAGACGCTGTGGTCGATCCGCGCTGGATCGGTCATTGCGGCGACCGGGTCCTACGAGCGCGTGCCGTCGGTCGGCGGTGCTGACCGGCCGGGCGTGATGGGCGCGCGGCTGGCGCTCGCGCTCATCGGGGAACATCGGGTGCTGCCCGGGGAGCGACCGATCCTTGTCGGCGAGACGACAGATCTCGCGCAGATCGGGCCGGCGTTTGCGAACGCCGGCGTTCGCGCGGTCGGGCCGGTCCCGACTGCCGCGTTGCTGCGGGTCCTCGGCCGGCGGCGCGTCTCCGGCGCGATCGTCGAGGTGGACGGGCGCCGGCGGCGGGTGGCAGCCGATGTCGTCGTGTTCGGCGATCGAACGCCCAACCTGGACCTCCCACTGGCGGCCGGCGCCGCGGTCGAGCTGCGCGGCGGCGTCCTGGAACCGGTCCTCGACGACGCCGGGCGGACGACCGTGCCCGGGCTATCGATCGTTGGCTCAGCCGCCGGGCGGGTCACACCGCGCTCTGGTCCCGCTGTCGCAGCGCCGACCGGTCGGACTCTCGTCTGCTTCTGCGAGGACGTGCACGCGGACGAGATCCATGCCCAGGTCTCGACCGGCTACGGCGACTCGGAGCTCGTGAAGCGCAGGACGGGTGCGCTGACCGGGCCGTGCCAGGGCAAGTACTGCTTGCAGTCGTTCTGCAGCGCGATGGCTTCCAACGGCGCGCGGCCCGCGGATCTCCCCACGACCCGTCCCCCGTTGCGCCCGACCCGCCTGGGCGACCTTGTCACAGATGACGACGCATGAACCTTCCGCGAACGGCCGGCGTCGTCATCGTCGGGGCGGGCATCGGCGGTCTCGGGTTCGCCCGCGAGCTGGCCGCCCGCGGCGTCAAGGACATCGTGGTCCTCGAGCGCGACTACCCGGGCGCGGGCGCGACCGGTCGGAACGTGGCGCGAATCCGGCGGATGCAGCTCACCGAGGAGCTGTGCCGCGTCGCGATGGCATGTCAGGACAAATACGAGCGCATGGGCGGCGAGCTCCGCTCGAACGTCCTGTTCTACCGGCTCGGCTACGCATGGATCCTGTACGACCCCAGCGAGGTCGCCCGGATGCGGGACGTGGTGGCGATGCATGCCCGGTTGGGGATCCGGAGCGCCCTCCTGTCCCCGCAGGACACGCTCCATCACCTGCCCATCTTCGAGGGTGGCGAGCCGGTCGCGGGCTCGGTGCTCAGCGACGATGCGATCGTCCATCACGATGCGGTCGTCTGGGCACACCTCGACCACCTGGCCCGGCGTGGCGTGACGGTCCACCCACGCACCCGGGTCATCGGCATCGAGCAGAGCGACGGCCGTGTCACGGCGGTCGTGACCGACCAGGGCCGCATCGAGACCCCGGTCGTGCTGAACGCGGCCGGTGGCTGGTCGGGTGAGCTCAATGCCATGGCTGGCGTCCGGATGCCCAACCGGCCGCACCGACGCGAGGTCCTCGTGACGGCGCCGCTCCAGCGGTCGATCGAGGCGGCGGTGACCTTCTATCGACCTAGCGAGGGTTGGTTCAATCAGACGCTCCGCGGCGAGATCGTGATGGGCACCGTCGATCCCGACGAGCCGGCCGACGTGAACCAGCGCTCGTCCTGGTCGTTCCTGCAGCGGACGGCCACGCTGATGACGCGCAAGGCGCCGGCCCTCCGCGACGTGACCGTCATCCGCCAGTGGGCGGGGATGTACGACATCACCCCAGACCACCTCCCGATCGTCGGCCCGACCGCCCAGCTCGAAGGGTGGTGGCAGGCGCTCGGCTGGAGCGGGCGCGGGATGCTGCTCGCGCCGTACCTGACCGAGTTGCTTGCGGAGCACCTAGTCACCGGCGAGGCCCCCGCGATGCTCAGCCAGTTCCTGCCCGACCGCTTCCCGCCGACCGCCGAGGAGAGGCAGCTCGAGACCGACTATTACTCGCGCTACACGCCGGGTTCTGGCTCCGTCTCCCCCGGCACGACCTCTCCCCCTGGCTCCCCGGCATCGACGATGACGTCGTCCGGGAACACGACCTTGAGGCCCGGCGCCTGACCGGAGACGCCGCGCACGGGCTTCGACTTCACCACGAGCTCCTCAGCCGGAGGCAGGGTTCGAAAGATCTGCTGATCGAAGCCGACGATGATCGAGCCGATCGTCTGGCCCATCGGCGGCCGCCGCTTCTTGCTCATGCCGGCGCCGAGACCACGACCGGGACGTCCGCGTCCGGGCCTTTACGACGGATCGCGAGCGCCGCGAACCCGGCAACGATGGCGATCCAGCCGGTGGTGACGAAGGCCACGGCGTAATCGCCGACGCTTTCGCGGACGATGCCTGCCGCCCAGGCGGCGATCGCCGCGCCGACCATGTGCGACGCGAACACCCAGCCATAGACGATGCCGACGTTGTGCGACCCGAACCGGTCGGCGACGAGGGCGACGGTCGGCGGCACGGTCGCTATGTAGTCGAGCCCGAACAGGATCGCGAACGCGGCGATCGACATGGTGTCGTGGACGAACGGCAGGAACAGCAGGCTGACGCCGCGGAAACCGTAGTAGACGAGCAGGAGCTTTCGGGGGTCGAGCCGGTCGGTCAGCCAGCCGCTGGCGATCGTGCCGATGAAGTTGAAGACACCCATCACCGCCAACGCCCCCGACGCCGCGACCGCCGTGAACCCGTCGCCAGAAGCGCCACGCCCGTGACCGCCAGGCTCAGCAGCACGACGTTCTTGACGCCGATGCGACCCATCAGAGAGCCGCTCAGCGGTCCCGCGAAGCCGAACACGATCAGTCCGGCGGCGGCGGCGAATGACACCGACGCGGTCGACCAGCCGGGCTCGCCGGTCATGGTCAGCAGGAACGCCCCCGGCGCCGAGCGCACGCCCGCAGTGATCAGGACGACGATCGCCGTGACGGCAACGACGACCCAACCGTAGAAGAACGCACGACGCATCGTCGGATGCTACCGCGGTGGGTCCTGTCCTCGGCTCAGATCGCGTCCATTCGCTTGAGGGTCTCGACGAGCCTCGCCGTCCAGGCCTGGAGGAGATCGGCCGGGACGGCGAGGCCGTCGATAGGATCGGCGTATACGGGCCTAGCCGGATGATTGACGCTAGTGCGGTCCCACTGGGGCAGGAGCCGCTGGGATTCCCTGTTCGGTGCCGACCAGCCGTCCCTCGGCGGCGAGATCCTGGAAGATCCGGGCGGTCGCGGCGATCGCGTCGCGGTACGGCGTGACTGGCACCTCGCCGAGCGCGGCGAGTCGCGTGTGCTGGATGTCGGCGGGGAACGGCAGCGGCGCGGTTTCGAACGTGACGAGCTGCCGCGCCCCCGGGACGACGTCCTCGATCGCCTCGATCCACGCCTCGATCGACACGGGACTCCCGCCGAGGTTGAACACGCGCGCCCCGGCCGGTGCCGCGCGACTCGCGAGCATCAGCGTCCTGGCGACGTCCTCGGCGTACTGAAATAGCGTGCTGCCACCGAACGTGATCCGGAACGGGACTCCGAGGACGGCCGCGGCGATCGCGACCGTCGGGCTGCTCGTCATGCCCTGATCGCGGCCCGCCCCGTAGACCGTCATCGGCCGCAGCCCGATGCTCGGGACGCCGGAATCCGTCCAGTACACCCGGGCCGTGCCTTCATTGGCGAACTTGTAAACGCCGTAGTGGTTGCCCGGATGCGGTTCGGCATCCTCGCGGAGCTGGCCGGTCGCCCGGTCGATGTCGGACGCCGAGAACATCCCGATCGAGCCGGTGTACACGATCGGGGCCATCGCGCTCCCGCCATCGACCCGACGGCGGACGGCCTCGAAGACGTTGACGGTGCCGACGACGTTGACGCGCGCCCCGAGCGGCGGATCGGCCTTGCAGAACGGGACTTGGAGCGCGGCGAGATGGATGACGTTGGTGATGTCGTGATCGTCCATCGCCCGCTCGAGGGCTCCGAGCTCCGTGATGTCGCCGGCCACCAGCGTGACACGGGCGAGGTCGTCTGGGACGAGTACTTGGCTGAGCCGGCGAGCGTTCTGTCCGATATCGAAACCGACGACCGGGAGCCCCTCGCGGACGATCTCGCGCACAGTCCACGCGCCGATGCAACCGAGGGCACCCGTGACGAGGAACCGTTCCCCGCTCATGCGACGGACCGGACGCTCGCGAACCGACAGACGTTGTCCAGTCGTCCGATCCGCTCGATCTCGACCGTCATCCGGTCTCCGTCGCCGAGGTAGCGTGGGGGATCGCGAAAGGCGCCGACGCCACCGGGCGTACCGGTCGCGATCACGTCGCCGGGCTCGAGGGTGAAGGACATCGAGCAGTAGCTGATGATCTCCGCCACGCCGAAGAACATGTCCGACGTCCGGGCATCCTGGACGCGCTCATCGCCGACCCAGCAGCTGATCGCCAGGTCCTGCGGATCGCCGATCTCGTCCGCGGTCACGAGGGCCGGGCCCATCGGGCAGAAGGTGTCGAGCGATTTGCCGCGGACCCACTGTCCATCGCCGAACTGGAGGTCCCGCGCGGAGACATCGTTCAGGCAGGTGTATCCGAGGACATGGTCGAGCGCCTCGTCCACAACAACGCCGCGGGCGGTCCGGCCGATCACGACCGCCAGCTCGGCCTCGTAGTCGACCCGCTGGGTCAGGCTCGGGTCCCAGCACACCTCGGCGCCGTGGCCGACGACGGCGCTCGGCCACTTGGCGAAGATCAGCGGGGCCGGCGGTGGCTCGACCCCTTCCTCGGTCGTGTGATCGCGATAGTTCCGGCCGATCGCCACGATCTTCCCAGGCCGTGGCACGGGAGCGAGCAGGTCCGCATCGGCGACGAGATGGCCGTCTGCCGCGATCCGCTGGCCGTCGACGCGATCGCGGAGCGCCGTCAGCATCTTCTCACCGCCGGCGGTCAGCAGCTCGCCGATCGTCGCTGGACCGCCGTCCAGGACCTCGGAGCCGGGCAGCCAGTGCTCCCCGGCGACGACGCCCAGCGTCTCACCGGTGTCCGTTCGGCAGGAGATCAAGCGCACTCGGGCTCCAAGGCTGTTCAGTATTCTGTCCGGTGGACCGAGGACTGAACAGTACGATAGCCTGACGCGCGACGTCAACAGTGGAGGATCGGATGCCCTTCGAGCCGACGGACCGCCTTTCGCTCGGCCGGACCGGGTTGCGGGTGACCCGTCTCGGCCTCGGCGCCGCCTCGATCGGCGGCCTGTACGAGGCGGTCGCCGAGACGGACGCGCTGGCTACGGTGGCGCACGCTTGGGAGATCGGTATCCGGACCTTCGACGTCGCGCCACTATACGGCTATGGCGCCGCGGAGCGACGGGTGGGCGTGGCCCTGGCGGACCACCCGCGCGAGGAGTACGTGCTCTCGACGAAGGTCGGTCGGCTGGTCCGCCCTCCCGGTGCGATCGCGCCCGGCGCGGACGTCGACGCGCAGTCGCTCGACGGACGCGACGACGCCTACTACGCCCGCGCCGAGCCCCTCCGGCTCGTCTTCGACTACTCCGCGGACGGCGTCCGCCGTTCGATCGAGGAGAGCCTCGAGCGGCTGCACCTCGAGCGGGTCGATGTCGCCCTCATCCACGACCCCGACGACCACTGGGAACAGGCGATCGGCGAGGCCTGGCCGGCGCTGGCCCGGATGCGCGAGGAGGGCACCATCCGCGCTGTCGGGGCCGGCATGAACCAGTCGTCGATGCTGGCGCGGTTCGCCCGCGAGGGCGATTTCGACGTGTTCCTCGTGGCCGGCCGCTACACCCTTCTGGACCAGGACGCCCTGACCGAGCTGCTGCCGCTGTGCGTGGAGCGTGGCATCAGCATCCTTGCGGCCGGGGTGATGAACAGCGGGGTGCTCGCGGATCCACGGCCGGGCAGCCGGTTCGATTACCGGCCCGCTCCACCCGCCATCGTCGATCGCGCCCGCCGGATCGCTGCGGTGTGCGAGCGGCATGACGTCCCGTTGCGGGCGGCCGCGATCCAGTTCCCACTCGCGCACCCGGCCGTCGTGTCGTTGATCGCCGGCGTGCGCAGTGTCGACCACCTCGATGAGTACCCCGCGCTGATGCGGCGCCCCATCCCGGCTGAGCTCTGGGCCGACCTTCGCGCGGAGGGCTTGCTCGCGCCCGGCGCGCCTGTCCCTGCGGATCACACCGAGGGGACGCCGTGATCGTCGACGCGCACCATCACCTGTGGGACCCCGGCCGAGCCGAATACCCGTGGCTGACGGACGAGCTCGCACCGATCCGGCGAGCATTCGTGCCGGCCGACATGGCTCCGCTCCTCGAGTCCGGCGGGATCGAGGCGACCGTCCTCGTGCAGACGCGGTCGAGCCTGGAAGAGACGCGCGAGTTCCTCGCGACAGCCGCCGCCGTTCCCTTCATCCGGGGCGTCGTGGGTTGGGTCGATCTGACCGACCCGGCCGTTGAGGACACCATCGCGGCCCTACGTGCCGGTCCCGGC
>DASTIG010000191.1:0-9507 GCA_035717785.1 Candidatus Limnocylindrales bacterium
CGGCGCGGTGGTCCATCACCTCATCGCCCCGTCCTTGATGCGGCCCGTGCGCATCAACCAGCGATCGCCCGAGCGGTCGCCGCATGGGGACGTCGGGGGCCGGTGAGGCAGCACAATGACCTCGCCGTGCTGACCCAACGATGACCGTCCTCGACGCCCGCTCGGCGCGCCGGCGCTACCTCGTCCTGACGGCGCTGCGATGGCTGCCGGTCGGCCTGCTCATCCCGATCTTCGTGTTGGTGCCGCTGTCGCGCGGGTTGACGCTCACTGAGATCGGTCTCGTCTTCGCGGTACAGGGCATCGTCGTCCTGGCGCTCGAACTGCCGACGGGCGGGCTCTCGGATTCGCTCGGACGACGGCCGGTCCTGCTCCTCGCGGGCGTGGTCGCGGTGGTCTCGATGAGCATCTTCACCGTCGCCGACACGACGGCGATGTTCATCGTCGCGATGGCGTTGCAGGGGATCTATCGCGCGCTCGACTCAGGGCCGCTC
Source organism: Candidatus Limnocylindrales bacterium (assembly GCA_035717785.1). Lineage (GTDB taxonomy): Bacteria > Chloroflexota > Limnocylindria > Limnocylindrales > CSP1-4 > SPCO01. The sequence continues at coordinate 492 of DASTIG010000191.1, forward strand.
GAGGCGTGGTACGTCGACGCCACTCTGGAGGCCGACCCGGATGCGGAGATCGAGCACGGCCTCAGTCGTGGCTCGGCGGTGTTGAGCGCGGCGATCGCGCTCGGCGCACTGCTGTCCGGGGCGCTCGTGGCGCTCCACCCGATCCCGGGTCTCGACCCGCTGACGGTGCCGCTGCTCGTGGCGCTCGCCCTCCACGTGGTCCATCTTGGGGCTGTCGCACTGCTCATGACTGAGGTGCCGCGGGCGCGGAACCTGCGCGCGGTCGCGGCGTCGGTCCGAGCTGTGCCGGCCGTCATCGCCGAGGGGATCCAACTGCTCCGCTCGTCGCGCGTCCTGCTCGGGATCGTGCTCGTCGAGGCGTTCTGGGGGTTCTCGATGGTCACATTCGAGAGCCTGTTCCCGATCAGGCTGTCGGAGCTCGTCGGCGGCGTCGACTCAGCCGCCGCGATCATGGGCCCGGTGGGCTCGGCGGCCTGGTTCGCGTCTGCGGCGGGTGCGGCGGGCGTCGTATGGGTGAGCCGGCGAATCGGGGTGGCGCGGTCCGCTTCTCTTCTGCGGATCGTCCAGGGTCTGACCATCGTCGCTATGGGCGTGCTCGCGGGTCCCGTCGGTGTCGTCGCGGCGTACCTTGGCTGCTACGTCGCGCACGGAGCCTCGAACCCGATGCACACGACGTTGCTGCACCGACAGGTCGAGGGGTCGCATCGAACGACCGTGCTGTCGATGAATTCGATGGTCTCCCAACCGGCGGGTTCGCTCGGCGCGATCACCCTGTCGGCTCTCGCCGACGGGGCGGGTGTGTCGACCGCGATGATCGTCGGCGGCATCATCTGTGCGATCGCCGCGCCGCTGTACGTCCCCGCGTGGCGGCAGGAGCGCGCGAAAAGAGCGTTGGCGGCGGATCCTGGATCAGTCGCCGCGTAGACTCGGAGCGTGCCCGAACCTCCGGTCCACGTCGAGCGGTTTTCCGATGCCCAGACGTTCCTCGATGCGGCCGGGCCATTCCTCGCCGATCGCGAGGCAGAGCACAACCTCCTGTTCGGGATCGCAGCGAACCTGATCGCGGACCCGGACCGGCCGATGACCGCGCCGCCCTATTTCGCCGCGTTCCGGCGGGACGACGAGGTGGTCGCTGCCGCTCTGATGACACCACCCTTCAATGTCGTCGTATCGTGCATCGACGAACCGGACGCGATACGGGCCCTCGCCGCGGACCTGGATCGTGGCCGCTTCCCCGTTCCGGGCATCACCGCCCCGGTCGAGGTGGCTCGCGCGTTCTCCGAGCGCTGGGCGGAGCGGCACGGCGTCACGGTCGAGCGCACGATGGCCGAGCGGATCTATCGCGTGGACCGTGTCACGAGGCCGGACGACGTTCCGGGCTCGATCCGGACGGCCACCGCGGACGATCGCGATCTGCTCGTCGCGTGGGTTCGTGACTTCCTGCGCGAGGCGGTCCACCGGACCGATGACGGCGAGACCCAGGCGGTCGTCGACAGCGCCCTGCGGACCGGCGCCCGGACGTTCTACCTCTGGGAGCACGATGGCCGGCCCGTGTCGTTGGCCGGGGTGACCGGACCGACGCCGAACGGGATCCGGGTCGGGCCTGTCTACACACCGCCCCCGGATCGCGGGCACGGGTTCGCAAGTGCCGTGACCGCGGCCGCGAGCCAGCTGCAGCTCGACCAGGGACGCCGCTTCGTGTTCCTGAACACGGACATCACGAACGCGACCTCGAACAAGATCTACCAGGCGATCGGCTACGAGCCCGTGATCGATATCGACCAGTGGAGCTTCGAGCCCGCCTGAGTCGGGCTCGCGCCGCTAGGCGACGCGCCACGTCCGCCCCGCGAACGATTTTTCGACCGATTTTCGAACGTTTCCGCCCCCGTCGACGCCCATATAGATAGAGCCCGCGGTCCGCTCCTCCTCCCGCGGCCGCGGGCTGGGACGCACGTGACGCGAGGGCTCGGGCGCGCGACTGGGGGGTCGCCGCCCGAGATCCCTCTCCGTGCCGCGTCGCCTCCCCTAGACTCACATTCCATCGAAAGCATCGACGCCGCCGGCGCTCGCAGCATCCTTCGCGATCCGGTCTTTGCGCGGCTGTGGTTCATCCAAGCCGCCAACCAGATCGGCGGCAATATGGCGCTCTACGCGCTGACCGTGCTGGTCTTCACCTCGACTCGTTCGAACAGCGCGGTAAGTGCCCTGCTGGTGTCGTTCGTGCTGCCGCAGATCGCGCTGTCGCCGTTCGCCGGAGTGATCGTCGACCGGCTCGATCTCCGCTGGGCCCTGGTCGTGCCGAACCTGGTCCGAACCGGACTGACGGCGTGGCTGGCCCTCTCTGGCGCGAACATCCCGATGGTCCTTGCGCTCAATCTCGGGATCAGCCTGATGAGCGTGGCGCTCACCCCGGCCGAGGGCTCGATGATCCCGCGTGTCGTGCCCAAGCCCCAGCTCGAGACCGCGCTGAGCATCTTCAACCTGACCCTGCAGGGCTCGTTCGCGATCGGTTTCGCGTTCCTCGGACCGTTGCTCGTGACGATCGCCGGACCCTCGTTCGTGCTCGGTGTCGTGACCGCGTTCTACGTGGCGGCCAGCATCGCCTGCATCGGCCTGCCGAGTGCCCCGCCCATCCCGCCGAAGACCGGCCAGAAGCGTCAGTCGCTGCGCGAGCCGCTCGACCAGCTGCGCGACGGCTTCCGCGTCGTCCGCCAGGAGTCGTCGATCAGCCGGCCGATCATTTTGCTCGCGACCGCGACCTCGGTCGCCAGCGTCCTCGGTGTGCTCGGTCCGTCGCTCGCCACGACAGTCGGTCTCGACCCGGAGCAGCTCGCGGTCGTCATCGTCCCGCTCGGGATCGGGGTCGTCATCGGCGTGTTCGGCCTGCGCCGCTTCGGCGGGTCGTTGCCGCGTCGACGGGTCGCGGAGGGCGGGCTGCTCGTGCTCGGGACGGTGACGGCGGCACTCGCCGGGGCCGGCTGGCTCGACGGGGTGATGCGCGGCATCGGCATCGGGGTCGGGGCCCTGCCGGTCGTCGTGGTCGTGGCGATGATCGCGGGGGCGGCCTATGCGGTCACGTCGGTCACGGCACAGACCAATCTCGTCGAGTCGACCCCCGCCGACGTCCGCGGCCGCGTCTTCGGGGTGCTTGCCTCGATCGTCAGCGCAGCGTCGCTCGTGCCTTCCCTCGTCGCAGGACCGCTCGCCGACCGGGTCTCGACCGGAGCGGCTATCGCGGTTGCGGGGATCGGGCTCGTCCTGGTCGGTATCTGGTCGGTGCGGCGACCCTGACGCGCGGCGGAGCGGCGCGCCGTTCGACGCGACCCAGGCGGATCTCGACCCGCCTGACAACGAGAGGCGGCGACGGGGCCGAAGCTCCGTCGCCGCCGATGAAGGCCGTCTGGGGCTCGGCCTCCATGGATCCGGCTGGTGGCGCGTTCGCCAGATCCGCGCCCGTCGAGTCATGGACTCCGGACGATCGCCCTATCCTGCGCTCCCCGCGGGTGGTCTGGTGCGGTTGGGTGGGGTCTGGGGTGGTTGTTTGGTGACCCCGCGCACCACACGTGCCGGGAACCCGGCCAGCCGCACTCCCTACGCCAGGACCAAGGCACGGCCCGACATCCCGGGCGGCCCACAGCGAAGGGCGGAGCCCCAACGCTCCGCCCTTCTGGTTCTGTGCGTCCTGGCCCGTCGGCGGGCTCGAGCGTTCGTCAAGCGCTCGTCGACCCCGCGTGCGCGATTGCGTTCCGCGCCTTGACGGGGTCGCTCGTGACGAACCCGACATCGATGTCCTGACCCTGGGTCCCCATCAGGAGGACCGACTCGACATTGACCCCGGCGTTCGCGAGCTGGCGCGCCGCCTTCGCCAGCGCGCCGGGCTGGTTCTTCATCGTCGTGGTCGTGATCTCCTTCTGCTCGAACGTCAGCGGCAGATCACCGAGGGCCGCCCGCGTCTGGGCGTTGTCGTCGGTGGCGATCGCGATGCGGCCCTTGTCGCCGCAGGTCGCGCCACTCACGCTGATCACGTTGACACCCTTGGCCGCGATCGCCTCGGCGACATCGGCAAGCGCGCCCGGCTTGTCCTCGAGCTCGATCAGGAAGGCATGCTGCATGGCCGGCGCTCCTCCGGACACTCGGCCCGTCCGAGGAACCTGTGAGACCCCTCGAGGGCGGGTCGGGAGACTGCTGATTCTACGCCGCAGGTCCACTTCGGCCCGTCGCCTGGGGCGCCCCCGCCCCCGTGCGCGCCCGTCCCGTGCCCCGCCCCGTGCCCGCCCCGCCGTCCCCCGCGCCCGCCCCGTGCCCCGCCGTTCAGGCCGCCGTGGAATATCCCGCCATTCGGGGCCCGCCGTGGAACATCCCCATGTTCCAATCAGCGAAGGAGCGCACCCCGATCGGCTTCCGGCCGCCAAATGGAACCTCATGACGGTTCCATTTGCCCAGCGAAGGCCCGAATCGCGACGTTAGGGGCTCGATGTCGTTCGCCCAGCCGCTGATTGGAACCTCGTGATGTTCCAAATGCAGATGAGCGGCCGCTAAGGACCGATGTGCAGACTTCCCCGCATGCCAACACGGGAGTCCGCCAGGCAGCGTGGGGCACGTCGAGCGAGGATCCTGCTCCGTCGGGTCGGTGAGGAGCTCCGGCGAGCGAGATTCGGCGCAGGGTTGAGCACTCGACACGTCGGATCGATGGTCGGCGTCTCCCACACCCACGTTCGGAGGATCGAGTCCGGGCAGGCCCCGCACATCGACCTGGATCTCATCTCTCGGATCGCGGCGGTCCTTGGCCATGAGCTCAGCCTCGGCCTGCACCCCGTCGCGGCACCAGTCCGTGACAAGGCGCACCTTGGGCTCCTCGGCCGATTCGCCGCGAGGCTCGCACCGTCCATCAGGTGGCGGACGGAGGTCCCCATGCCCATCCCCGGCGATCGTCGAAGCGCCGACGGCGTCGCGCTTACTTCGGACTTCGATGCGATCGTCGAGGCGGAGACTCGGCTCGATGACGTCCAGGCCGCGGAGCGGCGACTCCGCGGGAAACAGCGCGACCTCGACACGAAGCGAGCGATCCTGCTCGTGTCGGACACCCGTCACAACCGGATGGTCATCGACCAGGTCCCGGAGCTCCGACGCCAATTCCCGGTCGACACCCGCCACTGTCTGGCCGCGCTCGGTCGCGGCCTCGATCCGGGCGGCGACTGCCTGGTGATCCTCTAGACGGAGTGCGCACGGCGCACCCGACCCGTCCAGTAGCATCCGCGCGGTGACCCGTCTACTGCCCAACGCGATCCAGGCCGTCCTCGCGACCGCGGCCGTACTCGCGGCCGGCTGCGCCGCTCCCCGACCCACGCCGTACCAGGTGCTGGTCGCGACCGCCGTCCCATGACGGCCAGCATTCGCGCGCTGCCGCTTCCCGACGCCGTCCTGTTCGACCTCGACGGCACCCTCGCGGACACGGTCCAGACGAGGATCGACGCGTGGCTCGCCGTCTTCGAAGAGGTCGACCTGCCGACCTCTCGGGACGATCTTGCGCCACTGATCGGGGTCGATGGCAAGAGGCTCGCCCGCGAGGTCGCCGCGCGCGCCGGCCGACCGATCGACGACGGGCGCGCTGAGGCGATCGACAAACGCTCGGGCGAGATCTACGAGCAGCTCAACCGCTCCCCTCGCCCGCTGCCCGGCGTCCGCGAGCTCGTCGACGCGCTCGAGGCACGCGGGATCGATTGGGCGATCGCGACGTCGAGCCGCAAGGACCAGGTCACGACGTCCGTCAAGGCGCTCGACCTCGGGAAGGAACCGACGATCGTCGACGCGAGCCACGTCAAGCACGCCAAGCCCGAGCCCGACCTGCTTCTCCGCGCCGCGGAGGAGCTCGAGGTCGAGCCGGCCCGCGCCTGGTATGTCGGCGACTCGACGTGGGACATGGTCGCTGCAGTCGCGGCCGGCATGTTGCCGATCGGCGTCACCGCCGGCTCGGCCGTTCCCGCCAGCGCGTTGGACGGAGCCGGTGCCGCAGTGGTCGTCCAGGATCTTCTCGAGATCGCGGACGCGCTCCGCTAGCTCGCGGACGCCGCCCGCACGAGACGAACAGCCTCGGCAACGCCACCGTCCCACGCATCGCCGTGCCCCGGCAGGACCCAGCGCGCGTCGACCGTCTCCAGCCGCGCCAATGACGCCAGCGCACCGGCCCGATCCAGTGTGAACGGCGCCGGCTGTGGTCCGACCTGACCTGTCAGCACGCTCCGGGTCGTCATCGTGTCGCCCACGAACACGGCACTCAGGCCCGGGACGTGGATCGCGGCACTCCCAGGTGTATGGCCCGGCATGAGGATCACACGCGGCGAACCGGGCAGGTCCAGGGTGGCGCCATCGTCGAAGGTCACGAGCTCGGTGAGCGGCGGGACACGCAGGCCGCCTCGCAAGCCGCTGTACCAGAGGAAGCCGAGCAGCGGCCCGATCTTCACCGGCCCCCAGCCGCTCGACGGCTTCTTCACCTCGGCGCGGGCACGCGCGGCATCGGCCTCGTGGACATATACGGGGACGCCGCGCTCACGCCGAAGCCGCTCGGCGAAGCCGACGTGGTCGGTGTCGCCGTGTGTCAGCACGACCGCGCGAACGTCGTCGAGCGACCGACCCATCGACGCCAGCTCCTTGGGCAGGTCGTTCCAGTAGCCGGGCAGCCCGGCATCGATGATCGTGACGCCGCCGGCGTCTTCGACGAGATAGCTGTTGACGATGCTCGATCCGAGCCGGAGGAGCGAAGGTGCGATCTGCATCTCGATGTCCTCGGGCTACCGCACGTGCGAGCGGGACGGCCGAACGACTTCGACCGCTTCAGGCCCGATCGCCATGATGATCAGCCAGTCGATCACGATGACCGCGGCGAAGGCGAGCGCGATCGCCGGCTGTCCGGCCACGGCGAGGGCCGCCGCGGCGATGAGCAGCAGGCCGGTGCCGATGAGATCGCGCTGGGTCTGGGTCAGTGGATTCGTCGCTTTCGGCGCGACCACCAGAGCCCAAACCACGATCATGGCAAGGGCCGCGCCGAACCCGAGCAGGATCCGCCCCACGGTGTTGTCGACCGACTGGAACCCCCAGTACGCGACGGCGCCGATGCCGATCACCTCGACGAGGAACCGGACGGCGAGTGCTCCCATGGTCATGGCCTTGACTCCTTGCATTTGCCGCCTGTCGGCGCTACCATCTCGACTATCATGGCTATCCTACATAGCCATCATGGCTATTGTCAATAGCCCCAGCCGAGGAGCCCGACTCGTGCCGACACCCGCCCGAACGTCCATCGACGCGATCGTCGCCAGTGGGCGCCAGATCCTCGAGTCAGAGGGTATCGACGGGCTGACCATGCAGCGGATCGCGAGCGCGGTCGGGGTGCGCGCGCCGTCGCTGTACAAGCGGCTACGCAACCGCAACGACCTCCTTCGCCTGGTCGCGAACGATGCAGCCCGGGAGCTGACCACTCGCCTCGACCAGGCCGCCACGACCGGCGACCCGCGATCCGATCTCATCGCGCTCGCCCAGGCTTTCCGCGGATTCGCCCAAGCGTATCCCGCTGCCTACGGCTTGCTGTTCGCACCCCTCCCCGAGGAGGCCCGGGCCGACCCCGACTGGAGCGTCCGTGGCAGCGAGGCGGTCCTGCGCGCCTCGGCCACGCTGGCCGGCGAGGCTGACGCGCTCGAAGCCGCACGGACCGTCACTGCCTGGGCCAACGGCTTCATCGCGATGGAGCTGGCCGGCGCGTTCCGCCTCGGCGGTGACGTCGATCGGGCGTTCGCCTACGGCATCGACCGCCTGACGCGCGCCATCGCGCGCTGACCGCCTCTGGTAGCCTGCCCATCCTCATCAGGGGGTGGTCGTTGAGCAGATCCGCGCATCGAGGGGCCTCTCCCGTTCCGTTCGCCGTCGGTCTGCTGGCGCTCCTGGTCGCGGCGTGCGCGGGTCTGCCGTCGGCAGCCCCCGAGTCACCGGTGACGGCCGCGCCGCCGCCACCGACGTCGACACCCTCCGCGGCCGCCGACCGGACGCCCAGACCGAGCGCCGCGGCGTCCCCGACTTCCGCGGCGGAGTTGCTGCCGATCGCCGGCGTCTGGCGCGTCCGAAAGACTCTGTCGGCCGAGGATCATTCGGGCCTGATCACCGATCCTGCGTTCGACGAAGAGACCTACTCGGTCGAGCCCGGCTGCCCGGACGAGCCGTGTGACAGCCTCGAGGTCACGACGACCCCGCTCGGTCTCACGTCGCCGGCGACGGTCATTCAGCTGTCGCGGGAGGACGCCACGTACGCATCGACCGCACAGCCGGCAGTGGCGGCCTCCTGCCTCTCGTCCGACGGCAGCCGGGTCGACGGCGGTGCGAGTGCCACCTCGATCCTGGAACTCTGGATCGCGACCGAGCGGCCGGCCGGGACATCGGTCGCCTCGACCGTCCTCCGGGGCGTCCTCGAGGTTGACGTCACACCCACGCCGATCGGCGAGTCGGCGGGCTGTCAGTCGCTGACAGCATCATTCGACTTGACCGGTCGACGCGAGGAGGTCGCGGTCCGCGACCCGAGCGGCGGCGCCGTCGGGCCTGACGTCAGACCGCCGACCGGCGCGGCCCTCGTCCGACTGCCGTCGCTCAGCGTGACGGTCAAGGGAGCGGCGATCGACTACTTCGGCGTCACCGGCGACACGTCACGCGAGCTCGCGGCGAGCATCGCGCGGGGCGGGGTGAAGGCGTGCGGCGCGATCGATTACGAATGGTTTCGTGGCGACGCGCGCCCGGCAGCATGCGTGATGACGCGGGTGAGCGACACACGACAGTCGATCCGCACGCGCACCAGCGCATCGGGAGCCTGCCGGATCACGAGCGCGACGATCACCGCCTCGTACACCATCCACATGCCCCGTTGGACGGAGCCCGCTCGCGTGCCGAAGCGGCTGCTCGATTGGTGGCGCAAGATCGTCGACTTCATCGCCGACCATGAAGCCGGTCATGTCCGAGTCGGGCGCGACTACATCAA
>DASTIG010000192.1:0-5688 GCA_035717785.1 Candidatus Limnocylindrales bacterium
AGTGATAGACTCTAGTGAGTTGGGAACCACTGGCGCGAGGTGCCGTGATGGACTGGTGGGTCATCGTCCTTCGGATCGTCCACGTCGGCGCCGCGATGCTCTGGTTCGGGGGCGCCATCCTCTCGGCCTTCTTCCTCGATCCGACCGAGCGCGCGCTCGGCCGTCAGGCCCAGCCGTTCATGGAACACCTCCTGACCCGGCGCAAGTTCGGCGTGTACTTCCCGATCGTCGCGCTGCTCACGATCCTCGCGGGGGCGGCCCTCTACTGGCATGCCTCGGGCGCGTTGCAGGCGGCATGGATCGGTTCGCCAACGGGACTCGCCTTCACCCTCGGCGGTTTGGCTGCCATCGCGGCGTTCGTGAGCGGCATGGCCCTGATCGTACCGGCGGTGTCGGCGCAGACGGCCGTGGGTGCTGAGCTGGCCGCGAGTGGCGCCGAGCCCACAGCGGCTCAGCGCGAGCGCCTCGTAGGGGCGGACCGCCGGATGCGGCTCGCGACCTGGATCGATATGCCGCTGCTGGTCTTCGCGGCTCTAACGATGGCGGTCGGGCGGTACGTGTAAGGACCGTGGCGAACCACCGGAAAGGAACGACGTGAACCTGCCGATCTCATCCGTTTCAGGCTTCCTGCACCATCCGCTGGCGGCACAGCGGCTGAGGATCTCCGCGCGGAGTGCCTACGCGAGCGGTACCGTCGCGGCCGTCGGCGTCCCGTTGCTCATCGCGATGTACGCCGTCATCTTTCGATACGGCCCGCGACACCCCGCCATCGAGCGGTTCGGCATCCCGAATGATGTGTGTGTCCTCGCTCAATATGCGCTCGCGATCCCGGTCGCCCTCGCGCTCCACCGCCACAACCGAGCCACGGCTCCGCGCCTCAGCGTGACCGTGACGACGCTGGGGATTGGCGCCATGACCAGCATCGTCGTCCTCCAGGCGATGCTGATCGCCGGCGTGATCCCCTTCGAAGAGCAGGTCGTCTATGTCAGCATCGCGATGCTGATCCTGGCTATCTGGTTCCTGGTCGTCGGGCGCCTTGGTCGCTCGAGCGGACTTCTTTCGGGCCGCACGACCCTTGTCAGTCTTCTCGGGGCGTCCTACTTCGGATATCCCGTCTGGGCATTCTGGATGGGACGCCAGTTGGCATCCCGCGAATCGCTGGACCCTGGCGCCGGTGACCCTTCAGGCAGCGTGCCTCGCGTGTGACTGCGGAAAGCAGCACAAGACGGCGAAGGGCGGAGGCCGCGCCACACGATGACCAGATGTGGCCGGGCTCGGTCTGGCGGCACACGATATGGATGCGCGCGCCGTCTCCACTCGATGACGGTCGGCAGGTCGTCATCCACCTGAGTCGAGGTGAAGCCACGCTAAGGTGGCTGGGTGCCGCGGTCGGGGACTATGACGATCAGCACTTCCCAGGGAAAAGCTACCTCGATGACGCCACGGGACTTGTGCCACATCCGACCGTACGCCGGGGCCATGATTCCGGCACCGACCCCGTGCAAGGATGCAGCCGTAACGGCCGATGGCCATGGCGTAGGAGGTTGGGGCTTGAGGAGTTTCACCGGTTCGCGGGCGACCCTTCATCGCCGGTGCACGGATTAGCGCTCGTTGGGATTTCGATGCCGACAAATCTCGCTAGGACCGCCCCGAGCCACGCGGCGATCGCCTGCCGAACCTCTGGGAGGGCGGTTCTCGACGGGGAGCTGACGGCCGGCCGACACCGCTCAGGCTGCGGTCAAGGGGCGATACGCTGCCAGAACGGGAACTCGCCGTAGTCCCCCTGCTCGACGGCGCCCGTCGCGACGTCGATCACCAGGAGGCGGCGTTGCGGCCCCATCGCGACGATGATCTTGCGACCGTCGGGCGAGAACTCGAACACGGGGTTCTCCATCCCGCCCGTGTCGGTCCCAAAGTCGTGCAGCGGACCACTATCGATCTTGCGTCCGGGGCCGTCACTGCCATCGGCCGCGGCGATCGTCAGGCTGGCCCCAGACGCGAACGGAATGAACTTCTTCCGGACGAACAGGACGGCGGCGCCATCAGGCGAGAACTTCGGCAGCAGCTCCTGCCAAAACTCGGTGTCGTATCCGATCCGGATGTCGTCGCCGGTCTCCAGGTCCAGGACGTGGATCTCGGACTTCTGTCCCTCCGGGTAGTCGGCCGTGTTCACGATCTGGTTGTGCCAGTACGTCACGCGTCTCCCGTCAGGCGACAGTCGAGGCCCAAGGTAGAGGCCGAGACCATCCTTGACCGGAGTGACCGCGCGGACCGCTGAGCCATCGACACCGGTGACGTAGAGGGATACGCGATCGGCCGTGCGGCCCTGGAAGACGATCTCCCGTCCGTCCGGCGGGCGCCACATCGGGACTTCCGGCTCAAGGTCGCCAACCGCCAGCCGGCGCATGGCCTGGCTTCCGTCCGTGCTCACGATCGAGGCGACCCGTCGCCCCTCGGCGACGTGCGCGACGAGTAGCTCCGAGCCGTCCGGCGACCAGTCCACCCAAGACGGCTGTGCCACGTCGGACCGGGCCAACTGCTGGATCTCCGTACCGTCGACCTTCGCGCCCAACAACGCGAAGTGATCGGTCGATACTTCGCGGAAGAAGACGAATCGCGTCCCATCGTTGGCGAGGACGGGGGCATGGTCCACACCCTCCCCACCGATGAGCACGCGTGAGTTACCGCCATTCGCATCGGCGATGTAGATGTCGCCATTGGCGGAGTACAAGATCGCGCCGTTGGCGGATGGTCCATATGGCGCCGGCAATCGCTGCTGGCGACTGCCGACCAAGAGGATCGCGCCGGCCATCGCGGCGAGGACCAGCAAAGCGATGATCGGCCATGCGGGCCGCATCGCGGGTGCCACGCGCCCGCTAAAGGGCGCGTCCATGGGGAGCCACCTTTCCAGGAGCGTCCAGGCGGGCCGCTGGCGGACGCCCGCGATCCGATCGAGGGCGTCGGTCAGATCCCCGGCCGCCGTCGGCACGATGAGCTCGGCGAGCAGGTTCGGGAGATCGCGCTCAAAGCGATCGACGGGCGTCATGGCACCTGCCCTCCCGGGATCGGGGCGGATCGTGCCCCTTCATCGACGCTGAGTCCGGCCCGCATCACCGCTAGCGACCGATGGAGCCTGGACTTCACAGTGCCAAGCGGCACGCCCAGGGTGGCGGCGGTCTCAGGCAGCGACAGCCCGACGTAGAAGTGGAGGACGACGACGGCCCGCCAGTCCGGAGCGAGGCGCTGCAGGGCACCCTCCAGAAGATCGCGGTCGGCGACCAGGACCGACGCGTCGACGACAACGGGCCCTTCAAGTGGCGAGATCTCTACCTCGATCGGCCGGCGCCGCCGGCGGCGTGTCGCGTTGAGGCTCGTGTGCACGACGAGCCGGTAGAGCCAGGCGTCAAAGCGATCCGGGTCGCGCAGCCCGGGCAGGTCACGCCAGGCGCGGATGAGGCTCTCCTGGACCGCGTCGCGGGCGAGCTCGCGGTCCCGGATGATGAGCTGGGCGATGCCGTTCAGCCGCGGAAAGGCCGCCTCGGCGAGCTCCGCAAAGGCGTGCTGATCGCCCCGCGCCGCCCGCTTGACGAGCCCTGCTTGTTGCACGGGTCGCCTCCGCTACGGCGCGACCGCGCCGGCCGCTCTATTAGGGTATGGCACCGTTGAGACGGGAATGGTTCCCGGGGTCGGATCGGCCGGTAGTGCCGACCTTCCATCCCTGGCCATCGTGAAGGCCGCCTCAGTTTCTTCATTGATAGGCACCCAAGTCGTCGAGTTTGGGACGTACTCGGCAGGGCCGGCATCCGAGGTCCCGCTCGCCGGGGCTGTGCAGTTCGACGTCAAGGTCCTCCCTGGGATTTGCAATGCCTGCTCGGTCCCGCCCTTTGCCCATGAAACACGCGGACGTCGGTCTCGCTATGAGCAAATCGTGCCCATAGCGCCGCTCGGTGATGTCGAACCGTCCATCAGGGTCTATTGGGCGCTGCGCGCCTCGGGTGGAGGCGATCGTCCGGACGGTGCCTGGGGCGTTGCCCATCCAACGCGGGCTTGGCGGGGTCAGGTCCAAGGGAAGAGACAGCAGTCGCTGCCACCGAGGTCGAGGCCCTGCACGGGGTGGCCCGCTGCGGCCAAGTCGCCGCCATGAGGGCGGGGTTCGGAGCCCCCTTCATTCCTTGACATGCCTTCGCGGTGTGCGGGTCGACTTGGCTGTTTCGGACGCCCTCGACGGCGAGGGCCGCGCATCGAGGATTTCCGCCACCTGCGCCTCGAAGGCCTTGGCGAACCCACCAAGCCGCTGCAACTCACGACGGGTCATCGGCTCGTCCCGCAATGCATCCCACAGCGGGTCCCAAAACCGGTTGGGTTGGTTGAGTAGGAGTGCCAGATGCCGCAATTTGCTCCACCGCCGCTTTTCGGCCACCGACTCGGCCGTCTCCGGCGTGTGCTCGCGTTCGAGCTTCAACGAATCGCCTCCCGCGAGAGTGATCGCGACGGAGACCGTGAAGGGATCAGGCTTGGAACCGAGTTTGACGCGCAGGTGGCGCGGATTCGACTGCGGAACGATGGTCGCGTCGGTGCCTTGAGCGATTGACCACTTGAAGGTCGGGACTTCATCGGGCGGAAGGTTGGCTAGCTGTGCCCAAAACTCCTGCGTGCCTCCCGGGACCGCCGCATAGATGCTGCACTCATCCATGGACGCGTTGATCTGCCCGTCCATGACGAACTGATCGCGGCCATTTGCGAGAAGGGTGATGTTCCGCATGGAGACCTCGGGGAGAACGGCGGCGCCGCCCTTTCCCAAGTACGCGGAGACGAACACCGCGTTTTGGCCTCCGACGTCGCTCTCAAAGTCGACACACGCGCTCCGGCGGGCGCCGGCGCAATCCGTGGCCAGAAGACGGCTTCGCGGGCGAAGGGCGGTGGTCACCCCTCCCGTCACCCTGGCGATATAGATCTTCAGGCCCGAGCCCACATCAAACTCCCGGTCAATGAGCTGGTTGACCTCCCACCTGAGGCTGCTCGGCTCACCACCGACGTATGTGGGGGGGCGACGAACTCCACGTCAAAGTCAAAGGGCTGCTGAATGTTCAGATGCTTGACCGTATTGAGTTTGAAAGAGAGTTGGCCGGGCAGCTTGCGAATGCAGATGTTCGAGAAGGACTTGTGGCCGGGGGTGAACGCCCCGAATGAAGGGCCCGTCCGATCGTATTCGAGGGATCTGAAGAACAGAGTGTCAGAGCCGACGAGGTTCGTGTAAGCGGTCATTGGTGGCCTCGGTTGGGATGCGTGACGGCATCATGGGTCCTTTACGAACTCCGGCGTTCGTGCGCGATCGCCCCTGCCTGAGGTGGAGGATGGAGTCGAAGCCGCCGCGTGGGTCGGCAATGAAGAGCGGATTGATGCTTGCGAGGACGCCTTTCGCGAGGTGCTCGACGGTGGTTGCTAGGTGCAGGTAATCGACGGGCCAGTCCTCAGACGCGAAAGCAGCCAACCGATTGAGCGAACGATGTGCTGGAATGAGCGAGATTCGAGGCGACTCTGCTTTCACGGCCGCGGTCCGTCGTGATCCCGCTGGGACGCTTGGTCATCACGGAGAGGGTATCAGCGCGGCTGGTGCCGCGGCACCATGAGCCGAGTGTGTCGCCCGGATTTGGGACGGGGAAGCAGAGCCAATCGTTCACGTCCGAC
>DASTIG010000193.1:0-15864 GCA_035717785.1 Candidatus Limnocylindrales bacterium
GCAGACGCCGGCGCGCGTCGGAACCGAGCCACGGAACAGGCGGTCGCCGCGACAGAGCCGTCTCCCGTCGCCTGAGGGTCTCCCCGACTCGACGGGCCACGCGATCAGCGGCGGGCGGACGGTCGCGCAGCGCGGCCCGCCCTGCTCGTCGGTGAGGCCGAGGCGGCCGACGAGGGTCCTTCAGGAGCCGCGGCGGACTCGAAGATGGCGCGGTCCATCTCGAAGAGCCGGAACTTCGCTGCGCGGAAGACGACGAACTGGCCGTCGTCGTCCTCGCGCACCCAGCGCAAACCGAGACGCCGTTCGTCGCTCGGACCGAGGACGTGCGGGCCACCGAAGTCGAACTCCCCGGTGTCGGTCGTGCGCAGGTCGACGTCGAATGCCCAACGCGCCCGGTCGGCGTCACCCGGGACAAGTTCGTCGGTCGCGGTGCCGCGCGCAATGCCGACGTGGACGTTCTCGTACCACAGGCCGTCCAGGTCCGGTCCGCAGCGCCGCCCCGGCAGGTCGTTGCCCTCGATGCGAACGCGAATCGAGCCGATCGAACGAGCCCGTGCCCGACGGTCCAAGGTCAGGTCCGAACGATGTCAGTCTCCGTGGTCGTTGGCGATCGGGAGGGCGTACCCGAACTCGGAGCCGCCGCCTTCGCGGGCCTTGGCCCAGATCCGGCCGCCGAGGATCGTCACGACGTGCTTGCTCGCGCTCAGCCCGATGCCGAGGCCGCCGCTCATGCGTCGCGCCGCGTCCGTCCGGTAGAACGCCGTGAACAGGCGCTCCTCCTCTTCGGGCGGCACGCCGATGCCTCGGTCCAGCACCTGGACCCTCGCCTCGTCGCCGAGGCTCCGCACGACGACCTCGATCGGTTGCGATGGCGGGCTGTACTTGACGGCGTTGCTGAGTAGGTTATCGGTCAGCAGCTCGAGATAGCCCTGGTCGGCCTCGACGATGAGGTCGTCGAGCTGGACATCGAGACGGATGTCCCGGCCGGGATGGCGCTTGGCGAAGGACCCGACGATGTGGCGCACGACGTGGCCAAGGACCTGCGGCTCGAGGTCGATCCGCTGCTCGCTGCCGGCTCGGGTCAGGAGCAGGAGGTTCTCGACGAGGCCGAGGAGGCGCTCGGCGTCGGTGGCGATGTCGGCGACCATCTCGGCGTGGCGCTCCGGGCTCCGATCGCTGTCCTGGAGCAGCCGGGCATTCCCGAAGATCGTCGTGACCGGGGTGCGTAGCTCATGCGACACGAGCCCGAGGAATTCGTCCTTCACGGTGCTGGCTGCCCGGAGCGCATCCTCGGCGCGGCGCCGCTCGGTGACGTCGACGACCACGTTGATGCCCCCGATCAGGGTCCCCTCGGCGTCGAAGACGACCGTCGGATACGGGACGAACGCCGCTCGGGTCCCGTCAGGCCGTTCGGCCACACCTTCGTAGCCACGGACGGAACGGCCCTCCTTGATGGCGATGGCCATCGGGCATTCGTCGTGCGCCATCGGCCGGCCGTCGGGCCAGAAGAGCTTCCACGACCCGCACCATTCCTCGCCGATCTCGGGCCGGCGACCCCAGAATTCCGCGGCTGCCTCGTTGAAGAACGTGATTCCTCCGGACGCATCGGTCGTGTAGACCGCCACGCCAAGAGCCTCGAGGAATTGGCGGTAGCTCGGACTGTCGATCGAAGGGGCGTCGAACAGTGGCCTGACCTTCGAATCGATGGCGCTTGGACGGAAGGCTGTGGGCGCGCGCTCGGGATTCACCTCGGGTGCATACCACACGCTGCCACGGCGTGGAAGGTATGCGGTCGGGTTGTGATGCGGCTGCAACGTCTTACCCCTGCTACGTGGATCTCCCGTTGGCGCGTGGCTGTTGCGCAGTCATCGTCGACGAGGAGCCGATACAGCACGGCAACGGTCCGCGCCCCCGGCTTGCAAGCGGCTGGCGGACCGTACCCGCGTACCATCCGCGCATGGATCGTCCTGCTCGACACCTGTTGACCGCCGTCGTGGTCGCGGTGGCCGTGGGCCTTGCCGGGTGCGGTCTCACACCGACCATCCTGAACGGCGATCCTCCTGTCCCCGCCGGACCACTCGGTCCGATCGTCCCAGGCCAGGCCGGCGCACCGCCCGTCGAGTGTCGCGGGGTGCCGCTCGAGCAGTGCCAGGGCTTCGGCGGCATCGGCGATCCGAACGTCGTGCGCGTCATCGTGACTTGCATGACGGTATGCACCCCCGCGAAGGGCGAGGTGAGGATCGATGTCCTGCGCCCGAACGGCACCACGGAATCGATGGGGCAAGGGTCGTACGCGGGCGCGATCGAGCAGCCCGTCGCCGCACCGGAACCGACCGGCAGCTCATAGGTTCAGATATGACCCGCCTGACCTGGCTCGGTCACGCGACCGTCCTCCTCGAGATATCCGGGGTCAGGCTGCTGTTCGATCCCTTTCTGGAGAGCGGGATCGGGCCGGTCCGGCGTCGTGCACAGGCAGCGGTTTTCGACCCGATCTCGATCGATGCCGTTCTCGTCTCGCACGCGCACCACGATCATCTCCACATGGCGAGCCTTCGACGATTCCGTCGCGACATCCGTTTGATCGTTCCCGTCGGGACGGGACGTCTGCTCAGAGCGAACGGCTTCACCGACGTGACCGAGCTTGCGGAAGGCGGATCCACGACGCTGCTCGGCGACATCCTCGTCCGGGCGGTGCCTGCGGCTCACGACGGGCGCCGCCTGCCGTTCGGGCCGGCGGCACCAGCTCTCGGTTATGTCGTCGAGGGAGAGCACACCGTCTATTTCGCGGGTGATACGGACCTGTTCCCGGCGATGTCGGAGGTAGCCGAGGACCTCGACCTGGCGATCCTTCCGATCGGCGGGTGGGGGCCGACGCTCCGGGGCGGCCACCTCGACCCAGAGCGGGCCGCGACGGCCCTGACGATGCTGCGACCCCGGATGGCGATCGCCGTGCATTGGGGAACTCTCTGGCCGATCGGACTAGGTCGGGTTCGGCGTCACAGGTTCGAGGAGCCGGGCGCCCGTTTCATCGAGGCCGCACGGGTCGTCGCCCCGGACGTCTCGATCCCCCTGCTCGACCCTGGCGATTCGATCGAACTGCAGCCAACTACATCGAAGCGCTCGGCGGGCCGGTGCTAGAGGCGTTCTTCTGGGGAGCCGCCTCCTCGGCTGCGCTCGTCCTTGGGGCCCTGATCGCCTATCACCTGGCGCCAAGCCGCCAGGTGATCGCGGTCGTCATGGCGGTGGGGACCGGCCTGCTGATCGGCTCGGTCTCCTTCGAGCTCATCGACGAGGCGATCAAGACGCGTACGGTCGTCGAGGTCGCCGCTCTGGTCCTGGTCGGCGCTGCGGCCTTCACGGTCGGGGACTGGCTCCTGACGCGCAAGGGCGGCGGCGAGCGAAAGGACTCCGCGGGCGCGCAAGCCGAGGGGTCACCCCTCGCCATCGTCCTCGGCTCGGTCCTGGACGGTATCCCTGAGGCGTTCGTGCTCGGCTTGACCGTCCTCCAGGGCGGAGTCAGCCCATCCCTTCTCGCCGGGATCACCCTCTCCAACCTGCCAGAGGGGATGTCGTCGTCGAGCGGCCTCAAGGCGGCGCATTGGCCCGAGCGCCGGGTCATGCTGATGTGGTCGGGCGTCGTCCTAGTGTCAGCCGTGTCTGCCGCTGCGGGGTACGCCCTGCTCGACCCGGACAGTGGCCAGACCGGGGCGCTCGTGCAGGCCTTCGCGGCCGGGGCACTCTTGGCGATGTTGGCCGACACCCTGCTGCCGGAGGCGTACAAGGTCGAGGGGGTGTGGACCGGGTCGCTGGTCGTCTTCGGCTTCGCGATCTCACTCGGCCTGTCGGCGATCTGAGTCCGCCCTAGAAGCGATATCCCGACCGGTCGATGGCCGCCGCGACCCGTGCGATGCCCCGCATCTGGAAGACGATGGCGACGACGGAGATCACGGCTAAGGCCGCGATGCCGACGAAGGTATCCGTCAGCACGCCGCCGAACAGGCCGTTTTCTAGGTTCTCGAGCTTGATCCGACCAAGGAACAGCAGCACGCCGTTGACGATCGCGGCCGCGCCGCTGACCGCCGAGACGTAGACCACCACCAACGCAGGGACGCCGAGAACGAACGCTGCGGCCGCGAAGAGACCACCGACCACGATGCCGACGATCGTCGCAAGGACGCTGGCGTCAATCCCGAGCCAGGCCATCAGCCCGACGCCGAGCGAGTAACCGAGCGCCCCGAACGCGATGGTCACCGCGGCGTAGTACCAGAAGTACGAGATGACCGCGAATGCCAGCCCGACGGCGATCGCGATGATCCATGACAGCCCGGTCGCGAAGAAGCCTTGACCGAAGAGGTCCTGTCCCAGCTGCGCGCCGGCGACGAGGCCGAAGAAGCCCGCCCAGATCGGGAGCAGGATCGTGAAGAGCCGCAACCCGAAGAACGCCCAGGCTGCCCCGATCACGATCGCCAGAAGCCCGACGATGATTCCCTCGATCGACATGATGTCCTTCCTCGTCTAGGTGAGCCTGGGCGCGGGGCGACAGATATGGCGCGGGGCGACGCTACGGAGGCCCGGGGCACGCCCCGGGCCAGAGCACGTGTGGCCGGGTCCGCTGTGCGTTCGCTCTTCGGCGGTTCGTTCCGTCAGCCTGCGGGTCGCTGGACGGCGGATTGGATCGCCGAGCGGGCCGCGAAGCCGCCGACGATCAAGAGGATGCCGGCAAACAACAGCTGGAGGCCGACGAAGAAGCCGATCGCCACGCCAGTCGTCGGGATCCCGCTCCACAGCCACAGGCCAAGCAGGATGTTGATCACCGCGAGCACCGCGACGAGGCCTCGCTGCGGTGTCGCCTCGTTGAAGGCGGCGAACAGCCGGATGATCCCTTCGACGATCAGCACGATCGCGATCACGATCGTCAGCGCCACGGCGCCCTGCAATGGGTCTGCCACGATGTTGAAGCCGACGACGGCGTACAGGATGCCCACCAGGCCCATGAGCACACGGGCGCCCATCGACCCGCTCGTGGCGAACGCGCCGATGATCTGCACGATGCCGCCGAGCACGAGCAGCCAGCCGATGAAGATCGTCGTCACGAGCGTGGCGTCGACCACATTCCACAGGGCGATCGCCCCGAGGATGACAAGGACCACCCCGAACCCCACGAACCACTTCCAGCGGCTACGCAACTCGGCCTCGCTCGGTAGTTCCATGAAGTTCATGCCGGTCCACCTCTCCCTCGAAGACTCCGGGGTCGAACGCACGCGCTGCCGCTGATTTTCCACCTACACGCAAGGGTGCCGGCTCCGTCAGCCGAGGAGGGCCTCGATCACGTCGTCGGAGAAGTGCGGCCACGCGTCGAGCGCCCACGGGCCGTACTCGCGGTCGGTCAGGCAGACGAGGGATCGGTCGAGCCCCGGATCGACCCAGATGAAGGTGCCGGCCCCGCCGAAGTGTCCGAACGTCTCTGGCGAGTTCCTGGAGCCCGTCCAGTGCGGATCCTTGGCGTCCCGGAGCTCGAACCCGAGGCCCCAGTCGAGCGGGTCGAACGATCCGACGCCGGGGAGCACGCCCTTCAGACCGCGGAACTGGACGGACCGGGCCACCTCCGCGGTCTTCGGTGCGATCAGGGTCGGGTGGAGGAGCTCGCGGGCCAGGGCGGCAGCATCGAGCAACGGGCCGTCGAGGCCCTCGGACGGGCGACCGACCAGCTCCGTGCCCGCCATCCCGAGGGGTGCCAGGACACGATCGGACAGGGCGACCGCGAAGGACCGCCCCGAACGTTCGGCAAGCAGCTCGCCCAGCATATCGAAGCCAGGGTTCGAATAGATGCGGCGTGTGCCGGGCTTCGCCAGGATCGTCTCGCCTTCGAACCGCAGCCCGGATGCGTGTGCGAGGAGATGCCGGACGGTCGATCCCGGCGGACCGGCCAGCTCGTCGAGGTCGATGAGGCCGTCGTCGACAGCCGACAGGATGGCGATCGCCGTCGCGAGCTTCGTCACCGATGCCCACGAGAAGCGTCGCTCCGGGTCGCCGTGCTGGGCAAGGACGTTGTGAGGCCCGACGAGCGCCGCGGCGGCATGGTCGGCTCCCCAGCCGTCGATCGTTGCGAGGGCGCGGTCGATGTCGGGTGTCATGTCGCGCGGATGCTAGCCGTGCGCCTCGATGCCGTCATCGAACTGACGCAGTCCGGACCTAGACTTCGAGCATGCAGTTCTTCAGAACCAAGCCCGCGTCCATCCCCTCTCCAGCCGAGGCCTTGCCCGGCCGCCCGGATCCGATCGTCGAGCCCGGGATCCACACCGTCCTCGGCACGCCCCTCGCCGGCCCGTGGCCCGAGGGCACCAAGACCGCGATCTTCGGCCTCGGCTGCTTCTGGGGTGACGAGAAGGATTTCTGGCAGCTTCCCGGCGTCGTGACCACGGCCGTCGGATATGCCGGCGGGTCGACGCCCAACCCGACCTATCGTGAGACGTGCACCGGACAGACCGGACACGCGGAGGTCGTCCTGGTCGCATACGACCCGTCACGCATCTCATACGAGCGGCTGCTCAAGTCGTTCTGGGAGCATCACGACCCGACGCAGGGCATGCGCCAGGGCAACGACATCGGCTCCCAGTACCGCTCGATCATCATCGTCGATGGTCCGGAGCAGCGTGCCCTGGCCGAGGCGTCGAAGGCGATGTACCAGGAGCGTCTGACCGCGGCAGGCTACGGTCAGATCGCCACCGAGATCGTCGACGCGGCAGCTAACCCGTTCTACTACGCCGAGGATTACCACCAGCAGTACCTCGACAAGAATCCCCGCGGCTATTGCCCGAACCACTCGACCGGGGTGAAGCTTCCGGACGACTTCAAGGTGACCCCGCTGCAGTACGTGGACTGACGCCCGCTGGGCCTAGAGGAACCTCGGTCTGCAGAGCGTCGTGCCATCCGACAGGTGTCACAATCCTATGTACCAGGAGGCGCCAGTTGTCGTTTCAGGCATACCTCGACAACATCGAGGAGAAGACGGGCAGGACCCCTCGCGAGTTCGTCGCGCTCGCCAAGGAACGCGGGTACGACGACTCGGCCACCAAGGCGGGTGTCATCGTTGACTGGCTGAAAACCGATTTCGATCTCGGCCGCGGGCACGCGATGGCGCTCGTGTACGTGATCAAGAACGGCGACAAGATCGATGCGAAGCATGTAGGCAGTGACGGTGTGCATCGCGATGCGTCCGACGCGCTCTGGCTCGACGGCAAGGCAACGAATCCAGCCGCAGGCTGACTCACCGGGAACAAACTCGGGGATATGACGATTCTGCGGATGGACAACGTCGGCATCGTTGTCAACGACCTTGAGGCCGCTATCGCGTTCTTTGTGGAACTGGGTCTCGAGGTGGAGGGCGAGACGACAGTCGAGGGACGGTCTGTGGACCGCATTGTCGGGCTCGACGGTGTCCGAAGCGACATCGCAATGTTGCGGACGCCGGACGGCCACAGCCGACTTGAACTGAGCAAGTTTCACACGCCGCCGGCTGCCACCGCTGAGCCGAACGCACCGGTGAATACGCTGGGCATCCGTCGCATCATGTTCGCTGTAGAGGACATCGAGGACGTCCTTGCCCGCCTGCAGGCCCACGGCGCCGCGCTCATCGGCGAGGTGGTGCAGTACGAGGACAGCTATCGGCTCTGTTATGTCCGCGGCCCCGAGGGCATCATCGTCGCACTCGCCGAGCCGCTCATTTGAAGCCTTCACCCATCTGAGAATCCAC
Source organism: Candidatus Limnocylindrales bacterium (assembly GCA_035717785.1). Lineage (GTDB taxonomy): Bacteria > Chloroflexota > Limnocylindria > Limnocylindrales > CSP1-4 > SPCO01. The sequence goes on from DASTIG010000193.1 coordinate 7,754, forward strand.
GGGGTTACTGCCCCGATCACTCGACGGGCGTCTCGTGCCCGATCGGCGTGGGGGTCCGCGCCAAAGGGTCGAATGCAGGTAGCCGGGCGACTCTGTCGAGCGCCCGGCTTCCCTGCGTTCGCGAGACACGGCTCGCATCGATCCTAGGCAGCCATCACCGTGCCCGCTCGGGACGAGGCGACGGGGACAGCAGCGCCGAACCCCAACCGACCACGGGTCGCGACCAGGACGACGGCGGCGAGGACCGCGAAGCCCGCGTACACGACGACCGGATCGACGCTCGGCGCGAGCACCGGGATGAAGCCGGACCCCGTCGCCACGCCGAGGCCCGCGTGGTACAGCCCGACGATCGGGATGCTGCGACCCGACGCGTTGTACAGCCAGGTCAGGACGAGCCGGACCGAGATCGGCAGGACGAACAGCGCGACCAGGTAGAACGGGATCTGCTCTGCGGGCACGCGACTATCCGTCACGCCGCCTGCGATGAACACGAGTGGGACATGGAGGAGTGCCTGCAGCCAGGTGGTCACGACGCTTGCGGCGATCGGGCCCATCCGCGGCTGGAGGCGCTCGAGGGCGAAGCCCGTCCAGGCCACTTCTTCCCACCAGTTGACGAGCACGAATGCGATCACGGCGCCCAGCACGACCGTCACGCCGACCGCCGGATCGGAAACCAGGGAGGAGATCGGCGTCAGGCCGGCGACGGCGACCGCCGCCAGGAGACCGGCGCCCGGTAGGAGCAGGACGGCGAGGGCGTACCAGACTGGGTTGACGCGGAAATGGAAGACACGGCGTCGCAACGTGCGGACGCCATCGCGACCCTCGGCGAGGGCGGTCGTGACGAATGCAGCAACGGCGAGCGAGATCGCCGAAAGCAGGACGAACGGCGCGATACCCGGCAGCTCGAAGTCGATGATGCCGATGCCGTTGGACGACGCCAGCGGCAGGGCAAAGATACCGGCGCCGGCCACATAGGCGATGGTCAGGAAGACGGCGAGCGGATGCCGCCGTGCGATGGATCGCATCTCGAGGGTTCCTTTCATGGCGATCAGATCGATGCGGATCGGGTGATCCGTCTGCCTTACAGACTGGCCTCGGGATCGCCGCGGGTCGTCGCCCTGCGGGCTTGAATCGACATGCGACGTTGGGTCCCGAACGCATCGGCCGGCGATACCGCGGTATCGACACCAGCTCATCCAATCGACTGATGCCAGGGGCCGACTCGAGCGCTACCGTTCGCCTTAGACAGCCGATTCCCGTCACGAGGCGGTCATGAACATCCGACAGCCACCCCGGATCGATGAGATGTGGCATGCCACGACCGATCCCGTGCGTCCCGTCGACTTCGTGATCGCCCTCGGCCTCGCAGGACTGTCGCTCGTCGCCTTCGTCGGCGGTGCCCCGGACGTCGGTCCGCCCGGCGTGCTGACGGCCACGTTGCTTCTCCTCGAGAGCCTCCCCTTGATCGTCCGCCGGCGGTACCCGCTGGAGGTCTTCCTGATCGTCGTCTCAGCGACGATCGTCCACATCGCCGCACTGCCGGAAGGCCAGCAGCTCAGCGCCGGGTTGGGCGTGCTGGTCGCGCTCTACACAGTCGGCGAGCGATTGGATCGGCGGGCCTCCCTGCCATTGACGGTGCTCGCCGGAGCGATCGTCGGGGTCCTGCTGATCGTCCGCGGAGGGTTCCCGGCAGCTTTGCAGAGCATCATCCAGACGGAGCTCATCCTCGGCGTTGCGTGGCTGGTCGGCGACACCGCACGAGTCCGTCGCCTGTTCACGCGCGCGCTCGAGGAGCAGACCCGCCTTCTAGAGCGTGAGCGGGAGGAGCGTGCGCGGCGGGCCGTCCTCGAGGAGCGTGAGCGCATCGCACGAGAACTCCATGACGTCGTGGCGCATCACGTCAGCGTCATCGTGATCCAGTCGGGCGGTGCACTCAGGGCGATCGACACACGCCCTGCCGACGCACGATCGGCGTTGGAGGCCATCGCGATGACGGGTCGACAGGCCCTCACCGACATGCGCCGGCTTGTCGGAGTCCCTGGAGAAGGCGAGGAAACCGCGCCGCTGCCGCGACTGGAGCAGCTGGACTCGCTGCTCGAGGAGGTTCGTTCGGCCGGCCTGGCCGTCGAGCTGACCGTCGAAGGAGATCGGCGATGGCTCGACCCGGGTCTCGAGCTCTCGGCCTATCGGATCATCCAGGAGGGATTGACCAATTCACTGAAACATGCCGGCGGTGGTCGGACGACGGCCACGGTTCGCTACGGTGCGGACGCATTGGAGATCACGATCGAGGACGAGCGCGGGCCCGGTTCTCCGCCGGCCCTTGAGCCGGCGCACGAGGGCCGAGGACTCATGGGAATGCGGGAGCGGGTCGCGATGTTCCGGGGGACGTTCGACGCCCAGCGCACGTCGACCGGCTTTCGTGTCGCCGCGCGGCTCCCGACGGATGAGAGGACACTTTCGTCATGACGATCCACGTGCTCCTCGTGGACGATCAGGAACTCGTCCGGACGGGCTTTCGCATGATCCTCGACGGCGAGGCCGACATCGACGTCGTTGGCGAGGCGGCCAACGGCCGCGATGCCCTCGAGTCCGCTGCACGGCTGCGTCCTGATGTCATCGTCATGGACGTCCGCATGCCGATCATGGATGGCGTCGAGGCGACTCGTCGCCTGGCCGGCGATGACGGGACACCAGGCGCCCGCGTCCTTGTCCTGACCACATTCGACGCTGATGAGCACGTTGTGGAGGCCATCCGCGCTGGAGCAAGTGGCTTCCTCCTGAAGGACGTGACCCCGACCGAGTTCGTCAAAGCGATCCGCATCGTTGCCTCGGGCGATGCGCTGATCGCTCCGTCGGTGACCCGTCGCCTTCTGAGCCGCTTTGCGCGGCTCCCGGTTCCAGCCGACGAACTCCACGCCGAAGCGCTGCGCCAGCTGACCGAACGCGAACGTGAGGTGCTCAAGCTTGTCGCGCTCGGCTTGTCCAACCGCGAGATCGCCGAGCGGCTGACTCTCGCCGAGGCGACCGTGAAGACGCATGTCTCACACCTATTGCTCAAGCTCGATCTGCGCGATCGTGCCCAACTCGTCGCGCTGGCGTACGAATCGGGCATCGTGCGCCCCGGATCCGGCTAGTGGCCGTCCCTTCCCGGATTCGGCCTCCGATGATCTTTGTCGGCGGCCGATCCCGTCATTCGTCGGGTGACCACGACCAGTCGCCGCGGCATGGTGAGTGTCAGCCAGTCAGAGCAGCGCAAAGGTACCGAATCATGAACGAGAAAAAGCGTTCCACGTGGAGGGAGCGGCTGCAGAGCGCCTATTGGGTTGTCGTCGGACTCGTCGGGCTCGGACGGCCGATCGTCGACCGCCGGTCGATGTACGGCGATGACCGTCGCAACGATCCGTACGACATCGAATACGACGCCCAGCCGTCCCGAGGCCGCTAGACCGATCCCTCGAGACGATTATCGTGATGGCATGTTCGACACCGATGCCGCATGAGCAAACCGCATGGCCGCACGCTTGGGGCGAAGATCGCGGCCGACTACCGGCTGCTGAACTATCTGCGCGGCCGTTCGACGGCGACGGTCGATTCCATCGAGCCGGGTAGCACCACCATCGAGGTTGCGGGCGGAGTGCTCGCCAGCCGGTGCGAGGAGGACCACGAAGAGGTCCTCGAGTGCTGGTATTTCTATCGTCGGCGGGGCAAGCCCGACTGATCGCCCGGGAGCGCAGCGCGGAGGGCTAAGAGCCCTTTCCAGCCTTCTCCGAGGCCCGCTGTGTCGCCTCGCGATAGCGCTCGTGCGCCTCAGCTTCGCCGATCTCGGCAGTCGCGACGTCGGTGTCGGCGTCGGCCATATCTGCCCGCGTGGATTGGACGATGACCCTGGCGGCGGTCCCGGTCCTGGCGGCCGATGTCTCGGCCAGCTTCGCCGCCTCGAGCGCTGCCTTTGCGGCACTAGCGGTGTCGATCGCCGCCTGGACGGCCTCCTCGGCGGCCGTCGTGGCCGCCTCGGCTGCCAGCCGGCCTCGGCGAGCGACAGCGACGATCCGTTCGGCCGAACGCCACTGCTGGAGGGCCTCGGCGGTCGTGGTCTTGTCGGGCTCCTTGTCGGTCATGGCTCCCTCCGTGTCTCCGTCGCCGCGCGGATATCGACGAACCGGCCCGCTGCGCACAAGTCCTTCCGGCATCATGCCCTGTCATGAAGCGCCCTGCACGCATCGAGGTCGTGACGCTCGGCGAATGCCTCGCATCGCTCGTGGCGACGACGTCGGGACCGCTGGCGGAAGCGACGTTCTTCGAGCGCCACATCGCCGGCGCCGAGGCGAACGTCGCGGTCGGGCTTGCTCGACTCGGACACTCGGTCGCGTACATCGGCCTTGTCGGCGCGGACGGCTTCGGGACCGCCATCCTGCGGCGGCTGCGCGGCGAAGGCGTCGACGTCGACCACCTCACGGTCGATCCGGACGCGCCGACAGGCGTGATGTTCCGCGAACGTCGCGCGTTGGGCGCTGCCGCTGTCGTCTACCACCGAGCGGGCTCGGCAGGCTCCCGCCTGAGCACGACCGACGTGGAACGCGCCGCCGGCGATGGCCTCTTCGACGGCGCTAGGTGGCTCCACCTGACGGGCATCACGCCGGCCTTGTCACCGACGGCATCCGCGGCCGCCATCAGGGCGCGCGACATGGCGCGCAACGCGGGGTTGCAGGTCAGCCTCGACGTCAACCTGCGTCGCCGACTCTGGTCGGACGTCGAGGCGGCACCGGTCCTTCGGGAGCTTGCCACCGGCGTCGACGTCGTCCTTGGCAGCCCAGACGAGCTGGCGGTCATCGTGGAGGCCGACCCGGCGACGGATCCGACTGATCTGATCTCCGAGGTCGCGACCATCGGCCCGTCAACGGTCGTGGCGAAGCTCGCGGCCAACGGGGCACTCGGTCTCGAGGCGGGCGGATCCGCCGTGTATGTCACAGGCCTGCCGGTTGCGCATGTGGTCGATCCGGTCGGTGCCGGAGACGCGTTCTGTGCGGGGTTCATCGCCGGCCGGCTCGACGGCGTCGATCTCGAGACTGCGCTCCGGATGGGCAATGCCTGCGGCGCCCTGGCGGTCGCGGCCGCCGGCGATCAGGCCGGCTTGCCCGACCGGGCCGAACTCGCGCGGCTCCTCGCGGGCGAAGGCGCCGACACCATCCGCTGAGCCTCGGCGTCCCAGGCGCCGATGGCGGCACGGACCGCCGCCGCCACCGGGAGCGAGACCGCTCCACCGGCCAGCCGATCGAGCCCGAGCAGCGCCGCGCCCGCGACCGGCGGGGCCGTCAGCGGGACGAGCCGAGCCGCCGGCGCGATGTCCGCGACGCCTTCGCGGATGCGGTCCCAGAACCCGGATTCCCGCGTGCGGAACACCCCACCGCCGAGGACGACGTCCGGGTCGCGGCGCGTGAGGTGGAGACGTCGGATCATCGCGCCGGCCATCACGATCACCTCATCGGCGAGACGGTCGACGATGCGACGCGCGGCACGGTCGCCGGCTGCGGCGGCAGCGAAGACGACCGGTGACAGTTCCCCGATCCGCTTCGACGATATGCGGCCCGTGTACATCGCCGACGTGACAGCGGCCGGCGTCCGCAGCTCGAAATGGGCCGGGACATCGCGCTCCAATCGCGTCCGCGGACCGCGGCCATCGCGCGCCCGGACCGCCGCTGCCAGCCCCTCCCATCCGACGTCGTTCCCGCCGCCCCAGTCGCCGGAGTACTCGCCGAGTGCATCGAGACGGACGCTTCGACCGTTCGGCGCGACGCCAGCCGCGTTCACGCCGGCTCCGCAGATGACGACCACACCCCACGTCCGATCCGTCCCCGCGCGCAACGCCCCGAACGCGTCGTTGAGGACGAGGTTCTCGCGCGCGAAACCCCGTTCACCCAGCGCGGCGCGCAACGCCCGCACATCGGCGGGCGTATCCGCGCCGGCGACCGTGTAGACGGCCAGGTCCGGCAGAGCGTCCGGCGCGGCTGTGGCGACGGCCTCGGCGACCATCCCGGCGAGGCGCTCCATCCCGGGGCCAAGTCCGGCCGCCTGGTGCGAGCTCGTCGGTCCGCGCACGGCTGCCAGCAATCGGCCGTCCTCAGCGATGAGTGCGACGTCCGTCTTCGAGTTCCCGCCGTCGACGGCGAGGACGCTCCTCACCCCAGCGCGTCCATCCGCACGAACGAGGCGCCGACGTCGCGCAGCCCGGCGATGAGCGGCGCGAGGCCCCGACCCGTGGCCGTCGTCCACGGATGGAGCAGGACGATCGCTCCGTCACCACACGCGACCGTGTCCGCGACGATCTGGCGGGCCATACCACGTGCGCGCCGGCTCGGGCGCCAGTCCGCGCCGTCAACGTCCCAGAAGATCTCGCGATAGCCGAGACGCTCGATGCCGGCCCGGACCCGCGGGTCGTCGGTCCCTGCGCCGAAGGGGCAGCGGAACCACGGGCGCGGGTCGACGCCCGTCGCCGCGACGATCGCGCGCTCGGCCGCCCGGATGTCCGTGGCGAGCCCGGGGTTGGACAGCAGCGGCATCCGCGCATGGTAGAAGGAGTGGTTCCCGATGAGGTGGCCGCGCGAGGCGACGTCACGTGCCAGCTCCGGGAACGCCTCGACCCACCGACCCTGCAGGAAGAACGTGGCCTTGACGTCCTCTTCATCGAGAACGTCGAGCACGCGCTCGGTCCCGCCCGTGCGGTGCGGGCGATCGGGATGCTCGGCGTCGAAGGTCAGCGCGACCCGGAAAGTCATCGACCCATCACTTTTCTACGCCCGTGATGACGATGCCGCGCGTGAAGAACCGCTGGGTCAGCAGGAAGGCGATGACCGGGATGATCAGTGTCATCAGGGTGCCGGCCTGGACGAGCCCCGGTTCGCGGTAGTAGATGCCGTTGAACCGCTGCAGGCCCAGGGCCACCGTCTGGAGGTCGACCTTGCCCGCGGTGTAGAGCAGCGGCCCGAAGAAGTCGTTCCATGAGTACACCAGGTGGAAGACGGCGACCGCGACGATCACCGGCCACGCCTGTGGCAGGACCACTGAGATCAGCGTCCGGAACGGGCCTGCCCCGTCGATCGCGGCGGCCTCGTCCATCTCGGTCGGGATCGTCATGAAGTACTGGCGCATGAGGAATACGTCGTAGGCATTCGCGAAGAACGCGGGGATGAGCAGCGGGAGCCACGTCCCGACCCAGCCGATCTTCTGGAAGACCGTATACGTCGGGATGATCGTCACGGCCGCCGGCAGGAAGATCGTGGCGATCAGCAACGTGAACAGGAAGTTGCGGCCAGGGAACCGGAACCGGGCGAAGCCATATGCAACGAGCGTGCACGACAACAGCGTGCCGATCGTCGAGATGACCGCGATCACGATCGTGTTGAACAGCAGCCGCGGATAGTCGATGAGGTCCCACACCTCGCCGAAGTTCTCCCAGTGCGGCGCGAACTGCCATACCGGCTCGAGGGTGCGCCACGAGCCCTGCCACACGATCGGTGCCGCGTCGGGGGCGAGCGGATCAACGAACGTGCTCTGGCGCCGGAGGGGCTCGAGCAACGCGAGCTGCCGGGTCGTGCCATCCGGAAGCGGCACGTTCATGAGCGGCAGATCCTCGCCCTGGTACGAGAACGTGACCGGGTCGGCCGGATAGAGCGGCGAGTGCGCCTGCGTGATCTGGTCGAGGCTCTTGAGGGAGTACGACATCGACCGGAGCATCGGCGACAGGAACGCCGCCACGATGAGCACCGCGATCAGCGTCCACAGGAACGACCGGCTCGAATCGCCCCGTTCCCTGGGCGGCCGGCTGCCGGCCGCCACCCTCGCGCCGCGGCGCCGGAAGATGCCGCGACCCGCGATCGATACCGCGGTCATCGCGCCTCACCGGCGTAGTAGACCCACCGGCGCGCCGTTCCGAACAGAACGAGCGTGATCACCAGCGTGATCGCGAACAGCAGCCAGGCCAGCGTCGCGCCGTACGACATGTCCTGGAACGTGAAGAAGTTCTTGTAGATGTACAGGTTGTAGAACATCGTCGAGCCGCCGGGCTCGCCGGTGCCCTCCTGGAGGACGAGCGGGACGAGGAAGTACTGCAT
>DASTIG010000194.1:0-2078 GCA_035717785.1 Candidatus Limnocylindrales bacterium
GAACTCGAGCTCCGGGCCAGACAGCTCGGCAGATGCATCGGTCACGAACACGAGCGCATCGGCCGATGGGAGGAAGGCCAGCGTCGCTGCGGCGTGCCCGGCGTTCAGGCCACCGACACCCGGTGTGTCGACGAGCGTCAGACCACCCTCGAGAAGCGGGTTCGGGATGCGCACCTCAACGAGGTCGACTTGGGGTCGATGGTCACGGCCGACCGGCTCCTGCGCCCAATCGGGCACCGCGGTCGGTTCGATCGCCTCGACGATCGCTTCGCCACCCTCGCGACGGTGGACGGTGGCGCTGGGTGTCTCGCCGTAGCGGACGACCGTGACGGCAGCCGTGGCGAGGTCGTCATCGACCGGGCACACGGGTGCGCCGAGCAGCGCGTTGATGAGGGCGCTCTTGCCCTTCTTGAACTCGCCGACGACACAGACGACGGTGTCCGTCCGCGCGGCCCGGCGGCGGATGTCGTCGAGCCGGTCGGCAAGATCGTCCCGATCGAGGTTCCGAGCGATCGAGCGGACGTCGCCGACAACAGCATCGAGCTGCTCCGTCGCGGGCGCGACCATGACCTCAGCCGGCATCGGCGTCTGTCCCTCCTTCCGGCCCGCGAGTGTACAGAACGGCGTCGCGCCGAACGTGTCCCGTGCACCGCGCGACGGCGGCCGCGACGTCCCAAAGGTCGTTCCACGCGGCGCCCCGCGCGCTAGACTCGGGAGCCCTGCCAACGTTCGAGGGGAGTGATGGCCTACTCGCTCGGGATCGACCTCGGAACCACGTACTCCGCGGCCGCGGTCGCGCGCGGCGATCGACTGGAGATCTTCCAGCTCGGCGAGCGCGCGGCGACGATCCCGTCGATCGTGCTCCTGCGTGCCGACGGCGAGGTCCTGATCGGTGAAGCCGCGGAGCGGCGAGCCCTCGCCGAACCGACGCGCACGGGCCGCGAATTCAAGCGGCGCCTGGGCGACCCGACCCCGATCATCCTCGGCGGGACCCCGTACGGGGCCGAGGCATTGCTGGCCCACCTCCTGCGCTCGATCGTCGCGCGTGTCACGCAGCAGTTCGGCGAGGGGCCGGCAGCGGTCGCGCTTTGCCACCCAGCCAGCTACGGGCCGTACAAGCTCGACCTGCTCCAGCAGGCCGTCCGCCAGGCTGACATCGGCCAGGTCACGCTGCTGGCGGAGCCCGAGGCGGCCGCCCTCGACTACGCGCGCCAGGAGCGGGTGCCGTCCGGCTCGGTCGTGGCGGTTTACGACTTCGGCGGCGGGACGTTCGACGCGACGATCCTGCGCAAGACCGACGACGGCTTCGAGCTCCTCGGTCAGCCCGAAGGGCTGGAGCGGCTCGGTGGCATCGACTTCGATGAGGCGCTGTTCCGGCGGGCGATGGAGCACGCCACGGCACAGGGCGTCCAGGTCGATGCGAACGAGCCGGCAACGATGGCTGCCATCGCCCGGCTCCGCGACGAGTGTCGCCGCGCCAAGGAGGCGCTGTCGTCGGACACCGACGCGACGATCCCGATCGTCCTGCCTGGCCTGCAGACCGAGATGCGCCTGACGCGCGCGGAGTTCGAGGACATGATCCGTCCCCGGATCCGCGAGACGATCGAGGCACTCGGCCGGGCGACCCGCAGCGCCGGCTTTGGATTCGGGGACGTGGATCGGATCCTGCTCGTCGGTGGCTCGTCGCGGATCCCGCTCGTCGCGGAGATGGTGCGCGAGGCGACCGGGCGGCCGGTCGCGGTCGATGCGCACCCGAAGCACACGATGGCCCTTGGCGCGGCGTTCGTGGCCGAGCGGCAGCGGGTCGCGACAGAGCCGACGGAGGTTGGCGGCGTGGCGGCAGTTGCGGTCGGGGCCGTCGCGGTCCCGGCGGCCGCGGCCGCTGCCGGCGCGCTCGCCGAGCCGCCGCCACCGGACGTCGTGGCATCGCCTCCACCCGACACGCCCGCGTCCGGCGCGGGTAGCTCTGGCGCACCGACCCCGCCGTCCGACGGCCGTGGCTCACGGAACCTCTTGCCCATCGGCCTGGGGATCGCCGCGGTCGCGCTGGTCGGGGCGGTCGCCGTCGCGGCCTCGTC
>DASTIG010000195.1:0-5564 GCA_035717785.1 Candidatus Limnocylindrales bacterium
CCGGAGGACGGAAGTGGCTCCGACGGCAGCCAGTTCGCCTGGCTGCGCAAGCTCGGCGTCGATGAGATGACGGTCCCGGCGGCGGAGCTCATCACGACCAGCCAGCGTGCCAGCACCTCGATGCTCCAGACGAAGCTGAAGCTCGGCTTCGCCCGCGCGAGCCGGGTGATGGACGAGCTCGAGCGCTACGGGATCATCGGGCCGCAGGATCCGCGCAATCCAGCGACGCCGCGCCTGATCTACGGGCCGGACAACTGGTTCCGTTCACATGACGACATCGATGACCCCGGCGACTGACGCGACTAGGGAATCCTCCCGACGGGGCCCGGCCGGAGGCCTGGGGTATCCTGTCGCGACAACGGTCGCTCGGGCGGCGCGGGAACCGATCGACCGCGACGGACCCGAGCGCGAGCAGGACGGGACGACAGAGTGACGACGAGGGACCAGGTCCGCCGAGGGGTCGGGGCGGAACGCGAGCCGCGCGTTCCTGCCAGTGACAGCGCGCCCGGGCTACCTGAACGCCTCCTCGCCGCGCGCGAGCGCAAGGGCGTCGACCTCTACCGCGCCGAACGTGACACCAAGATCAGGGCGCGGTATCTGGCCGCCCTGGAACGAGGCGATTACCGCGAGCTGCCCGGGGCCGTCTATACGAAGGGCTTCCTGCGCAACTACGCCCTATATCTGGGGCTCGACCCCGACGAAGTGCTGCTGCAGTGGCGGCGCGAACGGGGCGACCCGCGCGAGCCGCAACAGGTCATCTCGGTGCCGCGGCCGATCGCCGCGCCACGCCGCGGACTGACGTTCTCACCCAGCCTGATCGTCTTCGCGTTGCTGGTCGCGTTGGTCGTGGTCTTCATGGTCTGGCTCGGCATGCAGCTCCTCCGCTTCTCGAAGCCGCCCACGATCGCCGTCAGCGACCCGGCCGTGGCCGTCCTCGAGGTCGACGAGGATGCGGCGTCGTATCTGCTCGAGGGCACGACCATCCCGGGCGGCTCTGTGACGATCAAGACCGCGGACGTCGAGGCCCGGGCCAACGCCGACTCGGCCGGGCGCTGGACCCTCAAGGTGGACCTGCGGCGCGGCGAGAACCTGTTCACGATCACGGCGACCGACCCAGCCACGGGCAAGGTGGCCGAGGCGCCGGTCGAACGGGTCATCACGGTGCCGTTCCGCGTCATCGAGGCGCCGACGCTCACGGTCGAGCAACCCGCCGACGGCGCGACGTACGAGAACGGGGCGATCCCCGTGCAGGGCCGCACGACGAACGCCGGCTCCGTCGTGGTGAGCGCCGCGTACACCGGACCGGCTGCGCAGGCCGCGGGCGGCGCGACCCCGGCCCCGCCCGCCCAGCCGAAGCCGGTCACGGTCGAGGTCGGCGAGGACGGGACGTTCAGCGCGCCTTACGAGCTGACAGCCGGCAAATGGGCCATCACGGTCACTGCGTCGAGCCCAGAGGGGAAGACCACCTCGCTGACGCGTGCCGTCACGGTAGCGTTCAAGGGCGTCAACCTGGTCATCTCGATCGAGGGCGGTCGAGCGTGGCTGAAGGTGTGGGTCGATGGCAAGCTCGACCCCAAGACCGGGCCGGCGGGCAAGGTGCTCGGCAACGGCAAGACCCTGACCTTCACAGGCAAGGAATCGATCGAGGTGCGGACGGGCTCGTCGGGTGCGACGAAGTTCACGCTCAATGGCACACGACTCGGCGCCCTCGGCCGCAGCGGCATCCCGGAGACCTGGCTCTTCGCACCCCCGGACGAGCCCGTCATGACCCAACGCCGATAGCGCGATGCTGCCTGAGCCGGCTATCCAGCATCGCTGAGAATGGTCCCGACCGACGAGGAGCTCGTGGAGTTGGCCGCCCGTGTCGGCGCGGCATGTCGGGAACGGGGCGTGCGGCTCGCCACGGCCGAGAGTTGTACCGGCGGCCTGGTCGCCCATCTGATCACCGAGGTCCCGGGCGCGAGCGACTACTTCAGCGGTGGCATCGTGACCTACGCGAACGACGTCAAGATCGGGCTCGTCGACGTGCCGGCGGACGTCCTCGAGGCACACGGCGCCGTGTCGGCGCAGGTCGCGCGGGCGATGGCCGAGGGCGTTCGCCGCCGGCTCTCCGTCGATCTCGCCGTCGCGGTCACCGGGGTCGCCGGCCCCGACGGCGGGACCGCGGCGAAGCCGGTCGGGTTGACCTATGTCGCCGTCGCGGACGCCGACGGCGGCGACGTGCGGCGCTTCGTGTGGGACAGCGATCGATCGGGGAACAAGCGGCTGAGCGCTGCGTCGGCCCTGGAGCTCGTTCTGAGCCGTTTGACCGGACCGCCCGCGTGACCCGCGACGCGGCAGCGATCGGGGCCGGCCTGGACCCGGTCCGTGCCGCTCGCCCGATCCGAGCCGGCGAACGTATCCACGTGATCGGCGCGGGGGGCGCGGGTGCCAGCGCGGCCGCTCTCCTCGCACGTGCGGGGGGCGCTGTGGTCACAGCCTGCGATTCCGGTGGTGCGTCGCCCTACACCGTGGCGCTCGAGGAGGCCGGCATCGAGTTGGCGACCGTCCACGATCCGAGCCACATCACCACGGAGCCGTCGCCAGAGCGGCTGGCCGTCACGAAAGCCCTCACTGCGATCGACCCGGACAACCCGGAGCTGCGAGCCGCGCGCGAGCGCGGCATCCCGGTCGAGGCGTGGCAGCAGGTCATCACCGACGCGGCCTCGGGACGGACTCTGGTCGCCATCGCAGGAACGCACGGGAAGAGCACGACCGCGGGCTGGTTGGTGCATGTCCTCGTGCACGCTGGACTCGACCCGTCGGCGTTCGTCGGTGCCCTGTTGCCGCGCGCGGTCACCGGCGGTGCACCGGCCACCGCGCGGATCGGCCGCGGTGCCCCGTTCGTCGTCGAGGCCGACGAGTATGCCGGGAACTTCGACGCGTATCGGCCGGACATCGCCGTGCTCACGAGTGCCGAGTGGGACCACCCCGACGTCTTCGCCGACGCCGCCGCGGTCCATGATGCGTTCCGAAGGTGGTTGCACGGCATGCCGGACGGCGGCACGGTCATCGCGAACGTCGCCGATCCCGGCGTCGCCACGATCGTCGATGGCCTGGCTGACAGGCCGATGGCGTTGGTCGCGGTCGGCCTGGCGGACGGCGATGCGGCCGCCGCATGGGTCGTGCATCAGCCGATCGCCGTGACCGGGCGGATCATCGCCGAAGACCCGGACGGAACGACGCTGCAGCTCGATGGACTGGGCGCGCAACCCCGACCGATCACCGCGCGCCTGCCGACGGCTGGCCGCCACAACGCCGCCAACGCACTCGGAGTGGCCGCGGCCGCCTCGAGGCTCGGCGTCCCGCCGGAGGCGATCGTGAGCGGTCTCGAGAGCTTCGAGGGTGTCGGTCGCCGACTCGAACGCAAGGGGGAGGCCGGTGGGGTCGTCGTCTACGATGATTACGGTCACCACCCGACGGCCATCCGGGCGACGATCGCCGCGCTCCGCCAGCGCGAGCCCAGCAGACGTCTCTGGGCGGTCTACGAGCCGCTGACGTACCATCGGACGGCAGCGCTTGCGAGCGATTTCGCTCATGCGCTTGCAACCGCGGATGCCGTCGCGATCGCAGACATCTGGCCCGGCCGCGATCCGGACACGACGATCGCGTCGGCAGCAGACCTCGCCGCCGCCGTGACACGACTCGGACGGGCCATCCCGGTGGCAGCACCCGGATCGGTTGACGCGACGGCCGAATGGCTCGCCGGCGAGGTTCGGCCCGGGGACGCCGTTCTCGTGATGGGTGGAGGCCACAGCTACCGGATCGCGACCGGTCTGCTGCGACGACTGGAGGAGACGGCCTGACGATGGACCTGGATCACGCCACGGCGGAGGATCTGCTCGAGCGATACGGCCGCGCCTGGGAGTCGTTCGATGGCGACGCCTGGACGGACCTGTTTACGGACGACGTGGAGTACCGCGAGGACCCGTTCGAGCCGCCGATCGTCGGTCACAATGCCGTGCGGGCGTACCTGCTCGACGAGTCCGAACGGCAGCAGGACGTCGAATTCACCGTCGAGCGTCACTGGGTTTCCGGGTCGACCGTCCTGGCGGCCTGGCACGCGAGCTACGTGGGCCGCGCGGACCGGGCCCGGGTGCGCCTCGCCGGCTTCCTGATGATGGAGATCGCCGGCGACGGGCGGATCGCCCGGTTCCGCGAATGGTGGCATCGACGCGTGGCGTCGGCCGCCGCGTAACGCAAGGAGGATGCATGGCAGGCGATGTCTCGTTCGACGTCGTAAGCGACTTCGATGAGCAGGAGCTGCGCAACGCGCTCGATCAGGTGCGTCGCGAGGTCGGTCAGCGGTACGATTTCAAGGGCGTCACGGTCGATCTGACGCAGGCGAAAGACGAGATCGTGCTCGTCACCGATGACGAGTACCGCGCGGCCGCGATCAAGGATCTGGTCGAGTCGAAGGCGATTCGGCGCAACCTGTCCCTCAAGATCTTCAACTGGGGCAAGGTGGAACCGGCGGGCGGTAACAAGGTCCGCCAGGAGATCAAGCTACGACGCGGCCTTACCGACGAGATCGCCAAGCGGCTGACCAAGCTCATCCGCGATGAGTTCCCGAAGGTCAAGTCGCAGATCCAGGGCGACGCGGTCCGCGTCTCGGGCAAGAGCAAGGACGAGCTCCAGAAGGTCATCACGCGCCTGCGCGAGCTCGACGAGCCCGTCCCGCTGCAGTTCCAGAACTACCGGTAAGGGTCGGACGTGCTGCCTGGATCGCGTTACGCGAAGGCCGCCATGATCGCGGTGATCGTCATCATCGTTCTCGGGCTCGTGCTGTCGACCGTGGCATACCCGCTCGCGTTCGGATGACCGACGACGTCGCGCGGACGGCGGCCGAGGACGAGGCGGCGGGCGGTTCGGACATCGAGCCGGCGGCCGAGATCGAGACCTCGCCCGAGACCGAGACCCCGCCCGTCGTCGAAACCGAGACCTCGCCCGCAGACGAGACTCCGACCGAGGACGTTCCCTTACCCGCCGAGCCGACGGGGCCGCGGACGGTCGCCAGGCTCGTGGCGGATGCGCTCCGGATGGCCGGCGTGCGCTACGCGTTCACAGTGCCGGGCGAGTCCTTCCTCGGTCTGCTCGAGGCCCTGGACGAGGTGGGGATCCGGGTGGTCGCCACGCGGCACGAGGGCGGAGCGGCGTTCATGGCCGAGGCCCACGGGAACCTGACCGGTCGACCAGCGGCGTGCATCGGGACCCGAGCGGTCGGCGCGGCCAATCTCGCGATCGGCATCCACACAGCGCGCCAGGACTCGACCCCGATGTTCGCGCTCGTGGGGCAGGTCGAGCGGGCGCACCGGGGCCACGAGGCATTCCAGGAGATCGACCAGGTCGGCACCATCGGCGGGCTCGCAAAATGGGCCGCCGAGCCGACGGACGCAGCCGACGTCGCCACCATTCTCGGTGAGGCGCTCCGCCAGGTCTCCGGCGGGCGCCCGGGCCCCGTGCTCCTGTCACTGCCGGAAGACCTGCTTGACGAGCCGGTCCCGGCGGACGCGCGCGTCGTCGCG
>DASTIG010000196.1:0-2592 GCA_035717785.1 Candidatus Limnocylindrales bacterium
CGAGCGCTCGACGCAGTGATTCCGCCGGCATCGGGACGTACCCGCTGAAACCGCGGGCCTTATAGGTGTCGAGCAGGAGAGTCCAGCGGCGACCGTCCTCTCCCCGCCAGAAGGCGCCGATCCCCACGAAGTGGCCAACCCCCCAGCGCTCCCGCGGGATTATCGACTCCGGATCTGGCCCGAAAAGCGTGTCGGCACCGTACGCATCGCTCGTGGCATCGAGGAGCTGGTCGACCTCGAGATTCGCGATCGGATGGATCCGCCAGTCATCGAGATGCGACTCGATCAGATCGAGCAATGCGTCGAATCGCTCGGACGTCAGGATCACCCCACCATCGCGGTCGCGGGCCGGCACCGGGAGCGTGACCAGGTCACCACCAGATGCCAGCGCGATCGCCCGCGCCGTCCCGGTCGGGCTCGTGCCGGTGATCGCGTCATCGTCGGAGACGCGGAGCGGCCAGCCGTACCATGTGCGCGGGAACCGTGCGATCGCCTCGCCGTCGGACAGCCCGGCCTTCGCAGCGGCCGTAGTCGTGCGCTGGACATCGTCGAGCTCCTCACGCTCGATCACGGTTCCCGCGAGATAGGCGAGGTAGTCCTCGCGCGTGGTGTCGACCCCGTCATTCTGCGGATATCCCAGCGGGGCCAGCAGATAGCGAGTGGCGTATGCCCCGCACGTCGCCGGCCGCTGATCGTCGAGTCGATCGAAGAAGTCGGCGATCGACGACCACTCCTCGACGTACGCGACATCTGCGTTCGGAAAGATCGCCTCGATGACCCGACGGGCGGGCTGCCCGCCCGGCACCTCACGCCGGAAATCGATAGCGAACGGCGGCGCTACAGACATTCGAAGTAGGTCCGACGCTCCCAGTCGGACACCTGCGTCGACCCCTCATCGAGTCCCGAGCGTTCGCGATAGAGATCCCATTCGAACCGCTTCACATCGACATAGTGCTGCGCGATCACGGTTCCGACCGCGTCGCGCAACACCTCGTCGGCTTCGAATGCATCCACGGCGGCGGCAAGGTCAGCAGGAAGCCGCGAGAACCCGGCGGCCGCCGCCTCGTCGTCGGCCATGTGTCCGACATCGACGCGCGCCTCGGCGGGCAGCGGCAGGTCCCGCTCGACACCGTCGGCGATCGATGCGAGCAGGCCGGTCAGGTGGAGATACGGGTTCATCGACGCGTCGCCGCTGCGGACCTCGAGGTGCCGCCCCGCGCCTCGCCCCGGCACGCGGACGAGCGCCGACCTGTTACCGATCGCCCAGCAGACGTGGGCCGGCGCCCACGATCCGGGCAGCAGTCGCTTGGAGGAGTTCGGCGTCGGCGATGCCAACGCGGTCTGGCCGGCGGCGTGGGCGAGCAGGCCGGCGATGGGCGGACCGGCGGTCGAGGCGAGCCCGGCCGGGTCGTCGGGGTCTGCGATGAGGTCGACGGCCGGATCGTCGGTGCGAGACAGGCCGAGATGCACATGCAGCCCGTTCCCAGGCAGGTCGTCGAACGGCTTCGGCATGAACGAGGCCGTGGCACCCATATCGCGGGCGGCCGCCCGGATGAGCTG
Organism: Candidatus Limnocylindrales bacterium; assembly: GCA_035717785.1. Lineage (GTDB taxonomy): Bacteria > Chloroflexota > Limnocylindria > Limnocylindrales > CSP1-4 > SPCO01. The sequence continues at coordinate 1,561 of DASTIG010000196.1, forward strand.
CCGGGCGAGGAGGAAACGGTCGACGGCGACGAGCGGCTCGGCCGGCAGGAGGCTGACTTCGAACTGCCCCGGGCCGTACTCCTTTGCGAACTGATGGACCGCGATGCCGGTCGCATCGAGGTCGTCGAGGATCCGCGCCGCCAGCGGCCACCGGGCATCGAGCCCCTCGACCGTGAACATCCGGCTCGTGTCGTCGCGCAGGGCCGAGGGGTCGGACCCGGGGACGATCACGAACTCGGCCTCGAACGCGACGCGCACGGCGACATCGATCCGCCTCAGGCGCTCGACCTGCGTCGCCAGCACGGCCCGCGGATCGCCGTCCCATGGCCGCCCGGCATCGTCTGTCAGCCACGGGAACGCCTGCGCCACGCCCGGCCGATGCGGCACGGCAACGAGCGTGTCGGGATCCGGGACCGCCCGGAAGTCCCCCGAGTCGGCGCCGAAGACGGGATGCGGCACCTGCTCATCGGTGATCGCGAGGTCCCAGTTCGCCATCGCGAACGTGACGCCCTCCCTGGCCACCGCGTCGAAACGTCCGTGCGGCACGGCCTTTGCGCGGCCGAGGCCGGCGTAGTCGTGGTACACGACCCACAGTGCGTCGGCGCCGAGTTCCGTCAGCCGGGCCGTGGTCGCAGCGGCCATGTCGTGCAGGTCGCGCGATTGTGCAAATGCCATTGCCGTCTGCATAACGTGGCGGCATAGTAGCGGGCGCCCGGATGGGGGGCGGAAGGGGGGGTTTGGGAGAGGAGGACTCAGTGGCGTCCACCACCGGTGAAGGCGGCCTCGAACGCAACGCGATCGGGCTGACCGAGCTTCTGTTCCAGTCCATCACCCACATGGCGCCGGCGGTCGCCACGGCCCTCTCCATCGGGGCCGCGACAACGGTCGCCGGCGGGATCACGCCGCTGGCGGTGGTCTTCGCGATGATCGCCGTGCTGTTCACCGCTTACTCGATGAGCCAACTGGCGCGGCACCTGCCATCAGCGGGCGGGATGTACACGTACGTAGGGCGCGGTCTCGGCTCGTTCTTCG
>DASTIG010000197.1:0-2125 GCA_035717785.1 Candidatus Limnocylindrales bacterium
CGAATAGATCGGGCGGTACTCGCGGAACCACGTCCCGTAGTTCTTCTCGAGCCGGAGCGACATCAGGGCGCGCATGCCGAACAGCCGCAGACCGTGTGGCTCGCCAGCCGCGACGATCCGGTCGAACAGCGCCCGCTGGTACTCCGGAGCGACCCACAGCTCGTAGCCCATATCGCCCGAGTAGTTGATCCGCGCCACGTGCGCGGGGACCATGCCGAGATCGACCTGCCTGAACGTCATGAACGGGAAGGCCTCGGTCGACAGGTCGACATCGGGGGCGACGGTTCGGAGGACATCGCGGGCGCGCGGCCCTGTGATCGACAGTCCGGTCAGCCCCAGGCCCAGGACCTCGAAGCGCACCGAGCCGTCGGCCGGCAGGTGGTGCCGGAACCAGCGCGAATGGTGGATCTCGGCCGGGAGGGAGCCGAACAGGTAGAACTCGTCGGCGTCGGAGGCCCGGGCAACCGTGAACTCGCCGACGATCCGACTCGCCTCGTTGAGCATCGCGGTGAGCGTGATCCGTCCAGGGGCCGGCATGCGCTGGGTCAGCAGGGACGACAGCCACGACTCGGCGCCGGGACCGGTGACACGGTACTTCGCGTAGTTCGAGATCTCCGTCATCCCGACCCGCTCGCGAACCGCCGCGACCTCCTCGGCAACGCACTCCCAGGCGTTGGAACGGCGGAACGTCACGTCCTCCTTCGGCTCCAATCCGGCCTTCTGGAACCACAGCGCATGCTCGAGCCCGAAGGTCGCGCCCCAGACGGCGTTCGCGGCAGTCAGGCGGTCGTAGATCGGCGTCGTCAGCAGCGGTCGGCCGGCCGGCAGCTCCTCGTTCGGGAACGTGATCCGGAACCGGCGCCGGTAGTTCTCCTGGACCTTGGCGTTCGTATACCCGAGCGTCGCGTAGTCGCCGTAGCGTGCGACGTCCATCGCCCAGATATCCATGCCGCTGTCGCCGTCGTCGCCGGCGGTCATCCAGTTCGCGAGCGCGAGCCCGACCCCACCGCCCTGCGACAGCCCGGCCATCACCGCGCACGCGACCCAGTAGCCGCGCAGGCCGCGGATCGGCCCGACGAGCGGGTTGCCGTCGGGCGAGAACGTGAACGGGCCGTTGACGACGCGGCGGATGCCGACTGTGTGCATGGGCGGGTAGTGCTTGAACGCGACGGACAGCTCGGGCGTGATCCGGTCGAGCTGTGGCTTCAGCAGTTGCGACCCGAAGTCCCACGGCGTCTCGCGCGGCGACCATGGCACGCACGCCTGCTCGTACGTGCCCATCAGCATCGCGCCGCCTTCCTGGCGGATGTAGATCTCGCCGGCGAAGTCGAGCGCCATCGGCATCTCGTGGCCGGTCTTGGCGACCTGCGCCGCGACCTCGGGCATATCCTCGGTGATGAGGTAGTGGTGCTCCATCGCGAGGACCGGCAGCTCGATCCCGACCATCCGGCCGACCTCGCGCGCCCACAAACCGCCGGCATTCACGACGTGCTCCGTGTGGATCGACTCGCCGTTCTCGAGTCGCACGTCCCACGTGCCGTCGGGCCGCTGCTCGAGGGCGGTGACCGGCGTGTGCCGGTGGACCTCCGCGCCGGCTTGCTGCGCGCATTTCACGTACGCGCGCGTGACCCCGGTCGGATCGACGTGTCCCTCGACCGGGTCGTACAGCGCACCCACGAAGTACTGCGGGTCCATGAGCGGAAACATGTCGGCGGCTTCCTGGGCCGAGATGAGTTCGAGGTCCATGCCGAGGTAGCGGCCGCGGGCGACGGCCATCCGCAGGAAGTCCATGCGGACCTCCGTGTCGGCCAGCATCAAGCCGCCCGGCAGGTGGATGGAGCAGTCCTGCCCGGACTGGCGTTCGATCTCCTCGTACAGCTGGATCGTGTACTGCGGGAGCCGCGCGACGTTGGGGTCTCCGTTGAGCGTGTGCATTCCGCCTGCCGCGTGCCAGGTGGAACCCGCGGTCAGCTCCCGGCGCTCCAGGAGCATGACGTCCGTCCAGCCCGCCTTCGTCAGGTGATACAGGACGCTGGCGCCGACCACCCCACCACCGATGACGACGACCTGGGTCTCGCGCTTCACGGGAACCTCTCAGTAATCCGTGGGGACGCCGCCCTCGGCG
>DASTIG010000198.1:0-12733 GCA_035717785.1 Candidatus Limnocylindrales bacterium
GGCGCCGAACCGGTCGCGCTGTGGCACGAGGCTGCCTCTCTCGACGGCGTCGCGGCCGTCGTCCTGCCCGGCGGGTTCGCGTACGGGGACTACCTGCGAGCCGGGGTGATCGCCCGGTTCAGCCCGGTGATGCGCGCGGTCGCCTCGTTCGCGGCCGAGGGCGGGCTGGTCCTGGGCATCTGCAACGGCTTCCAGGTCCTCGCCGAAGCAGGTCTTGTGCCCGGTGCGCTGCTTCGGAACCGGCAGCTCCGGTTCCTGGGGCGCGACATCTCGATCGCGGCTGAGCGGCTCGATACGCCGTTCACGCACGCGCTGGCCGCCGCAGGCCAGCCTTTGCGCATGCCGATCGCACACGGGGAGGGCTGTTACTTCGCCGACGATCAGACGCTCGATACGCTCGAGGCCGATCGGCAGGTCCTGTTCCGGTACGTCGACGCCGTAGGGGGCCCGGCCGCGGAGGACGACCGCGCCTCGAACCCGAATGGCAGCCTCCGCGCGATCGCCGGCGTCGTGAACGCTGCCGGCAATGTCGCGGGACTCATGCCGCACCCGGAGCGGGCTGCTGAGGCGATCCTGGGCTCGGACGACGGCGCCGCCATCATCCGCTCGTTGGTCGAGAGCGCGTCTCGGTCCGCGTCGAGCGGGCCGGCGGTCGCCGTGGCGGCTCGATGACGATCGCGGAGGCCCCGGTGGAACAGACAGAACCGCTCCATCGGCGCCTCGGGCTGACCGACGACGAGCTCGACGCGATCCGTGACCGGCTCGGCGGACGCGAGCCGAACGACCTCGAGCTCGCGATGTTCAGCGTCATGTGGAGCGAGCATTGCTCGTACAAGAGCTCCAAACCGTTACTTGCCACGTTGCCGACTGCCGGTGAGGGTGTCGTGGCCGGCCCGGGCGAGAACGCCGGAGTGATCTCGATCGGAGACGGGCTCGCGGTCGCGTTCAAGATCGAATCGCACAACCACCCGTCGGCCGTCGAGCCGGGCCAGGGCGCCGCCACCGGCGTCGGTGGGATCCTGCGCGACATCTTCACCATGGGCGCGCGCCCGATCGCCGTGCTCGACGCGCTGCGGTTCGGGAATCCCGGCGACGCCCGAACGCGCCACCTGGTCGATGGGGTCGTGCGCGGGGTCGGCGGGTATGGCAACTGCGTCGGCATCCCGACGGTCGGCGGCGAACTCGTGTTCGATCCAAGCTATCAAGGCAACCCGCTCGTCAACGTGATGGCCATCGGTCTGCTCGAGGAGCGGCGACTCACCCTGGCCGCGGCGCCCGGTCCGGGCAACCTCGTCGTGCTGTTCGGCTCGACCACCGGGCGCGACGGGATCGGCGGTGCGTCGGTCCTGGCGAGCGCCACGTTCACCGACGACGACCCTTCGAAGCGACCCTCCGTGCAGGTCGGCGACCCGTTCGCGGAGAAACTGCTCATCGAGGTGTCGCTCGAGCTCATCGATCGCGGGCTCGTCGAGGGACTCCAGGACCTCGGCGCCGGCGGGATCACGTGTGCTACGTCGGAGACCGCCGATCGAGCCGGGACGGGAATCAACGTCGATCTCGATGCGATCCCGCGGCGCGAACCCGACATGGAACCGTTCGAGGTCATGATCTCGGAGTCGCAGGAGCGGATGTGCGCGATCGTCCGGCCGGACCGCTGGGATGCCGTCCGAGAGGTCGCCGAGCGCTGGGGTCTGCCGGTCGCGATCATCGGACGCGTCACCGACGACGGCGATATCGCGGTTACCAGCGACGGGGCCGAGCTGGCGCGGATCCCGGCCCCAGCTCTGACGAGTGACGCGATCGTCCATCGGCGCCTCGCGCGCGCCCCCGAGCACAGGCGCGCAGCACCGGCCCCTGGCGTCCCGCTCGACCCGAGCGATCGACTGCCGGAACGCGGCATGGACCCCGGCGCGGTGCTGCTGGCCCTTCTCGGCTCGCCGAACCTAGCCTCCCGTCATGCGGTGTTCGAGCAGTACGACTCGACCGTCGGCGCGGACACCGTGGTCGGACCCGGTCACGGCGCCGCGGTCCTCCGGATCAAGGGCACGACCAAGGCCCTCGTCGCCTCGACAGACGGCAACCAGGCTGTCGGCGCCGTCGATCCGTACGCCGGTGCCGCGATGAGCGTCGCCGAGGCGACCCGGAACGTGAGCATCACCGGGGCGCGGCCGCTCGGCGTCACGAACTGCCTGAACTACGGTGACCCGACCCGGCCGGAAGCGTTCTGGCAGCTCAGCGAGGGCGTCCGTGGCCTCGGCGACGCGTGCCGCGCCTTCGGTCTGCCGGTCACCGGCGGCAACGTGTCGCTCTACAACGAGTCGCCGGCCGGCGCCATCGCCCCAACGCCCGAGATCGGCGTCGTCGGCCTGCTGGACGACGTCGCGGCCGTGGTCGGTCCGGCGTTCGTCGCCGAAGGCGACGCGATCGTGCTCGTCGGGGCGCCCACGCCCGGGTTGACCGGATCCGCCTACGCGGCGCTGGCCGGGACGGCAGCCGAGGACGGCATCCCGTCGCTGGACCTCAATCGAGAAGTGGCGCTGCAGGCGTTCGTGCGAGAGGCGATCACACGGGGCCTTGTCGCAAGCGCGCAGGACGTGGCCGGCGGCGGCCTCGCCGTCGCCCTCGCCGAGGGCGCGATGTGGGGTGGGCATGGCGCATCGGTCAGAGTCCCTACGGCAATGTCGCCGGCCGTCGAGCTGTTTGGCGAGAGCCCATCACGGATCGTCGTCACCGCCGCGCCTCGGTTCGTCCCGGCGTTGCTGCTGCTTGCCCGCCAGCACGGCCTGCCGGTCGAGGAGCTCGGGAGCGTCGGCGGCGACAGGCTTCAGATCCAGCTAGTCGGCGCGGGGGCCACCGGCGCATCGGAAGAGCGGGGGAGCACCATCACGGACACCTTGGAGGTGCCGCTGACCGGTCTCCGGCACGCCTGGGACCACGGGCTCGCCCGCGCCCTCGGCTGGGAGGGATCCTGATGTGCGGCGTGTTCGGTGCGGTCGTGCCGGGCGGCGAGCCCACCGAGGCAGCAGCCATCGCGACGCTCGGGCTGTTCGCACTCCAGCACCGCGGTCAGGAATCCGCCGGCATCGCGGTCAGCGACGGCGACCAGCTGATGCTCTACAAGGACCTCGGGATGATCGGCTCGGTGCTCGACGAGCGCCGGCTGCCGAGCCTCCGCGGGCGGCTGGCGATCGCGCACTGCCGCTATTCGACGACCGGCTCGACCATCTGGGAGAACGCCCAGCCGACGTACCGCCAAGGCCCGCGGCGAGCGCTGGCGATCGGCCATAACGGCAATCTCGTCAACACGCGCGAGCTGCTCGGGCAGCTGACCGGCGGCCGCGCCCGTCTCCCGGCGTCCACCGATACGGAGCTCCTGACCGCGCTTCTCGCCGACGAGCCGGCCGCCGACACCGTCGAGGCGCTCCAGCAGGTCCTGCCGCGCGTCCGCGGGGCGTTCAGCCTGGTCATCCTCGACCAGCACAGGGTCATCGGCGTCCGCGACCCGCACGGTTTCCGGCCGCTCGTCCTGGGGCGATTGCCGGTGACGGCGCGCCAGCCGGGTGGCCCCGATGACGGTGGCCTATGGCCGGACGACGGGATCGGATGGTGCCTGTCGTCGGAGACCGCCTCGCTCGACATCGTGGGCGCGGAATACGTGCGCGACGTCGAGCCCGGGGAGATAGTCGTCCTCGAGCCGGGCAGCGAACCCCGCTCGATCCGCTACGCAGAGCCCACTCCGGCCCTGTGCGTGTTCGAGCTGATCTACTTCGCACGCCCCGACTCGTACATGGAGGGGCGCAACCTCTACGAGGCACGCCGGCGGATGGGCGAGCAGCTCGCCCTCGAGCACCCCGTCGAGGCCGACCTCGTGATCCCCGTCCCCGACACCGGCGCGCCGGCCGCAGCCGGCTACGCCGAGGCCAGCGGGCTGCCGTACCGCGAGGGCATGTACCGCAACCGCTACGCTGGCCGTACCTTCATCCAGCCGTCGCAGGGCATGCGCCACCGGGGCGTGACTATCAAGCTCAACCCGATGCGTGAGGTCGTCGCCGGCAAGCGGCTGATCGTCGTCGACGACTCGATCGTCCGCGGCACGACGACGAAACGGATCGTCGACCTGCTGCGGCGCGCCGGAGCGCGCGAGGTCCACGTGCGGATCAGCGCCCCGCCGATCTACCACCCGTGCTTCTACGGCATCGATACGTCGGTCGAGACGGAGCTCATCGCGGGGACCCATTCCGAAGATGAGATCCGCGACTTCATCGGCGCCGATTCTCTCGGCTACCTGTCGATCCGCGGGGTGCTCGCTGCGCTCGATCTGCCGTACGAACGCTTCTGCTTCGCCTGCTTCGACGGCAACTATCCGGAGCCGGTCCCGTACGACACGGCGAGCCGGAAGTTCATCCTCGAAGAAGTCGTCGCCTCCGCGCGTGACTGAACCGGGCCGCTCCGCCTATCGACGCGCCGGCGTCGACGTCGACGCCGGGGAGCAGGCCGTCGAGCTCATCCGCGCCCATGTCGACTCGACGCGGCGGCCCGAGGTCGTCGGTGGTCTGGGTGGGTTCGGCGGTGCGTTCTCGATCCCAGAGGGCTACCGCGAGCCGCTCCTCATCGCCTCGACCGACGGGGTCGGCACGAAGACGGTCATCGCCGCCGCCGTCGGCCGGTTCGACACGATCGGCATCGACCTCGTCGCGATGTGCGCCGACGACGTGGCCTGCACCGGCGCCGAGCCGCTGGCGTTCCTCGACTACGTGGCCGTCGGCCGGCTCGACCCGGTCGCCGTGGCCGAGCTGGTCGGCAGCGTGGCTGCCGGCTGTCGCGAAGCCGGTGCGGCGCTGGTCGGTGGGGAGACGGCCGAGCATCCGGGTGTCCTCGAGGTCGACGAGTTCGACCTGGCCGGTTGCTGCATCGGCGTCGTCGAGCGGTCGCGGGTGATCGACGGCTCGGCTGTCCGTGCCGGCGACGTCATCCTGGGCCTGGTCTCGAGCGGGCTGCACGCGAACGGCTACTCGCTGGTCAGGTCTCTGGTGGCGCAGTGGGATCTCGACCTCGCCGAGCCGTACCAGGCGCGGCTCCGGAGGACGCTGGGCGATGCCGCGACCGATGCGCTGCTGGAGGCTGCCCCGCAGGAATCGATGGCCACGCTCGGCGAGGTGCTGCTGACGCCGACGAAGGTCTATGCGAAGGCCGTGCTGGCTGCCCGGGCTGCGCTGGGCCGATCGGGGCTCGACATCCACGGCGCCGCGCACATCACCGGCGGCGGATTGCCCGGCAACGTCCCGCGCGCGCTGCCGGCCGAGATGGCGGCGCGGGTGGACCCGGCGCGCTGGACCATTCCGTCCGTCATGCGCCTGTTCGGCGCCTTGGGCGGTCTGGACGACGAAGAGCTCCGGGCGACGTTCAACGGAGGTCTCGGGATGGTCCTCGTCGTCCCGCCGGCCGCCATCCCGGCGGCCATCGGCGCGCTCGGCGAGCACGGGATCGAGGCGATCGTCGTCGGCGAGGTGATCGAGGCGGACTCGACCCGCGGCGTGCGTTACACCGAGGGCGGCCTGGAATCGGTCGCATGAGTGAGCGGATCGCCGTTGGCGTGTCGGGAACTGGCTCCAACCTGCGCGCTCTCCAGGCCGCCGCCGTGCGCGGTGAGCTCGGCGGCCACGTCGTCCTCGTCTTCGCGGACCGGGCGTGTCCGGCGCTCGACTGGGCCGCCGAGCAGGGGATCGATACGGCGCTCGTCGAGGGCGGTGATGACGGGGCTCTGTTGGAGACCCTCACAGGGGCTCGGCCGGATGTCATCGTCCTTGCCGGCTACATGCGATTGGTGGGGCCGGGCGTCTTGGACGCATTCGACGGCCGCATCGTGAACACGCATCCGTCGCTGCTGCCGGCGTTCCCGGGGGCCCACGCCGTACGGGATTCGCTCGCGCACGGCGTGCGCGTGACCGGGGTGACGATCCACCTGGTCGACGCGACACTCGACGGCGGTCCGATCGTCGCCCAGGAGGCGGTCCCGGTCCTGCCCGACGACGACGAAACGGCGCTGCGCGAGCGCATCCAGGCCGTCGAGCACCGGCTGCTACCGCACGCCGTCAGGTTGCTTCTCGCCGATGCCGTGGCGGTCGCCCCGGACAGCCGCCACGTCACGATCGACGTCGACCGGGCCGACACCGGCACCCCGACGCCCCGCCGCGCGCTCCTGTCGGTCTCCGACAAGACCGGCCTCGTCGACCTCGGGCGGGGCCTCGTCGCTCGCGGGTTCGAGCTGGTCTCGACCGGCGGGACCGCCAGGACGCTGCGCGACGCCGGCTTGCCGGTGACCGATGTCGCGGCCGTGACCGGGAGCCCCGAGATGCTCGACGGGCGGGTCAAGACGCTGCATCCGCGCGTCCACGCCGGCCTGCTCGCTGATCGGCGGCTCGACGACCACCGCCGCCAGCTGCTGGCGGCCGCGATCGCCCCGTTCGAGCTCGTCGTCGTGAACCTATATCCGTTCGCGGCCGCGCTTGAGCGGCCAGGGATCACTGTCGACGAGCTGATCGAGGAGATCGACATCGGCGGGCCGTCGATGGTCCGGGCGGCCGCGAAGAACCACGCGAACGTGGCGATCGTGACTTCACCGTCGCGATACGGCGACGTCCTCGCTGCGCTCGACACCACAGCCGGGCTCGACGATCGACTGCGCCGAGAGCTCGCGCTCGAGGCGTTCGCCCACACCGCCGCGTACGACGCGCGGATCGCGGCCGAGCTTCCGAACCGCCTGGTCGATGCGGGCCTGCTCGACGCGCGGCCCGATCCGTATCCGGCGACGCTGACGATCGGCCTCGAGAAGGTCGAGACGCTGCGGTACGGCGAGAACCCGCACCAGCCGGCCGCCCGCTACCGGGTGCCGGGCTCGAGCCTGGCCGACGGGCCCTTCGGCATCGACCGGACACCCATCCAGGGAAAGGCGCTGTCATACAACAACGTGCTCGATGCGGCGGCCGCGTCGGCGCTCGGTCGGGCCTTACGCGGACCGGGCGTGGTGATCGTGAAGCACACCAACCCGTGCGGCGCTGCGGAGCGGCCGGCGCTGCTCGGCGCGTGGGAGGCCGCGCTCGAGGCCGACCCGGTCAGCGCGTTCGGCGGCGTCGTGGCGCTGACCCGCGAGGTCGACCGCCCTGTCGCGGAAGCGCTCATCTCGATCTTCCTGGAGATCGTCATCGCGCCGTCGTTCACTGCCGAGGCCCTGGAGATCCTGGCGACAAAGCCCAACGTCCGGGTGCTCGTCGACGAGCTTCTCGCGTCGGACGATCGTGTCTCGGACGCCACCGCATCACCGCTCGGCTCGATCCGCACCGCGGGTGGGGCAGTCCTCGTCACTGCGCCCGATGTCCTGACGGACGTGCCCACGACCTGGACCAGCGCGACGCGGCGGGCACCCACGCCCGAAGAGCAGCTCGACCTCGATCTCGCGTGGCGCCTCGTCCGTGGCGTGACGTCCAATGCGATCGTCCTGGTCCGCGAGCGCCGCCTCGTGGGGATCGGCAGCGGCCAGACGTCACGCGTGGACGCGGCGCGTCAGGCAGTGCTCAAGGCCCACGCGATGCTCGGCCCGACGTCGACGGTCGGGGCCGCATGTGCGAGCGACGCGTTCTTCCCGTTCGCCGACGCGGTCGAGGCCTGCCTCGCGGCCGGCGTGCGCGCCTTCGCGCAGCCGGGCGGCTCGATGCGTGACGCCGAGGCAATCGCGGCCGTGGATCGCCTGGACGGAACGATGCTCATGACCGGGATCCGCCATTTCCGGCACTGACCGCGCGGGGGTCAGGCGCGCCGGGCGCGCGGCTGCAGCCACGAGGGCTCGGATCGAGCCAGCGCCTGAGGTGCGTGCTATGGGGCTCGGGTACCATCGCGCTCCGATGCCCGACCGCCCCCGCTACTACCTGACCACGGCGATCGCGTACGCCAACTCGAAGCCCGGCGTCCACACGCTGTACGAGGTGATCGGCGCCGATGTCATCGCGCGCTGGCATCGGATGATCGGCGACGACACGCGCTTCCTGACCGGCACCGACGAGCATTCGATCAACATCGCGCAGGCCGCGGTCGACGAGGGACGACCGGCACGCGAGTTCGTCGACGAGAAGGTCGAGCTGTTCAAAGCGGCCGAGGATGCGCTCGCGATCTCGCCCGACCGCTTCATCCGGACGACCGACCCCGATCACGTCCGGGCGGCGCAAGAGATGGTGCGCCGTGCGCACGCGAACGGCGACATCTACCTCGGGACCTACGAAGGCTGGTATTGCCCGAACGAGGGTTTCCGCTCCGCCAGCGAGGTGATCGAGACCGCGCGCGGCACGATCTGCCCGAACCATCCGGACGTGCCGCTGCAATGGCTGACCGAGCGGAACTGGTTCTTCCGCCTATCGGCCTACCAGGAACGACTCGAGCGGTTCTTCGCCGATCATCCGGACTTCGTGCAGCCGGACTTCCGGCGTAACGAGATGCTCGGCTTCATCCGCGGCGGCCTCGAGGACTTCTCGATCTCGCGCGAACGGACCCCCGGCGGCTGGGGGATCCCGTTCCCGATCGCCGAGAACGGCGAAACGGCGCAGCGGGAGGACGGCTCGTGGGACCCCGAGGCCGGCGTCATCTACGTCTGGTTCGATGCGCTCATCAACTACATCACCGGCGCGGGTTTCCCCGACGACCCCGCGTCGTTCGAGCGCTGGTGGCCGGCCGATCTGCACGTGATCGGCAAGGACATCACGAGGTTCCACACGATCTTCTGGCCCGCGATGCTGTGGAGCGCCGGGTTGGAGGCACCCCGGCACGTATGGGTCCACGGCTTCCTCTACGCGGCCGGCGGCGAGCGCATGAGCAAGAGCCGCGGCAATTTCATGGACCCGCACGACTTCGTGGCGGCGTTCGGCTCGGACGGGGCGCGCTACGTGCTGCTCCGCGAGGTGCCCTTCGACCGCGACGCCGAGGTGTCCTGGGATTCGTTCGTGCGGCGCTACAACGCCGACCTGGCCAACGACTTCGGGAACCTCGTGAACCGCACGGTCTCGATGACGAAGCGGTACCTGGAGGGCGTCCGTCCCGCGCCGCGTGCCGAGGCCGCGTCGCCCCTGGGCGAGCGCTGGAACGACACGATCCGCCTGTACGCCGAGGCGCTGGAGGGGTGCCGCCTGCACGACGCACTTGCCGGGCTGTGGGAGTTCGTCGGCGGTGCGAACCGGGTGGTCGATGCCGAAAAGCCGTGGGAGTTGGCGAAGGCCTGGAAGACCGGCGACGAGGCCGCGGGTGATCGACTCCGCGGCGTGCTCGGTGACCTCGTGGAGGCGTGCCGGCTTGTGGGCATGGCTGCCGCCCCGTTCCTGCCGGTGTCGGCGCCGCGGATCCTCGCGCAGCTCGGGTACGGGTACGGATACGCGCCCGACGGGAACGGTGGATCGTCTCTCCTCGGCGAGCTCGAATGGGGCGCCCGGGCAAGGGAGGCCGGTCGGGTCGCGGCCCCGGAGCCCTTGTTCCCGCGGCTCGAATCGGAGGCTGAGGCGAGTTCCGACGCAGTTTCAGAGGCTGAGGCCGCGGTCTCAGACAGCTAGGGCGCGAACGGCCTGGCACGTTCCCGTGGGACGGGAACGAACAGGCAGCCGTGCGTGGGGCGCGAACACCCCTACGATGCGCCGGTGCGCCTCATCGACTCGCACTGCCACGTCAACGCCGATCGTTTCGGCGATGACGCCGAAGCCGTCCTGGAGGCTGCCCGCACCGCCGGCGTGGAGCGGCTGCTGGTCCCAGGCTGGAATGTCGCCTCGTCGGAGCGCGCGCTGGCCCTCAAAGAGCGTGTGCCCTGGGTCGACGCCGCGGTGGGCGTGCACCCGCACGACGCCGCCAAGGTCGATGACGCCGGCTGGCAGACTATCGAGCGTTGGGCCCGCGAAAAGGGGGTCGTCGCGATCGGCGAGACCGGCCTCGACTACGACCGCGTGTTCAGTCCGATCCCGGACCAGCTGGAGAACCTGCGTCGCAATCTGCGCCTCGCCGCCGAGCTGCACAGGCCGGCCATCCTCCACTGCCGCTCCGCAGCCAGCCGGCGCGACGCGCAGGACGCGTTGCTCGCCGAGCTGACCGCGATGGGCACGAGCAGGCCGCCGGTGGTCGTCCACAGCTTTTCCGGTCCGGTCGACTACGCCCAGGCCATGCTCGACCTCGGCGCGGCCATCAGCTTCTCGGGCCTCGTCTTCCGGCGAGGGGAGGAGGCGTCCGCCGAGGTCGCCGCGATCGCCCCGCTCGATCGACTGCTCGTGGAGACCGATTCGCCGTTCCTTGCCCCACCGGGGGCACCAAGATCGCGGAACGAGCCCGAATACGTCCGCATCACGGCCGGGTGGGTCGTCGATCGCCGCCAGACAACCGTGGAAGACCTCGGCGACGCCCTAGTCGACACCTACGACCGCACCTTCGGGTCGAAGTCATGAACGTTAACCAGCCGACCCGCCCGCGCGAGTTGACAGCGCCGCTGCCGGTTCAGTAATCTGGCACTTAGCACTCTCACACAGAGAGTGCTAACGTATCGACGGACCGCCCTGCGGGGCAGACGTCCCGTCTCGATGCGGCAAATGACAAGGGACCGGCCGACCGCGCCAAAACCCGAGCGGTCGCCGCCCACGAAACGCACACTCGACGGTCGGCCGTGACCGTCACAGGAGGTACTGCACGTTGGCCACAGCCACTGCGACCAAGACCAAGCTGCGCCCGCTGGGCGACCGCGTGGTCATCGAGCCGACCCCGCGCGAGGAGATGACGAAGAGCGGCATCGTGCTGCCGGACACCGCCAAGGAGAAGCCCCAGGAGGGGACGATCATCGCGGCCGGACCCGGCAAGATCAACGACGACGGCAAGCGCGAGCCGATGGACGTCAAGCAGGGGGACAAGGTCCTCTACGCGAAGTACGCCGGCACTGAATTCAAGATCGACGGCGACGAGTTCCTCATCGTCAGTCAGAAGGACATCCTCGCGATCGTCCAGGACTGACAAAACCCCTCGCCCGACCCCAACCCCGATTCCCTGGGAGGAACACAGACATTGGCTAAGCAGATCCTCTTCGACGAGACCGCTCGTCGCTCGCTCAAGCGGGGCATCGACCGCCTCGCCGACGCCGTCAAGGTCACGATCGGCCCCAAGGGTCGCAACGTCGTCCTCGACAAGAAATTCGGTTCGCCGACGATCACCAACGACGGCGTGACCATCGCCCGTGACATCGAGCTCGACGACCCGTTCGAGAACATGGGCGCCCAACTCCTCAAGGAGGTCGCGACCAAGACCGACGACGTCGCCGGTGACGGCACGACCACCGCCGTCGTGCTCGGTCAGGCGCTCGTGAGCGAAGGCCTCCGCGTCGTCACGGCCGGGGCCAACCCGATGGTCGTCAAGCGCGGCATCGAGGCCGCAGTCGAGGCGGTCGTCGCCGAGATCAAGAAGCAGTCGCGCCCGGTCGACAACCGCGAGCAGATCGCGGCGGTCGCCGCCATCAGCGCGGCCGATCCCGAGGTCGGCGAGATCATCGCCGAAGTGATGGACAAGGTCGGCAAGGACGGCGTCATCACCGTCGAGGAAGGCCAGAGCCTCGGGCTTGAGAAGGAATACACCGAGGGCATGCAGTTCGACCGGGGCTATCTCTCGGCGTACTTCGTGACCAACCCAGATCGGATGGAGGCCGTTCTCGAGAACCCGGTCATCCTGATCACCGACAAGAAGATCTCCAGCGTCCCGGACATGCTCCCGGCGCTCGAGAAGGCCGTCCAGCAGGGCAAGCCCATCCTGATCATCGCCGAGGACATCGACGGTGAGGCTCTCGCGACGCTGGTCGTGAACAAGCTTCGGGGGACTGTCTCCGTTCTGGCCGTCAAGGCGCCCGGCTTCGGCGATCGTCGCAAGGAGATGCTCCGCGACATCGCGACCCTGGCCGGCGGCACGGTCATCAGCGAGGAAGTCGGCCGCAAGCTCGACTCGGTCACCGCCGAGGACTTCGGCCAGGCACGCCGCATCGTCGCCACGAAGGACGACACGACGATCATCGACGGCGCCGGCGCGCCGGATCAGATCAAGGCCCGCATGACCCAGATCAAGGCCCAGATCGAGGACACCACGTCCGACTATGACCGTGAGAAGCTCCAGGAGCGGCTCGCCAAGCTGTCCGGTGGCGTCGCGGTGATCAAGGTCGGCGCGGCCACCGAGGTCGAGCTCAAGGAGAAGAAGCACCGCATCGAGGATGCGCTCTCGACGACCCGCGCGGCCGTCGAAGAGGGTCTCGTCGCCGGCGGTGGGACGACGCTCCTGCAGGCCATCCCGGCGCTCGACTCGATCAAGCTCGGCGGCGATGCCCAGGTCGGCGTCGAGATCGTGCGCAAGGCGCTCGAAGCGCCAGCGCGGCAGATCGCCGACAACGCAGGTGCGCCCGGCGAGGTCGTCGTGGAGCACGTGAAGGGTCTCAAGGCAGGCCAGGGCTACGACGCGCTCACGGGCGAGTACGGTGACCTGTTCAAGAAGGGCATCGTGGACGCCGCCAAGGTGACCCGGTCGGCCCTCCAGAATGCCGCCTCCATCGCCGCGATGGTCCTGACCACGGAGACGCTGGTCTCGGACCTCCCGGAGAAGGAGAAGGCCGGCGCCGGCGCCGGTCACGACCACGGCGGAGGGATGGACTTCTAAGTCCTTCTCGACCAAGCGAATCTGGAAGCCCCGGCGG
>DASTIG010000199.1:0-6213 GCA_035717785.1 Candidatus Limnocylindrales bacterium
CGTCCCGCCAGGGACGCAGGTCGGTGCGCAGCAGCGAGGGCCGTGCAGCATCGCCGTCAGTCCGCTGCCGACGAGCCATCGAGGCCGACCCGCTCGATGAGATCGGCGGCTCGGACCGTCCCAGACGTCGACTTGATGCGCGACGACATGGCCGCGAGACGCTCGGACAACTGTCGATCCTTCAGCAGCCGGTCGATCGCGCTCGTCAGCTCCCTGGCCTTGAAACCGTACGTCGAGAGCCTGCGGCCGAAGCCGGTCTCATGGACGCGTTGCGCGTTGTCGACCTGGTCCCAGAAGAGCGGCAGGACGATCATCGGCTTGCCGTGATGGAAAGCCTCGGTGACCGTGTTATTACCGCCGTGCGTGATCACCAGGTCGACCATCGGCAGGATCGCCGGTTGCGGCAGGAACGCCTCCCCCGCCTGGTTGTCGTGCAGCCTGATCTGGTCGGCGAGCGGCCCCTTCGACACGATGACGCGGTGCGTGGTCCGTGCCAGCACGTCGACCAGCCGCTGCATCAGCTCGACGTCGGCCGACCCGAGCGACCCCAGGGAGAGGTAGATCAGCGCCCCATCCCGCTCGGCCAGCTCCGGCGGCATCTCCCAGGTCGCATCGGACGCCCGCACAGTGGAATCAAGGCGGTGCCACGTCGGGCCGAGCGGCTGCGTGCGCTCGTAGTCGGCCTCGGCCGGGTAGGAGTAAAGGTTGAGGTACGGGGACTCGGCGATGAACTCCGGCCCGAGGTCGCCGTACACGAGACCAATCTCGCCGTTCTCCCGGCAGAACGCATCGAAGTCCCGCCACATGTCGGCGTGCGTGCGACGCACCTCGTCGAGGAACGCCGGCCAGCCACTCCGATCGTCGGCCGGGTAGCCGCTGCTGAAGGGCGCGATCGACGCGTCCTTCAGCTCCATCGGGTTGCACGACACGATCCGCACCCACGGGCGGCCGCTGGCAGTGATCGCCGGGAACGCGACGACGTTGTCCTCGACGATCACGTCCGGCGCGAGCTCGTCGAAGATCTCGGCAAGGCGCGGGTTGACGTACTTGGAGCCGTCGATGAGCGCCTGCCAGGTCGGCGCGATGAACTCCCCGAGCTGCTCAAGGGTCGACTTGCGGAAGACCGGTGACGTATCGCGGATGAAGTCGATCCAGAACTGGCCTGGGACCTCGGGCTCGGCGGGCGGTGGTCCGAGCCGCATGAGCCGCTCCTCGAAACCCTTCATTTCGAGCGTGCCGGCGAACGACTCCTCGACGATGAACACGACGCGGTGGCCGCGGGCCCGCAGCACTTGCCCGATCCCGACGCAGTTGTTCGTCGGGCCGTAGGCGCCTTCGGGAAAGAAGACGATCGTGCGCGCGTCGGTCACGTGGTCCCCTTCGTACGGTTCCGGGGAATCTACCGTCCCAGCGACAGCGCGATGATGAGGATGACGACGGCCCAAACGCCGACGGCGGCGTCCAGCCACGTCCAATGCTGGACGCGATAGTGCGTCCGCGGGCCCGCCCCGAACGCCCGGGCGTCCATCGAGACCGCCATGCGATCCGCGTGGCGGATCGCAAGCACGAGCAGTCCGATAAACAGCCGCGGATGCCAGCTGCCGCGCAACCCGCGGATACGGCGCGCCTGGCGGAGCGTCGCCAGGTCCTCCGCGAAGCGCGGGATCGACTGGTAGGCGGCCAGCGCCCCATACGCGAACCGTGCCGGGATGCGCGCCTGCTGGACGAGCGAGTCGGACAGACGGGTGGAGTCGGTCGTCAGCGTGAACACCGCTCCGACGCACGCGATCGCCGCGATCCGGAGCCCGATCGAGATCCCGTTGGCGACCGCATCACTCGCGATCCGGATGGGGCCGAGCGTCGCGAGCGTGGTGGTGGTCGGGTCGCCATTGGCTACGGAGAACAGCGCGTTGGAGAGGCCGATCGCGACGGCGGCCAGCCACACCGGAGCAAGCGTCCTGCCGAGGTTCACCGGCGCGATCCCTCCGAGCGTCAGCCCGGCAGCCAGGGCGGCACCCGCGAGGACGGCCGGCGGGATAGGGTGGAGCGTGAACGCGAGGCCGAGCAGCCATACGAGGGCAACGGCAAGCTTCACCACGGGACTCGTCCGGCCAAGCCAGCTGTCGAGCTGGGTGTCGTCGACCTCGAGCCGCCCGGCGATCACGCGACCGCCTCGTCGCGGACGATCCACCCATCGTCCATCTCGATGGTCCGCCGCGCCACGTCCCGCACGAATCGCCGGTCGTGCGTCGCTGCCAGCAGGCACGCCCCTTGGTCCAGGTGCTCGCGGATGATGCCGAGCAGGCCCTCATAGCCGAGGCGATCCTGGCCGAATGTGGGTTCGTCGAGAACGAGCACCTCCGGCCGACGGATCAGGATGCAGGCGAGGGACAGGCGTCGCTGCTCGCCACCGGAGAGCCGGTACGGGCTGCGCGTGCCGAACCGATCGAGCGGCAGGCCGAGGCGTGCCATCAGAGCATCTACCCGGTCGAGCTCTTCCTCCTTGAGGCCGAGACGGACTTCCGCCGCCACCGTCTGCGTCAGGAACTGCCGCTCCGGTTCCTGGAAGACGTAGCCTGCATGTCGAGCAAGCGTCGTGGGCGGCATTCGCGATGGTTGGTCTCCCGCCAGTGCGACCGTGCCATGGTCGGGCCGGAGCAGGCCGACGAGCAGCCGCCCGAGCGTCGACTTCCCGCTCCCGTTGGGACCGACGATGGCGATCCTCTCCCCTGCCGACGCATCGAGCGTCACATCGCGGACGACCGGCTCGGTGCGGTCATAGCCGAACCGGACGCCGCGGGCTCGGACGAGCACGGGACCGGGTGGCGACGACCTGTTGCGCGGCCTGGACGAGACTTCGCCGGGCAACCAGATCCCCGCCGCGCGCATCTGATCGCCGGAACGCGCCAATACGTCCTGTGGGGCACCAACATCGATGGCCGTCCCGTTGCTGTCGAGTGCGAGGACGATGTCCGTCAGCGGCCAGGCCAGGTCGACCTGATGCTCGATGAGCACGACCGTGGTGGCCCGCTTGTCGCGAAGACCCGCGAGTGCCGTCATGAGCTGGGCACGGCCGTCAGTGTCGAGATTGGCGGTCGGCTCGTCGAGCACGAGAAGCCCCGGCCTCGGAGCGAGCGCACCGGCGAGCGCCAGCCGCTGCTGCTGGCCGCCGGACAGCCGACGCGACCGGCTCCGCTCCATGCCGGCCAGTCCGACCACGGCGAGGACCTCGGGGACGCGCGCCTGCATGTCCGAAAGCGGCCAGGCGCGGTTCTCCAGTCCGAAAGCGACGTCGTCCTCGACCCGTTCCATAACGAGTTGCGCGGACGGGTCCTGGAGGACGAGGCCGACCCGCTCCGCCACGCCGACCGGTCCGAGAGCGCGGATGTCCTGTCCGTCCATTTCGAGCGAGCCGGTCATCTCGGCCGGGATCTCGCCCGGGACCAGGCCGGCGATCGTCAGCGCGAGCGTGCTCTTGCCGGATCCGGACGGTCCGACGACGAGCAGGACCGCGCCGGGATCGATGTCGAGGTCGATCGCGTTGAGAGCCGGTCGATCGGCGCCGACGTACGTGATGCCGAGGGCTTTCGCGCGGAGCGAGACAGGTGTCAGTCCGGGAACCCTTCGAGCACGCCGGCTTGCTTCATCGCGCGGTGGAGGGCCACGGAACCACCGGCCACGATGACCACGGCCGAGATCCCCATGAACACGCCGCGGACGATCTGGATCAGCGGGTCCCGATCCGCGTAATACAGGACCCAGTCGTGGATCCATGCCGCAGCGGCGCTCGCGACGGCGGCAGTCGCGAGGACCGGAAAGGTCCACAGGCGGTACAGCGTGAACGCGAAGACCAGCTCGGCCGCCGCTCCCTGGACGAAGCCCGACAGGAGCGTGTCCACGCCCCACGCGCTCCCCAGCAGGGCCGAGACACCGGCCGCGACCATCTCGGTGAAGAGTGCCGCCCCGGGCTTGCGGATGATCAGCGGCCCGAGCACGGCCGGCACCAGCCAGACGGCATAGAACAGGTCGCGGAGGGGAAATGCCAGCTCGCCGATGACCTGGAGCGGCCCATACCAGATCAGTCCCCAGACCCAGAACACGACCCCGAACGCGACGCCGATCACCGCCGCCACGACGATGTCTCGCGTCCGCCAGCGCGTCTCGGGAAGAGCGGTCGGCGCCGTGGCGTCGATGGTGCCGGTCATGATGTCCGAACCTCCTCGGTCGAGTCCCACAAGAATCGCCGTCACCGGTCTCCGGGACGGCGTCCTGTGATCGATGCTGGCCTGCTTCCTTCGCCGGTACGAGCCGGATCAGGTTCGGCGGGTCTGTGGCGTTTCGCCACACTCTCAGCGCGCGAGGCGCTCCCCGGAGGCGGTGTTCGGTTGTGCCGGAAGCCTAGCATGCTGGCGTAGCCACACCACGACTTCGTCGAGGATCGCGGGACCCTCCGCCTCGTTGTGCAGCTCGTGACGCAGGCCCGGATAGGTCCGCCGTTCGACGCCCGGGGCGCCCTCGAACACCTCGGATGCCGACGGCGGGACAAGGCGATCGTCGAGCCCGTGGAGGATCAGCGTCGGCCCGCCGATCCGCCGCGCGCCGGCGCGTACCCGAGCCTGTTCCGCGAGCGCCTCCGCCGCGAACCGGGCGGTGCTGGTCGTGCCGTTGAGCGGGTCCGCTCTGACCCGCCGCCCGACCTCCGGATCGCGCGACAGTGTCTCCATAGCTACGCCGTTCGGAACCGACAACGTCGGCAGGACCTTGGCGACCACGGGCGCGAGTCGCTTCTTCCAACCCGCCAGCGTCGAGTCCAGGCCGGGCGCCGTCAGCACCGTGAGGTCCGGGCGCGGGCGATCCGTGAGCAGATAGCCAGCCGCGATCAGCGCCCCCATGGAGTGCGCGTAGAGGATCACCGGCCGGCCGTCGGCGGCGGCTTGAACGGCAGCCAGCCTCTCCTCGAGGTCATCGTGGTAGCGGCTCCAGCGATCGATGTCGCCGCGCCGGCCGCCACTGCCGCCGTTGCCGCGATGGTCATACGCGAACGTGTCGATGCCGGCTGCGGCGAAATGCTCGCCGACGTGCTCGTAGCGGCCGGACTGCTCGCCGAGGCCATGCACGATCAGCATCGCCGCCCACGGATCGCCGGCCCGCCAGTGGCGCGTTCGCAGCTCGATGCCGTCGGCGGTAACGGCGCGCCCGATTTCGGATGGCACTGCGCCGCTAGGATGCATCACGCATGGCTGTGTCGGATGGATGGGTCGAGATCGGCGACAAGGTCTTCGTGCGCCGTTATGCGTTCTACGACCAGAACATCGGCGTGATCCTGGGCCGTGCCGAGACCCTCGTGATCGATACGCGTTCCAGCTACGCGCAAGCGCGTGAGATCCAGGCCGACCTGCGCGAGCTGACCGACGCACCGGTCGGGGTCGTCGTCGACACGCACGGTCACTTCGACCATGTCTTCGGCAACGGGATCTTCCGGCCGGCCACGATCTGGGGCCACGAGCGCTGCGTCACCTTCATGGTCCGCAACGGAGAGGCGCGCAAGCGGACGATCGCCGTCGAGGAGCCGCTGCTCGCCGACGACCTTGCCGAGATCGTCATCGACCCGCCAGATCGGGTCTTCGCGACACACGCCCGCATCGAGGTCGGTGGGCGCGAGGTGATGCTGCGCTACCTCGGCCGCGGGCACACCGACCACGACATCGTGATCGAGGTGCCGGGCACCGAGGTCGTGTTCGCCGGCGACCTCCTGGAGAACGGCAACGTCCCGTTCTTCGGCGATGCCTATCCGCTCGACTGGCCGGCGACCGCCGCCGCGATCGCGGTCCGGGTCCCCGAACAGGGCGGGGTCGTGGTCCCGGGGCACGGCGACCACGGCGGCCGCGCCATGGCCGATGCGCAGGTGGTGTCGCTTACGGCGCTCGTCGAGCTGGCCACCCGGGTCGAGAACGGGCAGCTGACACTCGACGAAGCCATCGACGCTCGCCCGTTCCCGGAGCACCCCAAGGAGGACGCGCGTCGCGCATTCGAACGCGCCCTGCGCCAGATCCGCGGCGAGCTCGACGGCGTCGAGATCGACGCATGACCGAGGTCCTGTGGAACGTTCGCCTATTCGATCCCGCGACGGGCGCGGCGACTGAACGCCGTGTCATCACCATCGATGGCGACACGATCACCTCGATCGATGACGTCCACGGCGATCCGCCGCCC
>DASTIG010000200.1:0-3746 GCA_035717785.1 Candidatus Limnocylindrales bacterium
TCCTTGTAGCTCGCCGTGACGTCGTCCTCCTTGACCCCTTCGGGCAGGGGGACGTTGCGGACGAAGGATCCGTAGCGAAACTCCGACCGGTGGACGTCCTTGTCCTGCTTCTCGGTCCTCTCCTGCCGCTGGGCGCGGATGTGGAGCACACCGTCGGCGACCAACAGCTCGACGTCCTTGTCGGGGTGCGGGGCGCCGAACGGACCCACGGTCCCGTGGACGTCACGGTCCACGGCCCGGCCTGAGGCCGGGGGCCTCGGTCTCGACGGGCAAGCCGGCTGTGGCCCACGCATCGAAGCCTCCCTGGAGGTCGGCCACGCGCGTGAAGCCCAGCGACCGGAGCAGCGAGGCGGCGATGGAGGACCGATACCCCCCGGCGCAATAGACGACCGTGGATGCTCCGGGATCCAGCTCACGGTGCTGCTCGAGCAGCCGGGCGAGGGGCATCCGCCCGGCTCCGGGGATCACCCCCGATTCCTGTTCGTCCGGCCCGCGGACATCGACGATCTGGAGCGCCGGCTCGCCGTCGCGCCAGGCCGCGAGATCGGCCGCTGCCAGTCGAGTGGCGCGCTCCGCCAGGTCGGGCCGCTCGGCGAGCAGTCGTTCGACCTCCACGATGGCACCCTGGACACGGTCGAAGCCGATGCGCGCCAGACGGACCTTCGCCTCGGTCTCGCGTCCCTCGTCGGTGACGAGGACGATCGCCTGGCCCGCGCGAGCGACGTCGCCGGCGTACTCGGCGAACCGACCGTCGAGCCCGATGTTCACCGAGCTGCGCACGTGGCCGGAGGCGAAGGCCTCGGGCGATCGTCCGTCGATCACGATGGCGCCATCCCGCTGGTGGCGTTCCAGGTCGTCGGCCTGGAGCCGCGCCGGGGCTTCGGCATCGTCGAGGAGATCGTGCACTCGCCGATTGCTGTCGGCCGTGAACGCGAAGTACGCGGGGGCGACCGACTGGCCCTGGATGACCACCTCGACGAAGGCGTCCTCGCTCATCGGCCGCAACGCGTAGTTGAGGCGGCGCTGCTCGCCGATCGTCGACGACACCGCGTCCGACATCGCCCTCCCGCACGCCGATCCGGCGCCGTGTGCGGGGAACACTCGGGTCTCGTCGGGCAACGTCAGCAGCTGGTCGTGCAGCGACCGGTAGAGGCGGCGGGCAAGCTCGTCGGCCGTCCAGCCGAGTGACGTGAGCAGGTCGGGGCGACCGACGTCGCCGACGAACAGGGTGTCGCCGGTCAGCACGCCCCACGGTTCGGGGTCGTGGGCATGCTCCCAGACGACAACGGATATCGACTCCGGCGTGTGTCCAGGCGTGTGCCGGACCTCCAGGGTCACGTCGCCCAACACGAGGCGCTGGCCGTGGGCCAGCCGCTCGAAGGGGAACTCGGCCTCGGCCGCGCTCCCGAAGGAGGTGGCCGCACCGGTCGCTTCCGCCAACTCGAGGTGACCGGAGAGGAAGTCGGCGTGGAAGTGGGTCTCGATGATGCGCTCGATGGTGAGCCCGTTCGACCGCGCGTCGTCGAGGTAGGCGGTGATGTCCCGCTGCGGGTCGACCACGACGGCGCGGCCCGTCGTGTCCTCGCCGACGACGTAGCTGAACAACGAGAGGCAGGCGAGCTGATATTGCCGGAAGAACACGCGATCCTCCTAGGGCCCCATCGAACCAGGTTGGCGCCGCCACGGAAATGCCGGCCAGCGGTCGGATCCCAGGGATGGGTGCCCTCAGGGCGTCGGGTCGATCCGCCGACCGGTAATGCGATCGGGGATCAGCCGCAACCAGTGCGCCTTGTCGCCAGCAGCCCACGGATCGATCGCCAGTCGGCGCACCCGATCGAAGGTGGCCGCGTCGTACGGCGTCACCTCTTCGAGCCGGCCCGTGGCGACGACGCTCCAGCCTGCCCGGCTGGCGTGGTCGAAGCTGTCGACCTCGAAGCTCGCGCGGGCACGCGGGCCGTGGTCGAGCTTGGTTCCCGGGTCGGTGCGGAACACGATCGTGTCGCCGTCGAGCGCGTAGTTCACAGGGAAGATCACCGGCGTGTTGCCGGCAATCACTGCGAGGCGGCCGACCTCGTCGGTCGCCAGCAGGCGCAGGCAATGGTCACGATCGAGGACCCGCGGCGGTGGGGTCGACCTCTCCATGCCCCGATCATCGGACGGATCGGTCCCGCGTGGCAGTGCCAAAGGTCCCGACGACCCAACCGCATCGGTGTCGCAGGGCGCGCTGGTGACCCTCTGGCTTGCGCGTTGGGACATTTGGCCCTTGCCGACAGCCAGGCACACGCCCAACCATCGGGGTGAAGCCACGGCCCGAGGAGGTCCCCCATGGGCGCGATCGACGGACGAACCTGGCTCGAGCACCTCAGCCCCCCCGAGTGCTGGAAGCTCCTCGCGTCGACGGCGGTCGGGCGCATCGGCGTCCTCAACGACAGCGCCCCAGAGATCTACCCGGTGAACCACGTCGTGGACCGCGACACGATCGTGTTTCGCACCGACCCCGGCAACAAGCTCCGGGGGCTGATCCGCAGTCCTGCGGTCTGCTACGAGGTCGACGGCATCGACCCGCAGGACGCGACCGGATGGAGCGTGCTCGTCAAGGGCCGAGCGGTCGAGGTCGACGATCCCGACGGGATCCGCCGCGCCGCCCAACTTCCGCTGCGGTACTGGACGCTGGGCGACAAGCACCACTGGATCCGGATCGTGCCCTCCGAGATCACCGGCCGGCGCATCTGGAGGCGCACCACATCGGCGACGACCGACGCCGGTCAGGGCTGACCGTAAGCGGCGAGGAAGGTCCGGACCGCAGCATCGTCGAGCGCGACGCGTCCGGCCTGATCGCCGATGTCGTCCTCGGTCCATCGAGCGGCGTTGGTCACCTTGGGTCACCAAGCATGTCGCGGCGCAGCGCTTGCGGCAGTCGAGCGTCGACGCTCTGGGTCAGGCGTCCGTCGGGTCGTCGCCGACCGCCCGGTATCCCGAGCAAAGGATTCGCAGCCAGTTGATGCGGTCGTTCTCGACCCCGAAGTAGGCCTGCTGCTCGACCAGGAACACCCCGTCGGGACTGCTCACCCGGAGCAGGTAGGAGACCCTGTGGCGATCGGCGACAGAGCCGAGCTGCACGTCCTCGAGAGAATCGATGTGATCGTCGGCCTCGAACCAGGCGCCCAGGATGATGTCGTTCACCAGTGCCTTCGCCGAGCTCGCTTCCCAGAACCGGCCCGGGGTCAGGCCGCGGAAGTCGACCTCCGGATCAAGGACGTCGAGGAGGCCCGGAACGTCCTTCTTGGCGAGCGCCTGCGCGAACAGCTCCCCGATTCCGTTGTGCATCGCGGTCACCTCCGACGCGGGAGTGCGGGGCCGGGAATCACGGGTAGCTCCGAGAGCCCCCGCAACACGAGCCCGTCGCCGTGGCCCCAATGGAGCTCGTCGACGGGCACGGCGAGGCTGAGCTGGGGGAAGCGGTACAGCAACGATGCGAGGGCCAGCTGTCCCTCCATGCGGGCCAGGGCGGCACCGAGACAGTGGTGGATGCCGTGTCCGAACGCGAGGTGACGTGTCTCGGCCCGATCGATGTCGAGCACCTCCGAGCCCTCGTACCGGCTGCCATCCCGGTTGGCGGCCGCCAAGCAGATGATCACCTGGGCCCCGCCGGGGATCGTGGCGTCGCCGATCTCCACCGGCTCGGCCGCGTAGCGAAACGTCGCGTGAGGGACGGGGGCGTCGTAACGGAGGCACTCCTCCACGGC
>DASTIG010000201.1:0-50052 GCA_035717785.1 Candidatus Limnocylindrales bacterium
GGATCCTGCTCGACGTCGTGATCGATCACGCCGAGATCCCGACGTTCCAGGCTCGTCAGGATTTCGATCTGGACGGGGACGGGTCCGTGTCCGACAACGAGGTCGTAGCGGGTCGCGTGACCGCGTGCGACGAGGTTCGCGGGTCGATCGCCCTGGCGGTCGATGGCACCGAGCTCGACCTCGGCCTCATCGAAGCAGGTCTGTCGTTCCCGCTGGGCGCAGGTGGCCTGTCGACGATGCGCCAGGTCTGCGCCTACCAGGCACGGCTCGGTCAGCGGATCGGGTCGGCGCCCGTGACGGTCACGTTCAGCGAGGGTTCGTACCCCGAGCGTCTCGGCTGGCGCGAGATCGTCGCGACCGGGTCCGGGGTGGCCTTGCGCGCGGTCGAGGGCGACCTGCGCGACGTGACGCTGTCGTCCCGGTTGTTGTCGTATCCCGAGGACCTCATCGCCACCCCGCTGGCGGACGACACGCTCGTGGTCGAGGCGACCGTCGGTGGTCCGGCCCTGGCGGCCTTCGAGGTGCCGGATGCGGAGCCGGTGGACGAGGCGGAACCGAGCGCTGTCCCGTCCGCCGCGCTTTCCTCGACGCCGGCGACGCCGAGCCCCGAGCCGACCACCACAGACCAGCCGGCCGTCGTGCCGGGCGGCATCGGCGGCGGTGAGATCCCGGGGATCTTCCGCGAGGCCGATCTGACGCCCCTCGTCCTTCTGATCTCGCTCATCACGGCGGCGGCCCTCGGTGCCGGGCACGCGCTGACACCGGGCCACGGCAAGACGCTGATGGCGGCCTACCTCGTCGGCACCCGCGGCTCACCGCGGCACGCGCTCGGGCTCGGGATCTCGGTCAGCGTGTCTCATACGGCCGGCATCCTGGCCCTCGCTGCGGTCGTGGTGGCGGCGAGCGACGCCCTGGCGCCCGATGTCGTCGTGCGCTGGGCGCCCGTGGTGGCCGCGATCTCGATCGTCGCGATCGGTGGCTGGATGCTGTTCGGCGAGTTCCGACGTCGACGCGCGGGAGGCGGCGGTCACGAGGACGGGCACGCTCACGACCACGGCCACGGGCTTTCGAACAGTCATGGGCACTCACAGGATCACGCCGGGGAACACAGCCACGGGCCTGCTCCCGGCTCCACGATCACCTGGCGAAGCCTGTTCGTCCTCGGCCTCGCAGGCGGGTTGATCCCATCGACCAGCGCGTTGCTGATCCTGCTCGGCTCGATCGCGGCAGGCCGCCCAGCGTTCGGGTTCATCCTGGTCGTCGCGTTCGGGATCGGGATGGCCGGTGTCATGACCGGCATCGGCCTGGCCCTCGTCGCGGCTCGCGATCGGTTCGACCGGATCCAGGCTGAGGGCGGCGTCGCGCGTGTCCGTCAGGCCGTGCCGCTCGCCGCAGCGGTCGTCGTCCTTGGTTTCGGCGTCGTTCTCACGGCCCAGGCGCTCAGCGGGATCGTGAACCTCTGACGTTTGGGCCACGTCGCGGCACCGGCGGCGATACGGCATACGCCCGAGTGTCCGGCGATCGAGCCGCTGCTAGGCTGGGCGGTCCTGATGCGAGACCTGACCGAGCGCGCGCTCGATACCGCCACGTCCCTCGGCGCCGGATACGCCGATACGAGGGTCGTCCGCCGCCTCGATGAATCGATCGCGATCAAGACCGGTCGCGTCGAGGGCGTCGCCTCGAACGAGAGCGAGGGGTTCGGCGTCCGCGTCATCGTCGATGGCGCCTGGGGCTTCTCCAGCAGCCACGTCCTGAGCTTCGATGAGGCCGATCGCGTGGCCGCCCAGGCTGTGCGGATCGCCCGTGCGAGCGCCACGGCGCTGCGCGAGCCGGCCGACCTCGCCCCACGTCCAGCGGCCCATGGCCGCTACGAGACGTCGATCGAGGAAGACCCGTTCACGGTCCCGCTCGAGCGCAAGATCGGGGACCTGCTGGCCGCCGACCAGGCGGCCGCGGGCGTGAAGGGGATCGCGTTCACCGAGTCGATGTACGCCGCCCAACGCGAATGGAAGACGTTCGCCGCGACGGACGGCTCATACACCGAGCAGACCATCACCCACGTCGGTTCGGCGGTCGAGGCCAATGCCGTCGACGGCGACGAGCACCAGCGCCGGTCATACCCGGATTCGGGCGGTGGCTGGCAGGCGGCCGGCTACGAGTACATCCGCAGCCTGCGCCTCGGTGATCGTGCCGAGCCACTCGCCGATGAAGCGGTCGCCCTGCTCACGGCGCCCCAATGCCCGAGCGGCCGGTTCACGATCGTGCTCGATCCGTCGCAGCTCTACCTGCAGGTCCACGAGAGCTGCGGTCACCCGGCGGAGCTTGACCGGGTCTTCGGCACCGAGGCGTCGTACGCCGGAACGAGCTTCCTCACGACCGACAAGCTGGCCGAGGGGTTCCGCTACGGGTCGGACCTCGTCACGATCGTCGCGGACGCCACGTCGTCCGGCGGGATGGGCACATTCGGCTGGGATGACGAGGGTGTCGCCGCCCAGGCGGTCCCGCTCGTTCAGGACGGCGTCTTCGTCGGATACCTCAGCAGCCGCGAGACCGCGCCCCGGATCGGGCGATCCAGCAGCGGCGCGATGCGTGCCGACGGCTGGAACCGCATCCCGCTCATCCGGATGACCAACATCAACCTCCTCCCCCGCCCCGGGATGAGTCTGGACGACATCGTCGCGGACACGGACGACGGCCTCTACCTCGCCGCCAATCGCTCCTGGTCGATCGACGATCGACGCCTCAACTTCCAGTTCGCCACCGAGGTCGCGTACGAGATCAAGGGCGGCAAGAAAGGCAGGCTGTTCAAGAACCCGACCTACACCGGCATCACCTACGAGTTCTGGCGCTCGTGCGACGCCGTCGGCGACGAGCGGAGCTACGTGATGCTCGGGACACCGAATTGCGGCAAGGGTGAGCCCGGCCAGACCGGCCATGTCGGTCACGCCGTCCCCGGAGCACGCTTCCGGGACGTCCAGGTCGGCGTGGGCAAGTGGTGAGCGGCCGGTGAACGACGAGCGAGCCCGTGACGCTCTCGATCTGGCGCAGCGTGCCCTTCGGCATGCGATGGCCGAGGGGGCCACCGAGGCAGAGGCCCTCGTGCTGGCAGAGGATGCATCGCTCACGAGGTTCGCGAACAGCCAGATCCACCAGAACGTCGCCGAGACGAACGTGACGATCAATCTGCGGTTCGTGGTCGGCAAGCGCGTCGGGGTCGCATCGTCCGACAGGACCGACGAGGAGGGGCTCCGGCGGCTCGCCACGAACGCGGGCGCGATCGCCCGGGTCGTCGAGGAGCTCGAGGACTGGGCAGGGCTGCCGGCGCCGACCCAGGTAGACGAGGTCGAGGCCGCGTACGCCACCGCCACGGCGAACGCATCGCCGGAACTCCGTGCCGATGGCGTCCGTGCCGTGATCGCGGCGGCCGACGAGGCGGGGGTCAACGCGTACGGCTCGTTCTCGACCGGGACGGAGACGACGGCCGTCGCGAGCAGCACAGGGATCCGGGTCGGTGGCACGCGAACGGTCGCGCAGCTCCTCACGGTGTCGATGGGGCCGGACGGCGGCTCGGGCTACGCGGAGCACGCCGCCGTCGACGCGACCACGCTCGACGCCCGGGCGATCGGTCGCGAGGCCGCCGAGAAGGCGCGGGCGACCGCGAACGCGGTCGGCATCGACGCTGGCGACTATCCGGTCGTCCTCGAGGAATACGCGGTCGTCGACCTGCTCGACATGCTCGGCTACCTCGGTTTCTCGGCCCTTGCCGTGCAGGAGGAGCGGAGCTTCGTCGAGATCGGTCGGACGATCGGGAGTGACCTGGTCTCGATCGTGGACGACGGACACGATCCGGCCGGCTTGCCGATGGCGTTCGACTACGAGGGCGTCGCGAAGCAGCGCGTGACGTTGCTGGAGCAGGGTGTCTGTCGGGGGGTCGTCCACGACGCCCAGACCGCGGCACGGGACGGCGTCACGTCGACGGGCCACGGCCTCCCTGCCCCGAACCCGTGGGGCCCGTTCCCTCTCAACATGCTCATGGCGGCAGGCACCTCGTCACGCGATGACCTGATCGCCGGCCTGGATCGCGGTCTGCTCGTCACTCGTTTCCACTACACGAACCCGGTCCACCCGAAGCTCGCGATCATCACGGGCATGACCCGCGACGGGACGTTCCTTGTGGAGGACGGGCGGATCGTCGGTCCCGTCAGGAACCTCCGATTCACACAGAGCTACCTCGAGGCACTGGCGTGTACAGTCGGGGTGGCCAGCGAGCGCAAGACGCTCAAGGGCTTCCTCGGAGGAGTCGTCGTGCCGGCCATCCGGCTCGACGCCTGGACGTTCACCGGAACGACGGAACACTGATGAGCACATTGGCGGGGGAATTCTGGGTCTGCGGCCAGTGCCGTTCGATCAACAACGCCGGCGCGAAGCAGTGCTACAACTGCCGTACGCCGAAGGATCGGGCGGCCGTGGATCCCGCCGAGATCGACCCGACAACCAAGGGCCAGGTCCGCGAGATCGGACTTCCCGATTTCCGGTCGTCACGCTGGGCTGCCCTCCTCGCCTCGATCCTGATCCTGGTCGTGGCCGTGATGCAGATCGTCCAGTGGAACCTCGTCGCGACACTGGGTGATCAGATGCTTGGCGGCATCGACCCCACAGAGGACCAGTTGGCGTACATAAGCAGGGTCGGGATCCTGGCCTTCGGGATCGCCCTCCTGGCGCTGATCGCGTGGTCGCTCTGGCTCAGTCGGACTGTGACGTCGATGCCGGCGCTCGGCCTGGGATATCCGGCGGCGAGTGGCCTGATGGCCTTCGTCGAGAACTTCATCCCGATCTTCAACCTTTTCCGCGTGCCAGCGATCGTGCGAGATGTCGTCCATCGCCTCGAGCCGAGATCCAGCCGCGGCGAGGCCCTCATCTTCGCCGCCTGGATCGGTCTCGTAGGCGGATTCATCGTGCCTCGCGTCCTCGGATTCTTCATCGGGGATATCCGGACTGCCGTCGTGGTGAGCGGGATCGTGACTGGCCTGATGGTGGTCGGCGCGATCTTCCTGGTTGCCCTCATTTGGTGGATCGAGGGGCGGATCGCGTACCGCCGCGCCGCCCAGCTCGCGGAGGGGAGCCCGGCGTCCGCGACACTCCCGGTATCTGTCGCAGCAACCGGCGTGGCGCCACAGGTCGAGCCCGACGTCGTGTCCACGCGGTCGGCATTCGCGGCCGCCGGTGCCTTGGCCGAGACGGCGGCCACCGGATCGAACGAACCTGCCATCGCGCCCGAGCCTGCCACCGAGGCAGGGCCACCGGCCGAACCCGAACCCGAGCCCGTAGCCGAGTCGTCCCCGGTCGCGGTGAAGCCAGAAGCCATCGTCGCCACGCCTGAGCCTGAAGCCATCGTCGCCGCGCCTGAGCCTGAACCCATCGTCGCCGCGAAGCCGGAAGGAAGCGAGACCGGCGCCCTCCCTGCGTCAGCCGCCGGTCCGCCGCATCTGACGATCCGCGTCACGCCCCGCGGCATGATCACCGCGGAGTTGGACGGGGAGACCGAACACGTGATCCTCGACGACCTGGAGGCGTACGGCTCTGCCCTGGCCAAGGTCGACGGCACTGCGGCGATCGTCGCGACCACCGAGGACTCGATGGCCGCCCTCATCGCCCGACGCGCGCAACGCATCCTCGAGGAAGCCGGCGTTCAGGTCACGGTCGGCTGAGGCGATGCCCCGATTCGACGTCGAGGCGCTGCGCGCCGAATTCCCGGCCCTGCGGCGCGAACAGGACGGCCGGCCCGTGGCGTTCCTCGACGGCCCCGGCGGCACCCAGGTCCCGCAGCGCGTCATCGATGCGGTCGGCGAATACCTGACGAACACGAACGCCAACGCCGGTGGCGCCTTCGCCACGAGCGAGGCGTCGGACGCGATCGTCGACGAGGCACACGCGGCCGTCGCCGACTTCCTCGGCGCCGCGAGCCCGGACGAGATCAAGTTCGGCTACAACATGTCGACGCTCACGCTCCACATCGGGCGGTCGATCGGGGCGACGCTCACGCCCGGTGACGAGATCGTCGTCACGCGGCTCGATCACGAAGCCAACGTCAGCACCTGGGAGGCGATGGCGGCGGATCGCGGACTGACGGTCCGCAAGGTCGACATCCGCGAAGACGACGTCACGCTCGACCTCGAGGATCTCGAGTCGAAGCTGAGCAGCCGGACGAAGCTCGTCGCCGTCGGCTATGCCAGCAACGCGGTGGGCACGATCAATCCGGTTCGCGAGATCGTCGCGCGCGCTCATGAGGTCGGTGCCCTGGCCTATGTCGATGCGGTGGCTTACGCGCCGCACGGCCCGATCGATGTCCGTGATCTCGACGCCGACTTCCTCGTCTGCAGCGCGTACAAATGGTTCGGTCCGCACCTTGGCGCGCTATATGGGAAAGCCGACGTCCTCGACGCGCTCCCGGCGTTCAAGGTTCGACCCGCGCACGATCGGTTCGAGACCGGCACGGCGGCGTTCGAATCGATCGCCGGCACTCTCGCTGCAACCGACTATCTGCGCGACATAGGACGGCGCCACGGGTCCCCGACGGTCGCCGATCGACGCTTGGAGCTGGCCGCCGGGATGAACGCGATCGTCGACTACGAGCGCGGGCTGGTCACGCGTCTCATCGAAGGCCTCGAGGCGATCCCGGACGTCACGATCCATGGCATCACCGACACGGCGCGGTTCGCCGACAGGGTGCCGACCGTGTCGATCTCGATCGATAGCGTCCATCCGCGCGAGGCCGCCGAGGTGCTGGGCGGGCGCGGGATCTACGTGTGGGACGGCGACTTCTACGCAACCGGGCTGATCGAGCGGCTCGGCAAGGCGGACACTGGCGGGATCCTTCGCCTCGGGCTCGTCCACTACAACACCGCCGAGGAGGTCGACCGCGCGCTCGAGGCGGTCGAGGGGATCGCGGCCGCAGCCGCGTGAGCGACCCGGCCTCCATCCAGGGGGCTCGATCGCTAACGGGCCGTGGCATCGCGGGCCTAGGATGCGCACATGCGCCGGACCCTCACGACGAGACGCGTGATCGTGGTCGGCCTCCTCGCGACGCTCATCGCGTGCGGTCCGAGCGCGGGGAGCCCGCCGGCGCCGCAGTCGAGCGATCCGCCGATGACCCGGGTCCCGATCATCGTCGACGCCGACTTCGACCTGAGCGACATCGCCGCGATCCTCGTCCTGCTGCGGGACCCGGCGGTCGATGTCCGGGCCATCACGATCGCCGGCACGGGACTCGTCCACTGCCAGGCCGGGCGGCTGCTTACCCGCTACCTGATCGACGAGCTGGGCTCGCCCGACATCCCGTTCGGCTGTGGTCGGGAGGACGGCGGCGCCGATGCTCATCCGTTCCCGGACGACTGGCGGTCGCGGGCGGACGAGGCCTACGGGCTGAACATCCCGCCGCAGGCTGAGGCGGGCCTCCCGCGCGACGCGGTCGAGGTCCTCGCCGCGACCGTCGAGTCCAGTCCGAGCGCCCCGACCATCGTCGCGCTGGGGCCGCTCACGAACCTCGAGGATGCGTTCGCTGCCGACGCGACGCTCGCAGATCGGGTGGCCGGCATCCACGCGATGCTCGGCACGATCGATGCGCCGGGCAACGTCTTCGTCAACGGTCTCGACGCCGGGGACCCGCTCGAGTGGAACGCTTACGCCGATCCCTCCGCGGTCGCCGCGGTGTTCGCGACCGATGTGCCGATCTCGATCGTGCCGCTCGATGCGACTGACGACGTCCCGGTGCCCGTCGACCTCGCCGATCGCCTGGCCGACGACCACCAGGCGGGCGGGGCGGATCTCATGTACGAGTCCCTCATCCGGAACCCGGGCAGGATGCGGCCCGAGGACGGCCAGCAGCTGTGGGACGAGTTGGCAGCGCTGACGCTGAGCGACTCGGACCTCGTCGCGTGGGATGACGCAGCGGTCATCGCAGAGGACGACGGGCGGCTGACGCGCGACGACGCCGGCCGGATCGTGCGTTTCGCGGTCAGCGCCGACCGGGCGGCCGTCGAGACGGGACTCCTCACGGCTCTTCGACGGGGCGAGCCGCGAGCGACGCCGTTCCGGCTGGCCGGCTCGCTTTCGGCGTCGTTCGATGGGGCGACATGCGCGTTGAGCGGTACGTCGGACGAGACCGGGCTGCATGTGGTCGAGTACGAGGGCATGGCCGGCACACCGTCGGGCATCGCCATCGTCGGCGTTCGTCCGCCGTATCGCTGGGAACAGCTCCTGGTCCTCCTCCCGACCCTCGATCCGACGGTCGCGCCTCCCGACTGGGTGGTCGCAGGACCTGTGGCCGACGACCAGGCCGGGACGGGGCAGCCCGTCACAGGCGCTGGCGACCTCGACGAAGGGACGTATGGCCCGGTCTGCTTCACCGGCACGTGGCCGGACCTCGTGTACACGGTGGGCATCCCCTTCCAGGCCGGGGCAGGCGCGGTCGGCGCAGCACAGTGACCGTGTCGGGCCGGCCGGCGCTCGACGCCATCGTCGTCGGTTCCGGACCGAACGGCCTTGCCGCAGCGCTGACGCTGGCCCGTGCCGGTCGCTCGGTTCGCGTCTATGAGGCCGCGTCGACCATCGGTGGCGGCACGAGGACCGAAGAGCTGACTCTCCCCGGGTTTCGTCACGACGCGTGCTCGACGATCGTGCCGCTCGCGCTGGCCTCACCGTTCTTCCGCACCCTCGACTGGGCAGCCCACGGCGTCGAGTTCATCAACCCCGAGGCCCCGTTGGCCCATGCCCTCGACGAGGGGCGGGCCGTCGTCCTCGAGCGCTCGTTCACGGCCACCGCGGCTGGCCTGGACCGGGACCGCCGAACCGACGACGGATCGGCCTGGCGCCGCCTGTTCGGACCGCTGACCCGGGACGCCGATAAGCTCGGGCGCGAACTGTTGCGTCCGGTCGTCCACGTCCCTCGCCATCCACTCGCGCTGGCGCGCTTCGGCCTGCCGGCGCTTCGCTCGGCCAGCGGCCTCGCCCGAGGACGTTTCCGCGGCGAGCCGGCTCGCGCGCTGTTCGCCGGGCTGGCGGCCCACGGCATGGTCGCCCTCGACCGACCCCTGACGGCCTCGTTCGGCCTCGTGCTCGGGACCTATGCGCACGCCGTGGGCTGGCCGATGGTCCGCGGCGGCTCGATGGCGATCGCCGACGCCCTTGCGACCGAGATCCGACGGCTCGACGGCGAGATCGTCACCGCCCAGTCGATCACGCGTCTCGACGACCTCCCGGAATCGCGCGTGGTCCTGCTCGACACGACGCCACGCGCAGCGGTCGCGATCGCCGGCGATCGGCTGCCGGAGCGCACCCGCAGCAGGTACGCCGGCTTCCGCTACGGGGCGGGTGTCTTCAAGGTCGACTGGGCGCTCGACGGTCCGATCCCCTGGACCGCAGACGGCCTGCGTCGCGCCGCCACCGTGCATCTCGGGGGAACGCTGGCGGAGGTTGCTCGCTCGGAACGGCAAGTCGCCGCTGGCCGCTCGCCGGACCGCCCGTTCACGCTGGTCGCCCAGTACCACCCGTGGGATCCGTCACGTGCGCCGACCGGCAAGACCACGGCTTGGGCCTATTGCCACGTCCCCGGCGGATCCGATGTCGACATGACCGAGCGCATCGAGGCACAGGTGGAGCGGTTCGCACCTGGGTTCCGCGACCGCCTCCTCGGCCGCGCGACACGCTCGCCGGTGCAGCTCGAGGCGTACGACCCGAACTACATCGGCGGCGACATCAACGCGGGCATCTCGGACATCCGTCAGCTCCTGTTCCGCCCGACCGTCGCCCTCGATCCGTACCACGCTGGCCCGGGGCTGTACCTGTGCTCGTCATCGACGCCGCCCGGCGGCGGGGTCCACGGCATGAGCGGCTATCTCGCCGCCGGGTCGGCTCTTCGGCGCGACCTGCGGTGATCGACTAGTCGCCGTCCTCGCGGCCGACCTCGCGCCGGAGCCACCAGCCGAGCCATAGCGCACCGCCAGCGGGGATCGTCATCCAGACGAGCAGCACCAATGCCAGGACGGTCGCGCTGGAGCGCAGGTCGGCGAAGCCCTCCTCGACCACCCCGCCGCGCAGGTCGTCGGCGACCAGGCCCAGTCGGGCGCCGAGTGCGCTGAGCGAGGTGGCGTTCGCGACCAACGCGGTCCGGTTGTTCTCCAGGTCCGTGGCGATCAGGCCGAGGCGCTCGTCGAGCCCGTCGAGGTTGGCGGCCATGCGTCCGAACGAATCGGCCACGCCGCCGAGCGGCTGGCGGCCGAGGATCTCGAACTGCGAGAACTGGCTCTCGGCCGAGCGCAGGTCGGTCCGGACGTCGGCGATCGCCTGCGCGGTCTGACGCACGACCGGTGGGGTGCGCTCCATCGTGCCCGAGAAGGACGTCGCCGATGTGCCGGCATCGGCCAGGGCGACCGACGTCCGATCGAGCGTCTCGACGACGGCGGCGATCTGGGTCTCGACTCGCCCGCCCACCGCCGTGATCCGGCCCCCGGCCCAGACGACCGCCATCAAAGCGACGACTGCCAGGACGAGGCCTATGACGCCGTAGGCGATGAGACCGGTCGCGAGTCGACGCAATACGGCCCGCAGGGGGCCGGGGGTCGGCGTCGAGGTCACCGCCAGGTGCTGCGTGCGGCGTCCGGATAGAGGCGCACTCGCCGGAACGGCTCGCGACCACGGGATCGCGACACGAGGTTCGCCCGTTCCGCCATCTGGTGCTGGAGCCGCCGGATGTAGGCGTTCTGCGGTGATAGCTCGACCGCTTCGGAGGACGTAAGGACGACGTCGATCGCGTCCTCGGTCTCGCGAAGCGCGGCCTCGCGTGGATCGATCTCGAGCGAGAAGATCGAGGTCAGGCTGGACTGCATCTGCGGGACCGTGTTGCTCTTGAGGACGTAGATCGGCATCGCCCGTTCCTCGGCCTCGCGGAGCAGCGGGGTCTTCTGCTTGTACTCGTTCTTGAGGGTCATGACGACGTCCGCCTCGTCCACGTCGCGGGCGATCACCACAGGGAGGCCAAGGTCGCGGACTGCCTGCTCGAGGCGCTTGCGACTGATCCCTTGCGGGAGCACGCGCAGTGTCGGCAGCGGGGACCCGCCCGGTTCGAGGACCGTCTCGCCGTGCTCGCCCTCGATCGCGCCGAGCGGAAGTGAGCCGATCTCGTCGTTCGCGTCTAGGTCATCGGCGTTGACGGGCGCGGTGCCCTCCTCGGCCTTGAAGCTCTGCATCGCGCGCGACGCCTGGTCACGCCACGCCTTCTGGCGCTCGAGTTCGCGCGCCTCGCGAGCGCGGGCCTCGAGGGCCGTCGGCGCTCCGCCGCGCTCGAGTGGACCGCGATCGGCGATGTCGCCGGCGACGAACGGTGCATCTCCCGGACGGCCCGCGAACCGCTCGCCGGGCATCGCGTCCGGGCCGCCGCTCGACAGGGGGCCACGCTGCGGCGATTCGCGCCCAGGTCCGCCGCGGGTCTGCCGCCAGCCACCGGATGCGCCGGGTCGGTAGCCGGGCCGGAAGCTCCCGCGCTCCGCCTCGCGGAAACCGCCGGAGGCCCGCCCGGAGCCATCGCCTCGCCAGCCAGGCTCCATCCGCCACGGCGAGCCTCCGCCGACGAGACCAGCGAAGCGCTCAGCGCCCAGCTGCTCGCGGGGGGACGGCCGAGGGCGGCCCTGCGATCGATGGATGCCCTCCTCGTCCCGCCAGCGCAGCTCCGGCGCGACGGCATCGCCGCGCAGCAACGCGTCGACGGTCTCGGCGACGTCGCTGTGGACTGCCACCCGCTCACGATCCTGGATCTCGACGATCACATCGAAGGTCGGCGGCGCCTTGCGCTCCAGGACGCTCTTTTGGGTGCGCCGGCGGCGGGCTTCCTCGTCGCCCAGGGTGACGCTCTGGATACCGCCGATCAGGTCGGACAGCGTCGGGTTGAGCATCAGGTTGTCGAGGTTGTTGCCGTGCGCGGTGCCGATGAGCTGCACGCCACGCTCGGCGATGGTCCGGGCGGCCTGCGCCTCGAGCTCGGTGCCGATCTCGTCGATGACGATGACCTGGGGCATGTGGTTCTCGACCGCCTCGATCATCACCTCGTGTTGCAACGATGGCGTGCGGACCTGCATGCGGCGGGCCTTGCCGATCGCCGGGTGTGGGATGTCGCCGTCGCCGGCGATCTCGTTGGACGTGTCGACCACGACCACACGCTTGCCGAGGTCGTCGGCCAGCACCCGCGCGGCCTCGCGCAGCATGGTGGTCTTGCCGATGCCGGGCCGGCCCATGATCAGGATCGACTTCCCGGTCTCGACGAAGTCGTTGATGATCTCGATCGTGCCATAGACGGCGCGGCCGACCCGGCACGTCAGGCCGACGACCTTGCCGTTCCGGTTGCGGATCGCGCTGATCCGGTGGAGCGTGCGCTCGATGCCTGCGCGGTTGTCGTCACCGAACGAGCCGATATGGTCGATCACGAAGGCGATGTCGGCCTCGGTGATCTCGCGCTCCAGCAGGCTGACCTCGGCATCGGGGAAGCGTCCCTCCGGGCGACGGCCGAGGTCGAGCACGACCTCGATGAGCGCCTCGCGGTCCGGCAGGGCATGCACGGCCTCGACGATCTCCGGCGGCAGCGACGACAGCATCGCGTCGAGATCGTCGATCGTTTCGCGCTGGCGTTCCTTGGAACCCACGCTTGCCTCCGTTTCCACGGCTATCGGACGGCCGGGACGAGCGCCGGCTCCGCGACCCGGACGAGGGTCTCTTTCATGAGCAGCGTGACACTCGCGATCGATACGAAGGAAGCATCCTCCAGTCTCCGGTCGACAGGCCCCTCATAGGTTCGCACGGGTGAGATGACACCGTGGTCGTGACGGTGCTCGTTGCCCCGGGTCGTGCGGGCCTCGATGATGCCGAGTCCGAAGGAGATGATGGCCGAGGGGTCGGCCTCCGGCCGCACGACGACCTTCAGGTAATGCGGCTGGTCCTCTTTCGCGACGCCGACCTGGATGAACGCGTCGAGCTCGGTGCCGTCCTTGCCTCCGCCCGGCGCGTGCTGCACGAATGCCTCGATGTCGGCGAAACGCAGGATCGGCGCAAGGCTGGAGCGGGGCACCCGCCAGTGGTTTCCCTGGCGCTCCCAGTCGGGCAGGCGGATCGCCTCGAGCCGGACCACGGGGCCGGGCGTCGCAGCGTTGTACAGCCGGTTGAGCGCCAGCGCGTCGATAGGTTGGGCGGGCCGGATGCGAGCGTCGCTCGCGGCTTTGTCGGTCCACGGCTTAGGTAGCTCGCCGTCCGGGCGGAACATGATCTGCTCCTCGCCGTAGCGGATGAAGCCCGCCTGCATCATCAGTTCCACGTTCCCGTCGACGTCGGCACACGCGACGTGGAATCGCGCCGCACCGCGCTTGCCACCCTCGCGGAGGAGCTGGTTGACGAGGCGATAGCGGATGTCGCCGGCGTCGGCCATGCCGACGGCATCGAGCTCGACGATCGTCCACTCGTCGCGGGACGACTCCCGCTCCACGCGGATGAGTCCGGCGATCCGTCCATCCTCCTCGTAGACGTACATCAGGTCGTTCGGGCGAAAGGCGCCGAGCGGCAGCCGGAACAGGCTGAACACCCCGATCGGTGGGCCGCTGACGGGGAGCCCGAGCGATCGGGTCGACGCGTCGTCCGACTGGCACAGACGCGACAGCTCGCCCAGCGCCGCGAGGTCTGTCAGTCGCGCGGCGCGGACTTTGCCCTGCTTGCGAGGCGTCCGCGTAACGGTCATCGGTCGCGTGCCGCCATCATCGCAGCTGCGTGCGGCGGGTCGGATGGTGGCGACGGCCTGATCCCTCGCCTGGGTCGTCGTGCTCGGCGGCCATGGTCGCCATCAGGCGATGGAAGCGGGTCTCCCCGGCGAGCTCGGGATGGAACGCGGTCGCGAGCACATTCCGCTCACGCACGGCGACGACCCGCCCGTCATCGAGGCGGGCGAGCACATCGACGTCGGGCCCGGTGCGCTCGATGACCGGCGCACGGATGAAGACCGCGTGGACCGGCGTGTCGCCGAGCACGTCGACCGTCAGGTCGGCTTCGAACGAGTCGAGCTGGCGCCCGAAGGCGTTGCGCTCCACCCGGACGTCGAGCAGCGGCAGGATCGGCTCCTCGTCGCCCGCGATGTCACGCGCGAGGACGATCATGCCGGCACACGTGCCGAAGATGGGGGCGCCCCTCGCGGCCAGGTCGAGGATCGGCTGGCGCAGACCCCAGCGCTCGATGAGCTGGCGCATGGTCGTGCTCTCGCCGCCGGGCAGGATCAGCCCGCTGACCCAATCGAGGTCGCCTGGCTCGCGCACGCGAACTCCCTCCACGCCGATAGCGCCGAGCGTGTCGAGATGTTCACGGAACGCCCCCTGGAGGGCGAGGACCCCGATCCTCATGGTGAGCCGATGGTACGCGGTGGTGCGCTAGCCGCTCAGCGGCCGTGTCCCTACCAGCCGCGAACGGCGAGTCGCTCCTGCTCCGGGATCTCCTCGAGGGCGATGCCGCGCATC
Source organism: Candidatus Limnocylindrales bacterium (assembly GCA_035717785.1). GTDB lineage: Bacteria > Chloroflexota > Limnocylindria > Limnocylindrales > CSP1-4 > SPCO01. The sequence continues at coordinate 14,538 of DASTIG010000201.1, forward strand.
GGGGCTCCCAGGCCCTTCGAGACCTCCGCGATCTTCTTGGCATCGTCGAAGAAGGTCGTCGCCTGGACGATCGCGTCGGCCATTCGGGCCGGGTCCTCGCTCTTGAAGATGCCCGAGCCGACGAAGACGCCCTCGGCCCCGAGCTGCATGACGAGCGCCGCGTCGGCCGGCGTCGAGATGCCGCCAGCGACGAAGTTGACGACCGGCAACCTGCCATTCCCGGCGACGTCCTTGACCAGCTCGTAGGGGGCTTGGAGCTCCTTTGCGGCGACGAACACCTCGTCCTCGCGCATGCCCTGCAGCCGACGGATCTCGCTGTTGACGTCGCGCAGCTGGCGGACCGCTTCGACGATGTTGCCGGTCCCGGCCTCGCCCTTGGTCCGCATCATCGCGGCGCCTTCGTTGATGCGCCGCAGGGCCTCGCCGAGGTTCCGGCAGCCGCACACGAACGGGACCTTGAAGGCGTGCTTGTCGATGTGGTTGTACTCGTCGGCCGGGGTGAGGACCTCGGACTCGTCGATGTAGTCGACCCCGAGCGCCTGAAGCACCTGCGCCTCGACGAAGTGGCCGATGCGCGCCTTGGCCATGACCGGGATCGTCACGGCGTCCATGATCTCGGTGATCATCGCCGGGTCGGACATGCGCGCGACGCCGCCGGCCTTGCGGATGTCGGCGGGCACGCGCTCGAGCGCCATCACTGCGACGGCGCCGGCGTCCTCGGCGATCTTCGCCTGGTCGGCAGTGACGACATCCATGATGACGCCGCCCTTGAGCATCTGGGCGAGGCCCTTCTTGGTCGCCCAGGTAGAGGTTTCGACGGTCATGTGGGCTGTGGTTCCTCAGGTTGGATCTGCGCTCGGCCCGCCGGCCGGTTCTGGCCCCGGGGTCCTCGCCCGTTCGAGTCGGCCACGGTCTCGCGCGCGTCAGGATTATGTCATGAGGGCCGATTCCGCCCAAGAGCCGGCACGGATCGGCGCGCGGTGCGCGCTCTGGACTGCGATGGACCGGTCGGCCCTGGTTCGTTGCTCCGCCGCGACCCGGCGCCGGCTAGTCGTCGAACGTGTACCGCGTCATATCGGTCGGGAACGTCGTCCACGCGAAGGCCTTGGTCGGTCGCAGCTCCCACAGCCCGCCGCGTGCCCAGTTCGCGGGGTCGGCCTCGTAGCCGGGCTTGTATTTGGCATAGCCGGCGAGGATCCTGTCGGCTCTCTCAGGCGGGAGCGCCACGACCTCGGCGGCCTTCCCCTCGACGATCACGACCTCGCCTGTGGACTCGACGTGGATCGCCATCTGCGGATTTGCGCGGAGGTTCCGTTTCCAGCGCGTCGGGCCGCCCTCGACGTACCAGCGACCGTCCACCCACGCACCCCAGATCGGGTTGAGATGGGGAGCTCCGTCCGAGTCGGCCGTCGCCAGCCAGTAGATCTCGGCTCTCTCGAGCCGCTCGACCACCCATGACCACGGGAGGACGTCTTTGGTCGACTTCGGGATGCCGTATCCCGGAACGTGAGGCCGATCGATCCGCGGTTCGCTCACCGAACGAGATTACCGGGAGACGGTCCGCACGACACCCGACATGAGCTTGGTCGCTCGGCGCGCCGCCTTCGGCGAGAGGCGCGACACCGCTTCGACCAGCTCGAGGACGTCGTCGTCGTCGAGACCGCCGAGCAGATCGAACAGACGCAGGACCGTATCGTCGGGGACGCGATCCAGGAGCTGAAGGGCCCGCTCGAGCTCGCGCGGTTCCAGCTGCGGGACGATACCGACCGCTCGATCGAACAGCCGGACGAACACGACGAACGACGACAGCCAGTCATGGAGGGCTGCCAGCTCGGTGTCGTCCGGGTCGGCCTTGGCGGCCGCCGCCGCCTCCTTGGCTTTCTGCTCCAGCACCGCGACGACCGGATCGCCTTCGCGGATCTTGCGCTCGGCGATGACGCGGCCGAACCACTGCCAGTGATCGTTCACGGCGAGGAACGCCGTGCCCGCCGGTCCGCGTCGACCGACCCGCCGCGGCTCGGAGACGCGCTGGACGAGCCCCCACGATTCGGCTTCGGCAAGGGCGAGGCTCGCGGCTCGATGCGACAGCCCGAGCGCCTCACGGACCTCGCGTTCGGTGAGCGGCTCCTGGCGCGCCATGAGATACGCCTGCACGCGGGCGATCGCCGGCGTGACCCCCCACGCCGCGCCCATCTCGCCCCAGGCGTCGGCGAGATCGAGCCGGATCGCCTCGGCCGTGGACGGCGGAACTCCCCGGTCGGCATCGCCGACCGATTCATGCGCATTGACAGTAGCGAGTTTCTGCGTCATAACTTGCTATGACAGAGTAGCACGCTTGGAAGGTCGAAAGTCCCGATGAAAGTGGCGATCGTTGGTGGTTCCGGGTTGGTCGGTCGCGCGTTGACACGATCGCTGCTCGCCGACGGGAACGATGTCGTCGTGCTGTCCCGTGACCCGGATCGCCGGAGGAAGGTGATCCCGCCAGGAGCTCGGCTCGCTCGATGGTCGGTCGAGGATGTGCCTGGGCTGGCGGAGTCGATCGCGGGGGCGGATGTCGTCGTCAGCCTTGCCGGGGCGCGCGTCGCGCCATGGCCGTGGACCCGCCGCCGGAAAGCCGTCATCGCGTCGAGTCGCGTGGACCCGATCCGCGCGATCGTCGACGCCATGGGGCGCCTGCCGACCGAACGCCGTCCGTCGCGCCTTGTGGTCGTGTCGGGGATCGACGCCTACCCGGAGTCGCCACCCGGTGACGACCCCACGCCGATGACCGAGGCGACGCCCATGGGCACCGAGTTCCTCGCCCAGGTGTCACGTTCCCTGGAGGACGAGGCGCGGCTCGCCGAGTCTCTTGGTGCGCGGGTCACGCGTTTGCGGATGGGACATGTGCTGGCCCGCGACGCGGACCTGGTCTGGTTCCTGGCGCTCCCGGTCCGCCTCTTCCTCGGCGGCCGGCTCGGGAATGGCCAGCAATGGCTGAGCTGGGTCCACATCGATGACGCCGTAGCGCTCTTCCGGCTGGCGATGACCCAGGACACCCCGGACGGGACGATGAATGCGACGAGCCCGGGCGCCGTCCGCCAGATCGACTTCGTCCGCGCGATCGCCCGCGTCCTGCATCGGCCGGCGCGTTTCCCCGCCCCGGCCTGGCTCGTCCGGCTCGTGCTCGGCGAGCAGTCGGTGCTGCTGCTCGGATCGCGGCGCGTGGCGCCGGCAAGGGCGACCTCGCTTGGCTACACGTTCCGCTACACCACGATCGACGCCACGCTCGAGGACGTCCTCGGCTGACGCCGGCCCCGGACCTAGCGGGAGACGATCGCAAGCGCCGCTGAGGTAGCCGCGAATACGCGCGATCCAGCGTTCCGCATGGTCACCACACGACCGTATCGGCGATCGGGGGTGCCGAGTTCGCAACCCAAGGGCTCGGCTGGGTCACGGCATGCACCAAACGGACATTCACTGCGCCCCCGACCTATCCATGGGTCACGCCATGCACAAGATGGGTATCGAAGGCCCCGCGACCAGTCCCTCGACCCCACGAATGGTCACCACATGCACATCCGGGCACACGCCGGGCCTCCGGCACGCTTCGGGCGACCTATCATCGGAGCCATGCCCGTCCTGCGCAGCCGGCTGGACCCTGCCGCCGCGGACACCCGCGCCAACCACGACGCGATGGCTGCCCTGGTCGAGGACCTCTGGCGACGGCAGTCGGAGCTCGCCGACAGGGGCGCCGGTGGCGACGACCGCTCGATCGAGCGTCACCGGGAACGCGGCAAGCTCCCGGTCCGCGATCGCATCGACCACCTGCTCGACCCGGGTTCGGCTTTCCTCGAGCTGAGTCCCCTGGCCGCCAACGGGTTGTATGACGACGACGCTCCGGGTGCAGGGATCGTCACGGGCATCGGGCGCATCGAGGGCGCGACATGCGTCGTCGTGGCCAACGACGCGACGGTCAAGGGCGGCACCTACTTCCCGATGACGGTCAAGAAGCATCTCCGTGCCCAGGAGATCGCCCTCGAGAATCACCTGCCGTGTATCTACCTGGTCGATAGCGGCGGCGCGTTCCTGCCGCTCCAGGCCGACGTTTTTCCCGACCGCGATCACTTCGGACGGATCTTCTACAACCAGGCCCGGATGTCGGCGGCCGGCATCCCGCAGGTCGCCCTGGTCATGGGCTCCTCCACCGCCGGCGGCGCCTACGTGCCGGCGATGAGCGACGAGACCGTCATCGTCAAGGGCACGGGCACGATCTTCCTCGGCGGGCCGCCGCTGGTGAAGGCCGCGACCGGCGAGGACGTCACGGCCGAGGAGCTCGGGGGCTCCGAGGTCCATGCACGCCGCTCCGGCGTCGCCGACCACGAGGCGCTCGATGACGAGCACGCGCTCGCGCTCGGACGGTCGATCGTCGCCAATCTCAACCGTCGGCCGCCGCCGTCACCGTGGGACCGCCGCGCACCGGAGGCCCCGGCCGTCGACCCGGCCGGCCTGTACGGTGCCGTCTCCGCCGACCCTCGCCGACCCGTGCCCGTCCGCGAGATCATCGCCCGACTCGTCGACGGGTCGCGGTTCCACGAGTTCAAGCCGCTGTACGGCGAGACGCTCGTCACCGGCTTCGCCTATATCGACGGCGTGCCCGTCGGCATCCTCGCGAACGATGGGATCCTTTTCAGCCAGTCGGCCCTGAAGGGCACCCACTTCATCGAGCTCGCGTGCCAGCGGCGCATCCCGCTGGTCTTCCTGCAGAACATCACGGGGTTCATGGTCGGCCGCGAGTACGAAGAGGCAGGCATCGCCAAGGACGGCGCGAAGCTCGTCATGGCAGTGGCGTCCGCCGAAGTTCCCAAGTTCACGATCCTGATCGGCGGATCGTTCGGGGCCGGGAACTACGCGATGAGCGGTCGCGCCTACCAGCCGAGGTTCCTGTGGTCGTGGCCGAACGCCCGCATCTCGGTCATGGGCGGCCAGCAGGCGGCCCGGGTCCTGTCTACGGTCCGCGGTGACTTCGCCGACGACGCGGAGCGCGACGCCTTCGAGGCGCCGATCCTCGAGACATACGAGCGCGAGGGCTCACCGTACTTCGCGACCGCCAGGCTCTGGGACGACGGCGTCATCGACCCGATGGACACGCGGCGCATCCTCTCTCTTGGCCTCGAGGCCGCACTCCACGCGCCGATACCCGAAACACGATTCGGCGTCTTTCGGATGTGACCAGGGAGGATCGGGATGCTCAAGTTCTACAGCGAGGTCGGGACAGCCAGGACCCGTGAGCTGATCACCGACCTGGCGACGTGGGTCTGGGTGGCGCTCTGGGTGGCGATCGGCCTGCGCATCCACGACGCGATCTCGGCCTTCGCCGAGGCGGGCCGGGTCCTCCAGGGCGGCGGCAGGAACATCCAGGGCGCCGGCGCCCAGCTGGGCGACGCGCTCAACGGGGTGCCGCTCATCGGCGTGGGCATCGATTCGCTGGCGACCGGCGTATTCGACACTGCCGGCGCGCCGATCGTCCAGGCCGGCCAGGAGCTCGAGGCGTTGTTGATCTTCGTTGCGCGGCTGCTCGCTTTGCTGGTGGTGGCCGTGATGCTGGTGCCGTGGCTGGCGCGCTACCTCCCGTGGCGTGCGGAGCGCCTGGCAACGGTCCGGGCAGCACATCGGGCAATCCGGCGCGCGCCGGTCGACGTGTCCTCCGCCACGATGCAGCGCGCTCTGGCCACGCGCGCGATCAATCGACTCAGCTACCCCGACCTGCTCGAGTACACGTCCGACCCCTTCGGCGATTACGCGGCCGGCCATTACGGCCGGCTGGCGAAGGCGGAGCTTGCGAGCGTTGGGCTTCGGTGAGGCGCTAGCATCGGGGCGTGCCGCGTGTCGCCCGCTTCTCTATCTCTCCCGTCCGGAGCATGGGTCTCGAGCACCCCGACGAGATCGACGTCACCGAGGTCGGCGTCGTCGAGGATCGGCGGTTCTTCCTGACCGACGACGCGAACCGCCTGGTCGATCGATTGATCGTCGGCCCGCTCGTCAGGATCTCGACGCATACGGATGCGGCGGGGACGACTCTCTGGATGCGGTTCCCAGATGGCACGGTCCTCGAGGACGAGGTCGGGCTGGGCGAGCCGGTCGAGACGCCGATCCACGGCAGGACCGGGGTCGGCCGCGTCGTCATCGGCCCGTGGGCCGAGGCGATCGCATCGTTCGCGGGTCGACCGATCCGGGTCATCCGCTGCGACCGTCCGGGCGGCACGCGACGCGGCAACCCGACGAGCATCATCTCGGACGGATCGCTCCGGGAGCTGGCCCGCCACGCGGGCGTTGAGTCTGTGGATGGCCGCCGCTTCCGGATGCTCATCGATCTCGAGGATGCCGAGCCGCACGAGGAGGACACCTGGATCGGTCACCGGATCGCCCTCGGTGACGCCGTGCTGCAGGTCACCAAGCCCGATGCGCGCTGCGCGATCACGACCCAGGACCCCTCGACCGGCACCCGCGACCTCGACACGCTGCGGACGCTCATCGCCTACCGCGGACTGCGCGAGGGGAAGCACGCGGACTTCGGGGTTCTCGCCGATGTCGCGCAGCCGGGCCGCATCCGCGTCGGTGATCCTGTGACGGTCCTCGACTAATCGGTCCGGCGGCGCCCCGTCTGCCGGACGACCACGAGCCAGACGATCACCACGACGACCAGCAGCGGCGCCCAGCGCAGGGCGCCGAGGACGCCCAGGCGGATCGTCATCCCGAGGGCTTCACCGACGCCCGCGCCCGTGCTCGAGATCGACGCGATGATGGCGACCCCGATGAGGGCCGACGTGATCGCGGCGATCGGGGCGCCGATGCCCAGGGCGATGCCCGCCACTGTCGCGTCGATCCGGGAGCCGAGGGCGGCTGGGGCGAGCCCGGCGCCGAGCAGCGCCAGGCCCGGCCACGACAACGCTGCAACCAGGACAACCTGCCGGACGTCGGCGTCGAGCGCACCGGGTGTCGTCAGTGTCGCGAGCAGGACGAGCGGCCAGAGCAGCACGCCGGCCAGGAGCGCCCCGCGACGGCTTGACCGGATCGCGATGGCGCGATGGCCGGTCGGGTCGGGCCGCCAGTTCGGAGACCACGGGTTCGCGGGACCCATGGGTGAAATGTACCTGTCTGGTGGAGTGAATCGGTGTCTCGTGGCACCGGAGGTTCGCGAATCCGACGCGCTGGGGGTCGGTACCATGCGGCGGTGAGCCCGGCCCTGCGTCTCGAGCGCTCCGGTCCCGACGGCGTCATCGCACGCGTGACGCTCGCTCGACCCGATATCCACAACGCGTTCGACGCGTCGATGATCGCCGAGCTTCGCGCTGCGTTCGGCAGTCTCGCCCGCGAGGACCCCGACCAGCTCCGCGTCGTGGTGCTGGCCGGCGACGGGCCATCTTTCTGCGCGGGTGCTGACGTTTCGTGGATGCGCGCCGCGATGGCGCTCGACGTCGAGGGCAACGAGCAGGATGCGATGGCGATGGCCGACATGTTCGAGATCATCGATACCTGTCCCGTGCCCGTGATCGCCCGCGTCCACGGCGCGGCACTCGGGGGCGGGATGGGCCTGTGCGCCGTGTCCGATCTCGTGGTCGCTGAGAGCGGGACGCGCTTCGGGTTCACGGAGACGCGCCTGGGCATCCTCCCAGCGGTCATCGCGCCATTCGTGGTCGCCAAGATCGGCGATTCGCACGCGCGAGCGTTGTTCCCAGGCGGTCGTCGGTTCGATGCCGTGCGCGCCCAGCGGATCGGACTGGTCCACGAGGTCGTCGAGGGCGAGGAGGCGCTCGATGATGCTGTCGCTGCCGCGATCGGGGATGTCCTGGCGTCTGGTCCCACCGCGGTTCGCGCGGCCAAGGCCATCGTCCGTGAGGTTCGGGGTCTTGGGCACGGATCGGCGAAATGGCACACGGCGCGCGTGATCGCCCGTCAGCGCGTCACGGACGAGGCTCGCGAGGGCTTTGCCGCATTCGACGAGAAGCGGCGGCCGTCATGGTCGCCCCCTGACGACAGCGACTAGGCGCAAGTCGCGTCGTATGCGACACTCGCGACGAAATGGTCGAGGAACTCAGTCCCAGTGAGGTCGCACGGCGACTAGGGACGTCCACAAGGACCGTTCAACGGTGGATCGTGAGTGGCCGGTTACCTTGTCGGCGCGTTGGGGGACGTTGGCGTGTCGCGTTTGACGCGTTTGCCGCGTTTGAGCCAACCGAAGCGAGCGCGCCGCCGCCATCGCTAGGTTCCATCCGGACGGTCTTCGTGGCCAACCGCGGCGAGATCGCCCGGCGGATCGCCCGGACGTGCGCCGAGCTTGCCATCGGCGTGGTGGTGCCACGCACCGCCGGCCCGGACGCGGTCGACCTCCTCGACGGTCAGGCCGTCGTCGACGCCGCCAGGGGCTCCGGCGCCGATGCCATCCACCCGGGCTTCGGCTTCCTTGCGGAGAACGCGGACTTCGCCCAGTCGGTCCTCGATTCCGGGCTGACCTGGATCGGTCCCCCGCCGGCGGCCATCCGCACCATGGGCGACAAGGCCGCATCGCGTCGGATCGCAGCTGACCTCGGGATCCCGACACCCGCTGGCTACGACGACGCCGACCAGTCCGATCAAGCCTTGATCGCCGCCGCGGAGCGAATCGGGGTACCGCTTCTGATCAAGCCTGCGGCCGGTGGCGGCGGGAAAGGCATGCGAACCATCCGCGCCCTCGACCGGCTGCCTCCCGAGCTCGCGGCTGCCCGGCGCGAAGCGTCGGCCGCATTCGGCGACGACCGGCTCATCCTCGAGCGCCTGGTCGAGGGGGCGCGGCACGTCGAGATCCAGGTGCTGTTCGATCGACACGGCAATGGCGTCCATCTCGGCGAGCGCGATTGCTCGATCCAGCGGCGGCACCAGAAGGTCCTCGAGGAAGCCGGTTCTCCGGGCGTCGACGCCGCGATCCGCGAGCGGATGGGCGACGCCGCGCTGCGGTTGGCGGGAGCCGTCGGATACGAGAGCGCTGGGACATGTGAGTTCCTGCTCGACGACCGCGGCGATCTGACGTTCCTCGAGATGAACACCCGCCTCCAGGTCGAGCATCCGGTGACCGAGCTCGTGACGGGCCGGGACCTGGTCGCCGACCAGATCCGCATCGCGGGCGACGAGCCGCTCGGCGTCGATCAGTCCGAGATCCGCTGGGACGGCCACGCCATGGAAGTCCGGGTCTACGCCGAGGATGCCGAGCACGACTACCTTCCGGCGACGGGGAGGATCCTCCAGCTGCGGTGGCCTGCCGGCGACGACGTTCGAGTCGACGCCGGAGTCGACGAAGGCGATGAGGTCGGGCGTCGCTTCGACCCCATGCTCGCCAAGATCGTCGCGCACGGCCATGACCGGGGCGAGGCGCTCGACCGCCTGACCGCTGCACTCGACGCCACCGTGATCCTGGGTCTGACAACGAACCTGCGGTTCCTGCGCTGGCTCGTCCGAGAGCCGGTCGTCCGGGCCGGCCAAGCACGGACCGATACCCTCGAACGGATCTGGCCGCCGGACGACTGGCAGCAGCGCACGCGTATCCCGGATGCGGCGTGGGCCGCGGCGGCTCGGACGCTGATGGCCGGCCGCGCCGCCGGTGACGGGTTCCGGCTGAATGCGGCGCAAAGCTTGCGCCTGGCCGCGGACGACGCCATCCGGACGGTGCGCCTGGCACCGGGCACCGCGACGACGCGCGCGGCCGAGGTCCGCGAGGGCGACACCGTGCACCTGGACCTGGCCGGCCGCAGCATCGCCTTTCACGTGGCGCCACCGCCCGATGTCGACCGAGCGGCGAGCGCCGCGGCGGCCGCCCATGGCTCGGGTCCCATCGAGCTCGTCGCGCCGATGCCCGGCCAGGTCCTGTCGATCGGCGCCACGGTCGGGAAAGCGGTCGAGGCGGGCGACGCCGTGGTGACCCTCGAGGCGATGAAGATGGAGCACGCGGTCATGGCCAGCCATGCGGGAGTGGTCACCGATCTGTTCGTCGGTGCCGGCGACCAGGTCGTCCGCGGCCAGCGGCTCGCGATCGTCGAACCCGCGTGATCGCGGACGCGGTACGATTCCGTCGTGGGTGACAAGAAGAAGCTCGAGAAGCGGTCAAAGCAGGAGGCGAAGGCCGCCCAGCGCGGAGGGACCACCCTGCCGCAGACCCGTGTGGAGCTCCTCGACCTTCATCGCGAGACCCGCGCGCGCCGCAACGCGGCGTCCCACGGCAGTTCGGAGCACGTCGAGGCGATCGAGCTGATCGGCCGCATCGAGATCGAGATCGCCCGGATCGAGCGGGCGGTGGACCCGCCGCTCGTCTGACGACCGATCGATGACGCCGGGGCCCGGCGAGCGCCTCGTCCGGATCTACGAAGTCGGGCCGCGCGATGGCCTGCAGAACGAGGCGGTCGCCGTCCCGACCGACGTCAAGGTTCGCTTCATCGAGTTGCTCGTCGACGCGGGCCTCCGCGAGATCGAAGCCACCTCGTTCGTCTCGCCGCGCGCGATCCCCCAGCTCGCCGACGCCGACGACCTTGTCGCGCACCTTCCTCGACGACCTGGCGTGCGCTACCCGGTCCTCGTGCCGAACGAACGCGGCATGGTTCGCGCTGAAGCGGCAGGTGTCGACGCGATCGCCGTCTTCACGGCCGCCACGGACGCATTCACGCAGCACAACATCGGCATGACCGTCGACGAATCGCTGGCCGCGTTCGCACCCGTGCTGGCGCGCGCCGGGGAGCTCGGTTGGTGGCGACGCGCCTACGTCTCGACGGCGTTCGGATGCCCGTATACCGGTCGAGTCGATCCAGCGGACGCGGTCGACGTGGCGGTCCGACTGGTCGCGCTCGGAGCCGACGAGATCTGTTTCGGCGACACCATCGGTGTGGGCGTCCCGGACCAGGTCGCGGAGGTCGTGGCTTTGGCGGAGGCGGCGGGGATCGCGCTGAGCCAGCAGGCGTACCACTTCCACGACACCCGGGGGACGGCGCTGGCCAACGTCGCGATGAGTCTCGCGGCAGGCGCGCGGACCTTCGATTCCGCGACCGGCGGGACCGGCGGCTGCCCGTACGCGCCTGGAGCGGCCGGCAACCTCGCGACCGAGGATCTCGTGTACATGCTCGACGCGTCCGGATACGAGCACGGCGTGTCGCTCGACGGCGTCCTCGTCGCGGCGCGCTTCATCGCGAAGGCGCTCGGGAAGCCGCTCACGACAAAGGTGGGCCAGGCCGGTGGCTGGGACCATCGGACCGGTCGTGCCACGGGTCGGGAGGCGTGACGGGGAACGGGATTGCCGACCACTAGGTCACCCACTCAGCGGCGAGCCGCGTTCTTGATATCCTCCGCCCACCATGGACGGCGTCGTTCTCGTTCTGAACCAGAACTACGAGCCGCTGAACGTCTGCAATCTGCCAAGGGCCTTCCGTCTTCTGTTCGGCGAGAAGGCCGAGGTGATCGAGTACGACCACCAGATGATCCGGACGCCGCGGACTGAGTTCCGCGCGCCCTCCGTGATCCGGCTGCAGCACATGATCCGCCGGCCTCGCCCGCGGGTGAAGCTGTCGCGCCGTGAGGTGTTCGCGCGCGACCGCCATGTCTGCCAGTACTGCGGTCGCCAGACGCACGACCTGACGCTCGACCACGTCATGCCCCGTCATCGTGGGGGCGGGCACACCTGGGAGAACCTCGTCACCGCATGCAAGGCGTGCAATCACCGCAAGGGCGGCAAGACCCTCGAGGAAGCGCGCCTCCGGCTCCACCGCCCCCCGTTCGAGCCGCGCAGCGACATCTATTCGCTGTTCACGCCATACCTCGCGGACGAGCGCAACGACGCTTGGCGCTCGTACCTCTTCCTGGGGCGGAACTGACGCTCGACGCGGGACGAGCCCCGGTGGATCCATCCTCGGCGATCCCCGCCGCCGTCCACGACCTCCTCGGGACACTGTGGTCCGAAGGCCACGCGGCGTACGTCGTCGGCGGGTCCCTGCGCGACCTGCTCGAGGGGCGCCCGGCGACGGACTGGGACCTGACCACCTCGGCTCTCCCCGAGATCACGGAGAGCCTGTTCCCGGGAGCCGTCTACGAGAATCAGTTCGGGACCGTCGCGGTCCGGAGCCGTGACCGAGCAGTCCGCGACGTCGAGATCACGACCTTCCGATCCGACCACGACTACGCCGACTACCGGCGGCCCCATCGAGTCGAGTTCGGCGACTCGATCGAGGTGGACCTGGCGCGTCGCGACTTCACGGTCAACGCGATGGCGTGGGGTGCGGAACCAGGCAGCGAGCCGCGGTTCGTCGACCCGTACCACGGCCGGACCGACCTCGCGGCGCGCACGATCCGGGCGGTCGGCGACCCAGCGACGCGGTTCGGTGAGGACGCGCTGCGGATGGTCCGGGCGGTCCGGCTGGCGGCGACACTCGACTTCACGATCGAGCCCGCCACGCTCGCCGCGATCGGGTCGCGCGCCGAGCTCGTCAGCCACCTGTCGGGCGAGCGCATCGGGGCGGAGATGCGCAAGCTTCTCGCAGCCCCGTTGCCGTCCACCGGGCTCCGGCCGCTCTTGGATACCGGTCTCCTCGCTCACCTGGCACCCGAGCTGGCGGCGCAGCGGGGCGTGCCCCAGAACAAGGTTCCGGGCGAGGATCTGTGGGACCATACGCTGCGCGCCGTCGACGGCGCTGTGGCGGAGCCGACGCGCATTCGGCTGGCGGCCCTGCTGCACGATCTGGGCAAGCCATCGACGATGGCTGACGGTCGGTTCGTCGGCCACGAGATCGTCGGCGCCCAGCAGGCCCGCGAGGTGCTCGATCGCTGGCGCTGGCCGACCACCGAGCGGGAGCGCGTCGTCCATCTCATCCGCAACCACATGTTCGGGTACGTGCCGACCTGGTCCGACGCTGCGATCCGTCGGTTCATCGTGAAGGTCGGGGAAGATGCACTCGACGACCTATTCCTTCTGCGTGAGGCGGACAACGTCGGGTCCGGCAACCCGCCGGACGCCGGCCGGCTCACCGAGTTCGAGGGCCGCGTCGCGGCCCAGCTGGCCTCGGGCGCGGCACTCGACCTTAAGGCATTGGCGATCGACGGCTCCGACCTCATGTCGGAATTCGGCTGGAAGCCCGGGCCGATCGTCGGCCGCACCCTGCAACGGCTGCTCGATCGCGTGATCGGCGATCCGACGCTCAACACCCGCGACCGGCTCCTGGCGGTCGCGCGGTCGATCGCCGTGCAGGATCCCGGCCGATGATCGAGCTGCTGCTCGAAGCCGAGCGGGCCCTGTCCTTCGGGCGCGTCGATCGCGCCGAGGAGCTGTACCGCCAGGTCGCGACGTCGGATCCGCGCAATTCGATCGCGATCGTCGGTCTGGCGCGCGTGGCACTGGAGCGGACCGACGACCTCGGCGCCTACCTGCTCGCCCGCCGCGCGCTCGTCATCGATCCCGAGAACGAGGCGGCGCGCCGGCTGGCGGTCCGACTCGAGGAAGTGCTCGCGACACGCGGCGAGCCCGTGGCCGACCCGATGCCGGCCGCCCCACCACCCCCGTCGGCGCCGCCGGCGGCCGCGCCAGCGCCAGACGGGGAGCCGGCGCCTGCCCGAACCCCGGATCGTCGATCCATCATCGATCGGCTCCGCCGCCGCTAAGGTTCGGCCCATGACTCGGATCCTCGTCACCGGCGGGGCGGGCTATGTCGGTGCGGTCTCCGTCGAGGCGTTCCTGGCGGCCGGCCATGAGGTCGTCGTGCTGGACGATCTGTCGACCGGGCACGGGGCGGCGGTGCCGGACGGGGCGCGCCTGGTCGTGGGCGACTACGGCGAACGGTCGGCGACTGCCTCGCTTCTCGCCGAGGAGAAGATCGAGGCGATCCTCCATTGCGCGGCGCGCTCACTTGTCGGCGAATCGCTGGTGGAGCCCGGCCGCTACTTCCGGGACAACGTGGCCGGCGGAATCGCGCTGCTCGAGGCCGCGCGGGAGACCGGCGTCGATCGGTTCGTCCTGTCCTCGACCGCCGCCGTCTACGGTGTCCCGGACGCCACCCCGATCACCGAAGACGCGCCGCTCCGCCCGATCAATCCGTACGGCGAGACGAAGCGGTCGTTCGAGGGTGCGCTCGATTGGTACGCGAAGGCCTACGGGCTGCGCAGCGTCTCGCTGCGGTACTTCAATGTCGCCGGCGCGACCGACGCGATCGGCGAAGACCACGACCCCGAGACGCACCTCATCCCGGCGATCCTGCAGGCGGCTCACGCGGGCCGGCGCCTGACGTTGTTCGGGGACGACTACCCGACCCGCGACGGGACGTGTGTCCGCGACTACATCCACGTGTCCGACCTCGCGGACGCGCACCTCCTCGCCCTCGAGGCGACCGTCGCGGACGACGAGCGCACACGCGACGGGCTGCTCGCGTGCAACCTCGGCAACGGCGGGGGCGCCACCAACCTGGAGGTCATCGCGGCCGCCGAGGCAGTGGTGGGTCGGCCGATCGACTACGAAGTCGGGCCGCGACGGCCGGGGGATCCGCCGGTGCTGGTCGCCTCAGCCGAACGCGCGAGTGCGGTGCTCGGGTGGACGGCGCGGCGACCGGATCTGGAGGATATGGTCGGCTCGGCGTGGGCCTGGCGCCGGCGACACCCGGACGGCTATGCCGACTGACGGATCGCTAGAGGTCGCGCGGTTCGATCGGCGCGGTCGCCGGTGCGAGCCGCTCCGGCGGCGCGACCGCCTTGATCGGCACCTCCTCGCTGCCAGCCCAATCGTCGCGAACCGGCCAGATCAGCCAGACACCGATGATCATCGTCGCGAGGAGGCTGAGCACCGCGAGCTGGTAGGCGCTGTTGCCGAGCCGATCCAGGAACAGGAACAGCGTCAGCCCGTAGAGAAGGGTGCCGATGACCTGCGAGCCCTTCCCAACGAGGCCGTACAGGCCGAAGAACTCGCCGATCCGATCGGGTGGTGAGAGGCGGACCATCAGCACCCGATCGGCCACGGTCACGCCGCCCAAGCCCGAGCCCAGGATGGCGCCCGCGACCAGGAATGGCGGGAGGCCTGCCGCCCCGAGTCCGATGGCGACGCCGCCGATGACCAGCCCTACGGCCCACGACGCGAGCACGATCAGAAGCGTCCGCTTCGGCCCGATCCGATCGGCGAGCCAGCCCCACACGAAGCTCATCGCGATCGCCACGATCGTGAGGCCGAGCAGGATCCCGTTGGCCGCCGCGTCGGACACGCCGAGCGCCTCGGTCGTGACGACGCTCATGACCACGATGACCGTATTGACCGCGTCGCTGTAGAAGAACCGGCCGACGAGGAACCGGCCGAGCCCGGGCACGGCACGCGCATGCTCGATCGAGGCTCGAAGCTGGCCGAACGCCGCGATGACGTCGGTCGCGCGCAGCGGTTGCTCGTCACGGGCCCGCGGCTCCCGGACGACCAGGAAGATCGGGATGGCGAACACGAGGTACAGCGCCGCCGCCAGCCGGAAGCGGGCCTCGACCGGCACATCGAGCAGGAGGATCAGCAGCCCCACCACGATCGTGCCGCAATACCCGATCGCGGTCCCGATGCCAGACAGGCGCCCGCGCGTCTCCGGGTACGACACGGTCTTGAGCGTCGCGTCGTAATAGATCAACGCGGCCTGGTACGCGAAGTTCGCGACGATGAACAGCGCGAGACCGATGAGCGGCGCGACGTCGGCGATGAAGAAGGTCGATCCGATGCAGACTGCCGTGAACACCAGGAGGAACGGCATCCGCCGACCGCCCCGGTCGGAGATCGCCCCGAGGATCGGCGAGACAAGGGCGTTGATGCCCACGCTCAGCGCGACTGACACGGCCAGGAGGACGCCACCGTCCCGCGGGCCGAACTGGTCGTTGAGGTAGAGGCCGATCGCCCCCGAGACGACCGCGAAGCTGAAGATCGTGTTCGCGAAGTCGTACAGGGACCACGCGGTGGGAACGATCGCCCGGCCACTCGGCGTCAGGCCGGCGAGGCCGCGGGCGCGTGACGCTGGGCCGGTGGACGGGGCGGCGCTGGCCACGGCCGGATGATACGCGGGCCGAGTCCCGCTACGATGCGTGGAGATGATCGGCACCGACGCACACGACCTGGTTCGGCCGCTCCGGCCCCAGGAGTTCGGGGGCACCCGCCCCACGAGCATCGCTGACGCGCTGGTCGAGCCAGCGTGGCCGGGTCACCGGGTCCTGGCGGCGGTCGGCGATGGCCGCGGGACCATCTGGGTCGATGGCGAAACGCTCGACGGGCACCAACCTCTTGCTGGCGCCCTGGAGCGCGCCACGAGAGGCGTTGTGGGTGCCGGCGCGATCTTCGACGGCTACCTGACGAAGCAGATCGCGTCCGAGGGAGTCGGTGTGCACACGTGGACGCCCGACTACCCGACGGTGGGCGGACAGATGTCGCGGTTGCTCATCGGCGGGCGCCGCGACCGAATCCACGAGCTCGAGAAACGGCGCGAGGCGGAGGCCGCGGAGCTTCGTTTCGACGATGACGACGTCGTCAATCTCGTCGTCGTCGATGTCCTCTGGCTGGACGGTCAGTGGCTCCTCGACGTCCCGTTGCTCGAGCGCAAGCGCATCCTGGAATCGATCCTGACGCCGAGCCAGCTCGTCCGCGCGAGCCCATACGTCCGTGAGCCGATCGGGACGTGGATCGGCTCGTGGCGGGCACAGGGTTTCCGCGCGATGACATTCAAGGCCGCCAACTCCCGCTACCACCCGGGCGAGACCGCCAACGACTGGACTCGAGCGGATATGCCCCGCCGCTAACCTCCACGGCCAAGCGCGGGATCGCTCTGCGGTGTACGGTCTAGCCGATGCCCCAAACAGTTCTGACACCGACCGTCCGGGATCAGATCGCCCGGCTCGGCTCGGCCGACATCATGGTCGGCATCCCCAGTTTCAAGAACGCCGCGACGATCGGCTATGTCGTGCGCGCGGCGCAGGCCGGCCTCGTCCAGTACTTCCCGGACCTGCGGCCCGTGGTCGTCAACTCGGACGCCGGCTCGCCGGATGGCACGGGCCGTGTCGTCATCGAGACCGAGCCACCCGACTACGTCGAGCAGATCCTGCTGACCCGCCCGAACCACAAGCTCGAGCGCGTCAGCCTGACGTACCCGGAGATCGACGGGGTCGGCGGCAAGGGCGCGGCCCTGCGCACGATCTTCGAGATCGCCGCGGCGCTGGAAGTCCAGGCACTCGTCGTGGTCGACTCCGACCTGCGCTCGATCGTGCCGGAATGGATCGAGCTGCTGTCAGGCCCGATCCTCAAGGGCGGCTATGACTTCGTGGCGCCGCTGTACGCCCGCTACAAATACGACGGCACGATAACCAACACGGTCACGTATCCGCTCACGCGAGCGCTGTACGGCCATCGCATCCGCCAGCCGATCGGTGGCGATTTCGGCGTCAGCGGCGACCTCGTCCGGCACTACCTGACGCTGGACGACTGGACGGACGACGTCAGCAAGTTCGGTATCGATATCTGGATGACGACGTCGGCGCTGACCGGCGGGTTCGCGGTGTGCCAGACACGCCTCGGGGCGAAGATCCACGACCCCAAGGACCCGGGCGCCGACCTCGGCCCGATGTTCCGACAGGTCGTGGGCACTATCCTGCGGCTGGCCGTGCGCAACGCCGACCACTGGCTGCCGATCCGCGGCAGCCACGACGTCCCGGCATACGGGTTCGAGCGGATCATCGACCCGCCGCCGCTCGAGGTGAACACGCTTCGCCTCCTTTCCGAGTTCCACGCGGGGTCGCTTGCACTCGCCGACATGTGGGCCTCGATGCTGTCCCCCGAGTCCCTCGAGACGGTCATGGAGCTCGCGGCCGAGGCAGGCCAGCTGGGCGATTCCGCGCGTGCACGCCTTGGCATCGGCGGCGACGTCGCATCGACATCGGCGACCACGCTCGAGATGGCCGAGGCGGTCAGCGCGTTCCATTTCCCGGACGACGTCTGGGCGCGGGTCGTCTACGACCTCGTGGTCACCGCCCGGAAGCCACCGCACCCGCTGGAGAGCCTCGTCGCGGCGCTCGTCCCCATCTATTTCGGCCGGGTCGGCTCGTTCGTGATCGAGAACCGGCACATCACGACGGACCAGGCGGAGGAGCGCGTCGAGCGTCAGGCCCGCGAGTTCGAGCGGCTCAAGCCGTACCTCGTCCAGCGCTGGGGCGCCGGGGACGGCGGATGAGTCCCAGATCGCCGTTGCCGGCGCGCATCCTCATTCCGGTCGCCAACCCGGGCACGGCCGAGGAGCTGATCCGGCTGGGGGCGGCGATGCTGGACCCGCGCGCCGGCGAGCTGTCGGCCCTGGGGATCGTCGAGGTGCCCGAGGGGATGCCGCTGTCGGAGGGCGCGACCCGCGCCCGCCACGCCCGCCGCCTCCTCCAGAAGGTTCTCGATTACGCCCCCAGCGGGACGCCGATCCACCCCATCGTCCGTATCGGGCGGCACGCCTCAGAGGGCATCATCGAGGCGTCGGCCGAGCAGGAGGCCGACCTAATCATCTTCGGCTGGGGTGGCAAGGCGCCGATTGGCAACAACGGGCGAAACGGCGGCCCGACAGTCTTCTCTCCGACTATCGACGAGGTCGTCCGTGAGTCCCCATGCGACATCGCCGTCGTCAAGCAGCGCGGGTCACGTGACATCAAGCGCGTCCTGGTCCCCGTTCGCGGCGGCCCGCACGCCGAGCTCGCGATCCGCTTCGCCGACGCCATCGCGACGTATCACGGGGCCACGGTCGTCGTGCTCCACCTCGTGCCGCCGGGCATCACGATGGCCGTGCGAGCCCAGGCGGAACGGGCGCTTGCCACGTTCATCAAGCAGCACCTGAAGGGCAAGGGCGAGGCGGTCCTGCGCGAGGCGCCCAACGTGCGCAACGCGATCCTGCGTGAGGCCGAGAAGGCCGACCTCGTCGTCATGGGCGCCTCGGCCGTCCCGGGCGGCGATGGCGCCGACTCATACCTGTTCGGGGCGCTCCCCGAGGCGATCGCCGCGCGTGCCAAGCCGTCGGTCGTCGTCGTCAAGACGCGCGAGGAGATCGGCGGCACGACGTTCGACACGCTCGCGGGGAAGGCAGAGTCGTTGATCGCCGCCGATCGGGCAGCCGAAGAAGCCCGGGCCGTGCCGGCCCGCGTGGAGCGCTGGTTCGGCGAGTCGAACTTCCACCACGCCGAGTTCGGTGACTTGCGCCGCCTGGTCCAGCTCAAGGAGAAGCAGGGCGTCACGGTGTCGCTTGTGCTGCCGACGCTCGACGAAGAGGAGACGATCGGCCCGATCGTGCGCAAGGCGATCCGGGAGATGGTCGGTCGCGTCCCGCTGCTCGACGAGATCCTCGTCATCGACTCCGCGTCGACCGATCGGACGCGCGAGATCGCCGAGGCCGAGGGAGCACGCGTCGTCCAGCACCCCGACGTGCTCGCCCGCTACGGCTCGTTCCGCGGCAAGGGCGAGGCCCTCTGGAAGTCGCTGTTCGCGACGACCGGCGACATCGTCGTGTGGGCGGATACCGACGTCCGCCATTGGCACCACCGGATGGTCTACGGGACACTCGGCCCCCTGCTCCACGAGCCGCGGCTGCAGTACGTCAAGGCGTACTACCAGCGACCGATCGTCCAGGAGGGCGTGCTCAAGGAAGGCGGCGGCGGCCGCGTCACCGAGCTTGTCGCCCGACCGCTCATCAACCTCTTCTACCCGGAGCTGTCAGGGCTCATCCAGCCGCTCGCAGGCGAGTACGCGGGACGACGGACGCTGCTCGAATCGATCCCGTTCTTCACGGGCTACGCGGTCGAGATCGGCCACTTGATCGACGCCGCGGAGCGGGTCGGCATCGAGGGTCTCGGCCAGGTCGACCTCGAGCGTCGAGTACATCGGAACCAGGAGCTCGAAGGCCTGACCCGGATGTCGTTCGTGATCCTGCAGGCGGTGATGAAGCGGCTCGAAGAGCGCCGCAAGGTGCGCCTGTTCGCCGAGCTCGGATCGACGATGAAGCTGCCTCGCTCGGGCAAGGGACGGCTGTCGCTCGAGGTCATCGAGCTCGCCGACCAGGAGCGCCCGCCGATGATCCGGATCCCGGAATACCTGGAGCGGCGGCGCGCAGCGATCGGGGCGACGCTCGACCCGTCCATCCGGTGAACATCGAGGCACTCGATCCGGCGTCGTTCGACGACGCGATCGAGGGGCTCGGAGCACTCCTGAAGGACGCCGTCGACGGCGGCGCCTCGGTCAACTTCCTCGCTGGTGTGACGCCGGCCGAGGCGACGGCCTGGTGGGCGGCCCGGTCGGCGGGCGTCGCGGGCGGCGCGATCACCGTCTTCGTGGCGCGTGACGGTGACCGGATCGTCGGCTCCACGCTCCTCGAGCGCTCGCGCAATCCGAACTCACCGCACCGCGCCGAGATCGGCAAGGTCATCGTCCATCGGTCTGCTCGGCGCCAGGGCCTCGGCCGGGCGCTGATGCATGCCGCGGAGGAGCGCGCTCGCAGCGAGGGTCGTTGGATGCTCGTCCTCGATACGGTGACGGGCAGCCCGGCCGCGGCCCTGTACGAGTCGCTCGGCTGGCAGACGGTGGGCACGATCCCGGGCTACGCGCTCGACACGGCCGGTGTTCCGGAAGCGGCGACGTACTACTACAAGGACCTGCGATGAGCGTCGTGCTCATCGCACCCGACTCGTTCAAGGGGTCCTTGACCTCGGTCCAGGTCGCGCAGGCCCTGGCCGCGGGCTGGTCGATCGCTAGGCCGGACGACGAGATACTGCTCTGCCCGCTCGCCGACGGCGGGGAGGGGACGCTCGCCGCAGTCGAAGCGGCTGGTGGTTGGATCTGGCGCAGCGACGTCGTCCACGACCCGCTTGGACGCCCCGTCGAGGCACGCTGGCTGTGGCGCGATATCGACGGCGAGGGGCAAGCCGTCATCGAGATGGCGACGGCATCCGGACTATCCCGCGTCAAGCCCGAGGATCGCGATCCCATCGCCGCTAGCAGCGTCGGTACGGGGGAGCTTCTTGCGGAAGCGATCGATCAGGATGTTGCTCGGATCACCCTCGGGATCGGCGGCAGCGCGACAACCGACGGGGGACGCGGCCTCCTTGAAGCGCTCCTCAAAGATGGGAATTCCGCCCGTCGCCTCAATGATGTTGACCTCGAGGTCGCCTGTGACGTCTCGAACCCGCTCCTCGGCCCGACCGGCGCGGCCGCGATTTTCGGACCGCAGAAGGGCGCCACGGCAGCTCAGGTCGCACTGCTCGACGCGCGGAACGCGGCCTGGGCCGACCAACTCGAGGCGCGCGAGGGGCGCCGCGAGCGCAATACGCCAGGTGCTGGGGCTGCAGGCGGTGTGGGCTTTGCGCTGCTCACGATCCAGGATCATTTCGCTTCGTTTGCACTGCGCCCCGGCGTCGATCTCGTCATGGACGCGACGGACTTCGAGCCCAAGCTAGCTCGCGCCAACCTGGTCATCACGGGCGAGGGCCGGATCGACGCCCAGACCGGGTTCGGCAAGACGGCGCTCGGGGTCGCGAAGCGGGCGGCTGCCGCGGGCGTGCCGTGCATCGCGGTCGGTGGCGGGGTCGAACCCGACGGGATCACAGCGCTGGCGGCGGTCGGGGCGGTGGCGGTTCCGGTCGTCGAGCGACCGCAGTCTGTCGAGGAGGCGATGGCTGCCGGAACGGCCCCGTTAGAGCGGTGCGGCGAACGACTCGCCAGCCTCACCAATGCATTGACTAAGTCCTCGGACTAAGTCATCGTAGCCGAGTGAGCACGACCGTCAACGTCCACGAAGCCAAGACACATCTGTCTCGACTCCTCGCCCGTGTCGAGGCAGGCGAGCGGATAACGATCGCGCGCGCCGGAAAGCCGATCGCCGTCCTCTCGCCAACTGAGGAGCGACCCCCGGACCGGGAGCCTGGGATCGACAAGGGACTTGTCGTCATCCATGACGACTTCGACGACCCGCTCCCCGAGTTCGAGGAATACAGCTGAGTGCGCGCCCTGCTCGACACCCACGCGTTCCTCTGGTGGAACTTGGACGACGAACGGCTGTCGAGTCCGGCGCGACGGGTCATCCATGATGGGCGCAACGAGATCGTCGTCAGCGCGGCCTCTATCTGGGAGGTGGCACTCAAGGCGACCAAGGGCAGATTGGAGCTCCCGATGCAGGTCGATGCATATGTCGCCGACCGACTCCGTCGAAATCGTTGGGGGACGGTATCCATCGACGAACGTCACGCCGTGCGCGCTGCGATGCTGCCGATGATCCATTCAGATCCGTTCGACCGGGTTCTCGTCGCTCAAGCCCAGCTTGAGTCCATGCCCATCATCACGACCGATGCCGCGATCATTCGCTACGACGTCGAGACCATCTGGTGACTGACGTCGCCCCCACAACTCGTCCCAAGAAGAGGCGCCCCAGGAAGCGCAGGTTCTCGAACCCGGGTGCGAGCTACGCCAAGCGGCTCGAGCGGTACCGACCGGGACTCGTGCGCTTCACGCTGGACGGGCTCGCGACGCTGTATGGGCACCCGGTCTGGGAGCGACGTCTCGATCCGACCAGCGAGCTGATCCTCACGATCCTGACCCAGAACAGCGCCGACGTGAACGCCGAGGTCGCGTTCGAGGCGCTCCGTCACGCCTATCCGAGCGGTCTGCCGCCTGAGGCCCACCATCCGGGTGCGGGCTGGGGTGGCGTCGGGCTACCGGTCGGAGCCCCACCGGATTGGGCGGCGGTCGAGTTCGCGCCGCTCCCCGAATTGACCGATTTCATCCGTCCGGGCGGCCTGGCCAACCAGAAAGCGCCACGGCTCCAGGCGACGCTGCGCCAGGTCCGTGAGGAGCGCGGCGATTACTCGCTGGAATTCCTCGGCAACATGACCGCGCTCGATGCTCGCGACTGGCTGACGCAGATCGACGGCATCGGCAAGAAGACCGCCTCGGTGCTGCTCCTGTTCTCGTTCGGGATGCCGCTCATGCCGATCGACCGACACGTCGAGCGCGTCGCGCATCGGGTCGGGCTCCTGCCACCGAAGGCCACTGTCGACGAGGCGCACGATCTGTTCCTTGGCGTGTTCCAGCCAGATCAGATGTACGAGGCTCACGTCAATCTGATCCAGCACGGTCGCAAGGTGTGCCACGCGCAGCGGCCTGACCACGACGCGTGCCCGCTGCGGGCTCGATGCAGGTTCGTCGACCCGAAAGCTCCGTAGGGTCAGGTGCCGTAGGGTCAGCCGCCACCCTGGACGACGGTGATCGACCAGGGACCGCTGGCCGCGATATCGAGCCGGAAGGTGCCGGCTGGGGCGAGCGAAGTCACGCCGCTGGCCGGTCCGGGTTCATCGACGATGACCCCGAGGTTCTGATCGCCGGTCACAGCGATGGCCAATGAGGCACCATCGGTCTGCCATCGGATCTGCCAGCCCGAGATCACCTCGAATGGATCGCTGACGTCGTGTTCGGTCCCGCTGAGGGTGAGGATGATCTCCTGCGGGGGACCTGCGGTTTCGACAGGTTGAGACGGGCTCGCCGTGGCCAACGAAGACGGCGATGGAGAGACCATCAACATCGGCGTCGCGGCTGGCGTCGGCGTCGGGCTTGCCGAGGCGGCGGAGGCGACCGGATCGCCCGAGGTGGACCTCGGATCCTGGCTGCCGATCAGAGTGCCGATCCCGAATCCGACGACCGCGGCGACTGCCAGGATTACAGCGAGGACCGGCCCCTGGCCGATCCTCGCAACTGTTGCTTCGGCTGACACGAGCTCCTACTTGGACTTGAACCACGCCTCCTGGACGGGTGTCCCGTTCAGGCTACCAACCATGGTGGTCGAGCCGTCGACGGTCTGGATCAGGACTTGGTAGCACTTGAGGGCGCCCTTGGGCACGGCCCAGTTGAAGTGAAACCGATCGCCGGTCCGACGCAGTCCGGTGTCAGCGGTCGAGGCGACCGGGATGAGGTCCGGTTCCACGACGCCGCTGGCACAGGCCACGTTGCGGGCCCAGGCGTTCAGGCCGGTGGTGCTCGTCACCTCGGTCCCGTTCAGGTTGAACACGCGGAACTTCAACGGAACGGTCTGACCGTTCTTGACCGAGTTGTAGATCCGAGGATTGCCGACGACTGTCATGTCGACCGGACTATCGAACCCGATGATGCGGAAGGCCGTCGTGATCGTCGCGGTCGTCGTGCCGACCGACGTGAGGTTGTAGTTGCCGGCGTCGGACCCCTCCAGCTCGGCACCGGTCAGGGTGACGGTCCACGTCCCGACCGTGCTGGTGGCGAATGTGGCGGTACCACCGGTCAGTTCGACGTCGTCACCCACGAGAGCTCCGACGACGGTTGTCGTGACTACCGTTGCGGTCGAGTTGTTATCCCACACCTTGTCGGCCGCGGTGAACGCCCCGGTGACGTTCTTCTGGTCGATCGTGAAGGTGTCCGTATCGCTGTTGCCGGTGTGGTTGGCATCGCCCGCGAAGGTCGCCGAGGCGGTGACCAGACCGGCGTTGACGTTGTCGTCGTAGCTGACCGTCAGGCTGCCGCCCTCGCCATCGGCGCCGGTGCTCGCCCAGCTGGCCGTGCACACGTCGTGGGCCAGGCCGTTGTACGTCTCGGCGGCGGCCGAGCAGTCGACGCTGACGGTGGAGCCGGCCTGGTCGATCTGATCGGCGACACTGCCGGCGGCGTCGTTGTAGTTGCCGGTGCCGTCGATGAACGACCAGCTGTCGGTGAAGCTGCCGGCGTTGGTGTGTGTCGTGCCCGACAGGTCGAGCCCGTCCAGGGTCTCGCCCTCGACGCCGAGGCACGAGCCGGTGGCGGTGTGGGCGGCCGAGTCGTACACGACGTCATAGCCCGTCACCGTGCACACGGCGTCGGCCTTGTCGATGGTGAAGCTCTGGGCCGAGCCCGTTTCGGCGAGGTGGTTTGTCCCCGCCGTGACCGAAGCCTGCAGCGTGCACGTCCCGGCGCCGACGAAACTGACGACGCCCGACGAGATGGTGCAGGTAGCGGTCGTCACTGATGCCGCTGAGGCCGTGCCATCGCCGACCTTGGTGAACATCGGTGTGAAGCTGCCGCCGTAGGTCGCGCTCGACGGGATGTTGTTGATCGTGACCGAGCCAGCGGCCATGTTCACCGTCAAGGTCGCGCTGCCATTGCTGGAGGCAAAACCGGAATCGCCGGCGAACGACGCACTGATCCCGGATGCATACGTGCCTGCGTTGATGCCAGCGAGGCTGGCGTTGCTAAGTGTGGCCACGCCGGAGGAGTTGCTGGTGGCCGGGCCGACGGAGTTCCCATTGAGACTGAACGTGACGGTCTTGCCGCTGAGGCCCGATGCACCTGCCGTCAGGGTGGCGGAAAGGTTGACCGTGCCGCCAAAGCTTCCTGCCGCCGGGGAGACGCTTAGCGCTGTGGTCTGCGTGGTGACAAGCGTGAAATTTGCGACGTAGCCGTCGTTTCCATTCCCGGCGAAGCCTGGGGCGCAAAGCGTGGCATTCGTAGACGAGAAGCTGCCCGGCCCGCTCCAGTTCACGAAGGAGTAGCTACCGACTGCTGCAGGAACGGTGATCTTGATCCACTCACCGGCACCCGCGCCGGCGGCCAAGGTCCCGCCCGGATTGTTCGTAACAGCGCCGGATCCCGAAGTAGGCGCCGTGCCGGCCGCGCTACCACTGCAGTTGCTATTCGTGTGCTTCGTCCACGATCCGGCGAAGTTCCCAACTCCGCTCGGGGAGTACGAAAACCGCAGGTTGCCGTCGGTAAATGTCGTTGTAGCCGAGCCCGAAAGGGTTCCGGTTGCGACAACTCGATAGATGGCAACGAACCAGTCGGGGAGGTTGAACTGGTCGAAGATCGCACCGGACGCGTCCGCGGTGACGTCGACGTTGCGGGACCAACTGCTACCCCAGTCGTCGTTGACGAAGATATGCACCGATTCCCCCGGCTGCCAGCCCGACCCCGTCAATGTGACCAGCCCGCCTGGCGGGTAGTCGGCGAGGTCGCTCTGGATCGTCGGCGTGCCGACCGGCGTGGACGGCTCGGTCGTGGGCGCAGGGGCCGGGGCAGAGGTCGCGACCGGGGCCTCCGGCGTGGGCGCAGGCGTCGCGGCCGGCGGCTCAGCGGTCGGCTCCGGCGTCGGATCGAGGGTCGCGGCGGGCGGCTCAGGCGTCGGATCCGGGGTCGGCACGGCCGTGGGGTCGGCCGTCGGTTCCGGCGTCCCAGCCGGTTCGGTCGCAGGAGGCGCGCTGGCGCCGGGGTCGTCCGTCGGATCCTCTGCGGCCACCGGGATCGGCGCGAACAGGGTCGCAATCAACAGGAAGGTCTGGATCACGACGAGCGAGCGGTGACCCACGAACGAGAGGCGGCTGGATACGCGCGACATCAAAGTCCCCCAAGGCGCCTGGCGTGACCGGGGGCGTCTCGGGGTCGCAGAAGGCTGAACGATTAAGGATGAGAGCTGCGTGCTGGGCCCGAGGTCGCCTCGCCCGGACACGGGACGAGTGACTATTCAGTTGGCCGCTCCGGAACGAGCGGGCGCCAACCGTACTGACCCGTCCGCCGGAAGTCATCCCCCTCTCGGACGTCTGCTCCACCCCGGACCACACCTGGCCGCAGGAACCGGTGCCCGACCGCACCAACCGGACGCCGGGACGACGCGGCGCCGGTACTACGCGGTCGTCGCGAACGCCGTCCCTATACTCGCGGGCATGCTGTCAGGTCCGCACGCGCCCCGGATCCTGCTGGTCGATGACGATCCGAACCTGCTCGTCCTGCTCGCCGACCAGCTGCGTGCCGACGGCTTCGAGATCTCGACGGCGCGGGACGGCGACGAGGCACTTCGCCGCCTCCGGTCGGCGTGGCCCGACCTCCTCATCATCGACATGATGATGGCGCGGATGGACGGCTTGACTCTGGCGCGCGAGATCAAGGCACAGGCGGACCTGCCGATCATCGTCCTCTCCGCGATCGATGCCGGCGACTCCAAGGCCGACCTGCTCGAAGAGGTCGCCGAGGACTACGTCACCAAGCCGTACCACTATCCGGAACTGCGGGCGCGCATCAACCGGGTCCTCCGCCGCCTGGGCGACAAGGTCCCTCGTCAGAGCCTGAAGCTCGGGCCGTCGTTGACGCTCGATCTCCATCGCCGCGAAGCCACGGTAGGGGGTCAGGTCGTCCAGCTGACCCCGACCGAATCGCGCCTGCTGTACGCCCTCGCCGCCAACCTCGGACAGACGGTCACGACCGAGACGCTCCTCGCACGCGGATGGGCCGAGACCGAGGACGCCGATCCGTCCTATGTGTGGGTGACGATGCGTCGCCTCCGCCAGAAGGTCGAGGTCGACCCGAACCGTCCGGCCCACGTCGAGACGGTCCGCGGGGTCGGATATCGGCTGGTGTCAGCCGCGCCGCAGAAGCGCTCCGGTGGCTGACGACCGACTGGTCCGGCCGTCCAGCGACGCTCAGTCCGCGCCGGCCGATCGACCGCCGCGCATGAGCTTCCGCTCCCGGCTGACCGCGGCACTCCTCTTCGCGGCGATCGTCCCGCTTGCGGTCTTCGGCGTCGTCGTCCTCGCGTTCGAATCGATCCTGGGCGACAAGTCCGTCGACGCCACTTTCGCCCAGGTCCTCCTGTTCGCGCTCGCCATCCTCCTGGCCTTCGCGATCGTCGCGGCGTTCGCGTTGGCGACAGAGCTGCTCGCACCGCTGCGCTCGGTCGTCGCCGCGGTCGACCGGGTGTCGAAGGGCGATCTGCGGAGCCCGATGCAGGTCGTCGGCGATGACGAGCTGGCCAGGCTGGCCGATAGCCACAATCGCCTCGCGGCGGACCTCGAGCGCCGAAACCGCGAGCTCGGCCGGATCCTGGCGGCGATCGACGAGGTCTCGCTGCACGACGACGTCGAGGCGCTCGTCTATCGCACGGGGACAGACGCGACGTCCTCCTTCGCGCTGATCGATGCGACGGTGGTCATGGGCGACCCGTCGATCGTCGAGGAAGAGGAGGTCGTGCCGGGAGTGTCGCGGCCGCTTCGCGCGGTCATGCGCGCCGGCGGCCAGGACATCGGGATCCTCATCGGCCGGCTGCCGGCGACGCGCCGCTGGGAGCCCGCCGACCAGGACCTCCTCGAGCTGTTCGCGAGCGAGATGGCCGCGGCGATCCGAAACGCTCAGCTGTTTGCTCAAGTGGAGGCGCAGAACCGCCAGTTGCTCGAGCTCGATGCAGCCAAGGACGACTTCCTGCGCGGCGTCAGCCACAACCTGCAGACGCCGCTCACCAGCATCCGCGCGTATGCCGAGCAGCTCGACGCGTCTTCGCCGGATCGGCGGCTGGGGATCATCGCGGAACAGTCTGAACGGCTGTCGCGGATGGTCCGCCAGCTGCTCACGGTGACGCGTCTCGAGTCCGGCGCGCTCAAGCCACGCAGCGAGGTCGTCTCGCTCGCGACGAGGGTCCGCAAGGCCTGGGAGGCACTCGGGGTCGACGACGTCGAGTTCGAGCTTGACGACCGAGCCGCGGGCTGGCTCGCGATCGCCGACCCGGATCAGCTCGACCAGGTGCTGTGGGCACTGCTCGACAATGCCGTGAAGTACGGTGGCAGCACCCCGGTCGGTGCCGTCATCGAAGTCGACACCGACGCACGCCGGGTGCGACTGACCATCAGCGACCACGGACCCGGGGTCGCTGATGCCGACCGCGGCCGCCTGTTTGCGCGGTTCGAGAGGGGCGGCGATCCCGCTCCGGACGGCGGCAGTGGCCTCGGTCTCTACGTCTCGCGCGAGCTGTGTCGCGCCATGGGCGGCGAGCTCACGCTCGAGCCCTCCGAACCGGGTCGGGGTGCGGCCTTCTCGATCGCCTTGCCGGGTGAATCCGGCGACGAGGCCTGAGCCAAGCCGTCGCAGCGACCCCGCGCCACTCCTCGTGGGAAATCGGTCTCTGCAAGGTTCGCCGCAAGGTTCCATGCATGTTCCCGAAGGGGGATATGTGAGCGCCGGGTGACGACAGGCACCCGGCGCTCATCGCTTCGATCGGCCGCGCTGTACGCGGCTCGGAGTCAGGCAGGTTCTGGCGTGGCCTCGGACGCGGCCGGGCTGACCGTTGGGGCGGACCAGATGATCCGGCGCGGGTCGCCGACGATCAGCGCGGCGACAGCGGCACCAAGGATCGGGCCGAGCAGCGGGCTGATGCCGACGAAGTCGGCGATGATGGCCCCGCCGTACCAACCGGTGTAGAACCAGAGGAACGCAGCGGCGATTCGCTTTTTCATGTCGTGATGGTGCGCTGCGGACGACCAACGGACAACTGACCCACTGGTCCCGTCGCCGTCACCCCATCAGTCGCGTCGGTGTCGATAGACAGCACCACCGGCAAGGTCAGGTGCAAGGTGCCGGTGCGACCATTCCGGGACTTTCGTACCAGCCTGTCGGGGGACTCATGCTCGCCTTCCGTCCGTCGCGATCCAAACGCGCCGAGCGCTCGCGTGGTCAGACGATCGTCGAATTCGCTCTGACGCTACCCGTCCTCATCCTCTTGTTGCTGTTCGCGATCGACTTCGGTCGCGTCTTCCTCGGTTGGATCTCCCTGAACAACGCGGCTCGCGTTGGCGCCAACTACGCGGCCTTGCATCCGCACGACTGGGACGCAGGCTCCGGGCCACCCGAATACGACACGCTGATGGCCGACAACCTCGGTGCCATCAATTGCACACCAAATCCTGACCCCGCTGCAGATCCCGTATTCGGCCCCACCAAGGAGCCCGGCGAGCTGGTTCGGGTCGATCTGAGCTGCGACTTCAACGTCCTGACGCCGGTCATCGGCAGCGTTCTCGGCGGAACCATCAGCGTGGCGTCCAGCGCGTCATTCCCGGTCAGTTCGGGATGCCTGGCGGCGTGCCCGACAGGGCCGCCAGCGCCACCTCCGGGGACACCGCCCGACAACTGCAGGACCGCGCCAGATGTGACCGACCTGTCCGTCGCGGGCGCACGGGCGGCTTGGGTCTCGGCGGGGTTCCTCGCGTCGGAGTTCGTGCCGCCGGCCGGGCCTGACGACACCCGCACGGTCGACAACTACACGGTCACTCCGCCGCCGGACGCCGACGTTTGCGTCCCCCCGAAGTACTTCTTCGCCTCCAAGATGACGGTGACTCTCGAGCCACTGCAGACGCCCAAGCCGACGCCGACATGCCTGTACGTCCCGAACGTCCGAGGGATCACCGTCGCCGACGCGCGGGATGCCTGGACGGATGCCGGGTTCACGGGCGCGTTCCTGCCGACTGGCAACGACACGAGGATCGTCGTCGATCAGGCCACCCTTCCGGCGGGCGATCCGGGCGACTGCATGGAGCCAGACACATCCATCACCGTCTCGCATGGGCCGCCATTGCCAGTGCCGCCGCCCGCGCCCTGCAAGGTGCCGAGCTTCGTCAATACCTCGTCCTCGACAGCGACGGGGACATGGACCGATGCCGGCTTCCTCGCCAACAACATCAGCTTCAAGCCACCGAACGGCAACACATTCACCATCCAGTCGCAAAGCCTGGTGGGCGGGACCTACGTCGGCTGCGACTCCTCCATCGAGGTCCGAAGGAACCCATGAGAAGACGATCAGAACGCGGTCAGTCGCTCGTCGAGACCGCGCTCGTCCTGCCGATCCTGTTGATCATCCTCATGGGCATCTTCGACTTCGGTCGAGCCATCTTCGCCTACAACGCCGTCTCGAATTCCGCGCGCGAAGCGGCACGCCTCGCGATCGTGAATCAGGATGTGGCCGGGGTTGTCGCCGAGGGGAAGCGATCAGCCCTCGGCCTCAACCCGGACGCGATCGATGTCGCCTTCACCCTGCCGGACTGCCCCGGCACCGTCCAGGTCGGCTGCACGGCGCAAGTGAAGGTCGACCACGAATGGGGCGCCATCACGCCGATCATCGGCTCGCTCATCGGGCCGATCCAGTTGTCGTCCACGACCGAGATGCGAGTCGAGCGGGCGTTCTCGGCGCCATGAAGCTTAAGAGGGGATCCACCGAGATGCCTACCACCCACCGGAGTCGATCTCGCGGGCAGGCCATCGTCATCTTCGCCGGGGGCCTTGTCGCGATCATCCTGGGCGTCGGCCTGATCATCGATGTTGGCTTCGCGTGGGCGCAGCAGCGTAACGCCCAAAATGGCGCAGATGCCTCGGCCCGAGCCGGCGCCGTGGTGCTCGGCAAGCACCAGGCAGAGGGCGCCGCGTCCACGAACACCGGGTTCGATGTCTGGAACGCCATCCAAGCGACCGCGACCACCAACGACGTGACGATCGGTAACGGCCAGGCGCACTACACCGACTGGCAAGGGAACCCGCTCTCGGGCGATCCACCGGTGGTCGCCGGCGGATCGATCCCGGCCAATGCCGCGGGGGTGCGGGTGACGGCGACACGCCTGCAAGGCACGTTCCTGGTCCGGGTGGTCGGCCTGACCGAATGGACCATCATGCAGGATGCGACCGCCGTGGCGGGACCGTCGTCCGGCTGTCTGGATACGCTCCAGGGGTGCAACCTCCTCCCGGTCACATTCCCCGTTACCGTCTTCGCATGTACGAACACAGGCAAGACCCTGCCGGTCGATCCACCCCAACAATGGGCGACTGGGCAAGCGATCGTCCTGCCGATCTGCGGAGGCAATCCCGGCAGTGTGGGCTGGCTGGACTGGACGCCGCCGGCGGGTGGGGCAAGTGAGATCACGGACGTGATCCTCAACCCTCCACCGGTGTCGGTCCCGCTGCCTTCTTGGCAATACGTCACCCAGACGGGTGATATCAGCGCCAAGCAGGTCGAGGACGCCTTGAATACCTATGCGGGCGAGCCCGTGCTCCTGCCGTTCTTCGACAGCACCTGCAACACAGAGCCTACGAACACCCTGATCAGCGGCTGCCCGGATGCGAACGTCGGCGGCGCCGGCACCAACCAGTGGTATCACGTCACGAAGTTCCTCTCGTTCCAGCTCGCCGCTCCGAAAGGGGCTTTCGTGAACGGCAACAACACCGCCGAGTGCGGGGTGACGAATGCCAAAGAGTGCCTCAAGGGTGCGTTCATCACCTTCATCACGGAGGGAACTGTGACCGGGCCCTGCCCGCCGGGAGGATGCCCGGTCGGGACCACGTTCTCGGTCCAGCTCATCAAGTAGCCTGCCGGCGCTGGGGGCGCCGATCGGACCTCGGAGAGCCGCGTCGGGGGGCGCGGCTCTCTCGATTCCCGCCCGGCGATGAGGCGGCTCGCGCCATCGCGAGGGCGCGACCCGCCTGACCATCGGCGCCCCGGATTAGCCCGTCCGGGCTATGCAGTCGCGCACCGATTCAAGGGACCGTGAAAGGTGCCACGCCGAGCATCGGCGGCGTCTTCTCCAATCCGCACCCAGGGATCCCTAGATGCGCTTCATGCGACCCGCCAACGGGCACGGCAACGACCGCCACCGCCGCCGCCGAGGCCAGAGCCTCGTCGAGTTCGCGATCGTCCTGCCGATCCTGCTGTTCCTGACGCTCGTGGCGCTCGACTTCGGGCGCGTCTACCTGGGCTGGATCAACCTCCAGAGCATGAGCCGTATCGGGGCGAACCTCGCCGCCAGCAACCCGACGGCGTGGCAACCGGGTGGCGACGCGAGCGTCAAGGCCCAGTACCAGAACCAGATCCGAAACGACGCCTCGGCCACGAACTGCCGGCTGCCGACGGTCGGCGGCGTCGCGACCGCGCCCAACCCGACGTTCATCGATACCGATGGCAATGGCGCTGCCGATGATATCGGCGACTCCGCGTCGGTCCAGCTGTCCTGCACCTTCGCACTCATCACGCCGGGGATCAAGGACGTCCTGGGCGGATCCATCGCGGTCTCCGCATCCTCGGTCTTCCCGGTCAGCACCGGGATGACGTCGCTGAGTGGTGGCGGCCCAACCGGCAGCCCCCCGACAGCCGCGTTCATGGGCAACGGGACCTTCGCGCCGTCGTCCCTGAGTGGGACCGTCCCGTTCACCGTGGATTTTCGCGACACCTCCGGCGGCAGCCCGACCGAGTGGCTCTGGACATTTCCCGACGACGGCACGACGTCGTCGCTCCAGGACCCTCCGGACCACATCTTCCAATTCCCGGGCACGTACATCGTGACCTTGACCGTGAGGAACGCATGGGGAGAGAGCACCGAATCCATGGGCGTGACGGTCGTGGCGCCCACGGACGTCGACTTCACGTACGTCGCTTCGGGTCCGAACGCACCCGCGACGGTGGACTTCACTGACGCCTCGTCGCCGGGCGGCACGAGCTATGACTGGACGTTCGGAGCCGGTCAGGGCACCGGGACCGGGACGACCGTCAGCCACGGGTACAGCGCACCTGGCTCGTATGACGTGACGCTCACCGTGACCTATCCGACCGGCCCGGTCTCCACGACCAAGACGATCTCGTTCGGGACACCCCTATGCACGGTCCCGAGTCTCAACGGGGTGCGGCGCAACGACGCGCAGGGCGTGTGGACTGGAGCCGGCTTTACCGGGACCGTCAGCAACGTCCCGGGCGCGCCGAGTGGCAACTACCTCATCAACTACCAGTCGATAACGGCCGCATCACAGGTCCCATGCAGCAGCAGCGTGACGGTGAACAGGACATGAACATCTTCCATCGACGCGCCAGCGGCACGAGGCGCGGGCAGGCCCTCGTCGAGTTCGCCCTTGTCCTGCCGATCTTCATCCTGGTGCTCGTGGCGATCTTCGATCTCGGTCGCGCGGTTTTCGCCTACAACACGCTTACGAACGCCGCACGAGAAGGCGCTCGGATGGCGATCGTCAATCAGTACAAGCCGAGCATCGTGGCGCGCGCCAAGCAACAGACTGCGATCGTCGAGCTGAACGATCCGAGCGTCCAGGTGGACTTCTATCAGGTCAACGTCGACGGGACGCCCAACACGTCCTCACAGTGCGCCCTCATCGCCGTCGGTTGTCTCGCGGTCGTGAGCTTCGAGGCGACGTATCAGCCGATCACGCCGCTCATCGCGAACATCGTCTTCAAGAACGGCGTGACGTTCACCGCCCGTTCGGTGCTCTCGGTCGAGTACAGCTGTCCGCTGAACCCGACCGATGGCGTCGCCGCCGCCAACTGTCCCAAGCAACCATGAGAGGAATACCGATGCCCCGCCACAGTGCCACCCGGCAGCCACGCGGCCAGGTGATCGTCATCGCCGCGCTCGCCATGGTCTCGCTGATCGGCGGCATCGCGCTGGTCCTCGAGGCCGGGAATGCCTATGCCAATCAGCGTGAGGCGCAGAACGGCTCCGATGCCGTGGCCAATGCTGGCGCGTCGGTCCTGTCGGAGCGACTGGCCGGCCTCACAAAGACCGATTCCCAGGTCGCCGCATCGATGACGACCGTCGCCACCGCGAACGGCCTTTCCTCACATCTCGGGTACTACACGGACTGGACCGGCCAGCTGCTCAATAGCGGCGGTGCGCCAGTCGGTAGCGTCGGTGCCGCAGCGCGTGTCGGCGATGGCGTGATCCCCCCTGGGGCGCAAGGCGTCCAAGCGTATGGTGCCCAGGCCTATGGGACTACCTTTGCCGGTGTCCTCGGGTTCAACCAGTTCACGTCGTCCGCGGAAGCGACCGCGGTGACCGGCGCCCTGTCCGGTGGCCCGATCCTCCCCGTCGTCTTCCCCGTCAACATCGTCGACTGCGAGACGAACGGCGACCTGGGCACCGGTGAGGTCAGCTGGCAGATGAGCGACCCCGACGGGCCCGACGCCGACGAGAATCCCGAGGGCCAGGAGTACATCGTGCCTCTGTGCAAGACGGGCGCCGGCTCGTTCATGCTCCTCGACCTCGACGGCACCATGAACAACTGCGACGACGAGGTGACCAGCAACTTCAAGACGCAGTTCGCAGCCTTTCCGCTGGAGGTCCAGTCGGACAACGGCAACAACTGTGCCAAGGAGATGGTCGACGAGGTCAACGCCAAGGCGGGCGGGCCCGTGCTCATCCCGATCTGCGACGGCGAGTGCACGACGACAGGCGGAAGTAACGCGACCTATCACGTCATCCGGGTCGTCGCCTTCTACCTCGACTACATGTCCGACCAGAACGGCGGACAGAACCTGGCGTGCGAGGGCAACGGGACGACCCTCATCCCGATCGCCGGCAACGGGAGCAGCAGTTGCATGGCCGGTTGGTTCGTCCGCTACGTCTCGAAGGGTCCAGTGACAGGCGGCCCGATCCAAGGGGCCGGCGCGATCGGGATCCAGCTCGTGAAGTGACGGAGCGGCGGCCGCGGGCCGCCTACGTCAACCGGTAGGTCTCCGGCCGCCGGTTGGCCAGCGATGGGATCTGACGACGGACCGCGGCCACGCGGTCCGTCTCCACGTCCGCCCGGATGATGCCAACTCCGTCGGAAGCCTGGGCGACCACGGTGCCCCACGGATCGATGACCATCGACCGCCCGAACGCGGGTTGGCCCGGCGGTCCGCCCGACTGGCCAGGGGCCAGGACCCACGCGCCGTTCTCGATCGCTCGCGCGCGG